>NZ_JBUYEN020000001.1:0-522148 GCF_055229415.2 Bradyrhizobium sp. Leo114 | reverse complement strand
CAGGCGACGATCGCCAAATCGCCCCAGCCCCACCTCCATCGACATACGACCGCTCTCCACAAGACCGCCTCCCGCCAGGGAATCAGTCTTCGCCGATCTTCGCAACAAAGATGTGTGCATTAGATAGCCGGTGAGACCGGGCTTCTTGCCACCGTCGCCCATGAGAGGCGTTGGCTTCTCACGGACTTGACGCCAGCGTCGGGGCGTCAGGACCACACGACTTCGCCGTCCGCCTCATGCGCACTCGTCCGTTGCGCAATCCGCGTCCACCGCATCCCACCGCAACACTCGTGACGATCGCGAAGCGCCCCTCAATCGGGTGAGACGCGCAGATTAATAGACTGATTTGCATTTCGGAAAAACAGAAATATTTTTTCTGCGCGGACTGGACAGGTTTTGCTGATTTGCCCGTCGAAGAGAGAACGGATGAGACGGCGCAAACTCCGACTTCCAGTCGATTGTTGATTCAGCTAACGCCGGCATCGCTACGGAGTCACACGATGCCGGCGCTCGCGTTCGGTTAGAGGTCTTCTTCTCAGAGGTTCGGATGCAGGTCTCGCACGGTGCTCACGTTCTCGAGTAGGGAGGCAAGATGCAAGATGGTCGACTCGGCGAGCCAGCTTCCGACGAGCTGCACGTTGATCGGCAGTCCTTCCTTACTGGTGCCGAACCGCATCGACAGCCCGGGCAACCCGGTGACGTTGAGCGGCACGGTGGCGCCCTGGAGGTAGGTGGCGTCCACGGTCTTGCCGTTGATGACGAACTTTGCGACGCCATGCTTGTGGGCCGGGATCGGCAGGACCGGGGTGATCAGCGCGTCGTATGTCCTGAAATAGTCGGCATAGCCGTCGCGCAGCCGCTCGGCGGCCTGTTCCGCGTCGATGTAGTCCTTCATGGACGTATCGGGCAGCGAGAGCATGGTCTTGGCCATTTTATAGAGTTCGTCCTGACTGCGGCCGGCGGTCGCCTCCGCGAATGCAGGCTTCATCTCCATCACGTGAAGGCGGTTGAACACGTCGAGGGCGAAGTCACGCTCGAGCGCCGGGATGCGCACCGGCTCCACGAAACAGCCCAGGTCCTTGAGCGCCTCGGCGGCCCCCTTCACCGTGACGGCGACCTCGGGGTCGACCGGCCCGAAGCCGGGCTCGACCAGCCAGCCCACCCGGAGCTGACGATCGGGCGAGCGCCCGACCCCCGCATCGAACTGCGCGGTGCTCGTTGCGAAAGCGTCTTGGCCGTCAGGGCCGGCCAGTTGCGAGAAGGCGAGCGCGAGGTCGCGGACACTGCGTGCCATGGGACCAACATGCCAGAAGCGGCGCGGCGCGCGCGGCCAGATCCCAGTCATGGGCACACGCCCATGCGTTGCCTTGAGGGAGACGATCCCGGTCTGCGCGGCCGGACCGCGCACCGAGATCGCAAGGTCGGTGCCCAGTCCCAGCGGCGACATGCCCGCCGCGATGGCCGCGGATTCACCGCCGCTCGAGCCCCCCGGCGTGCGGGTCAGATCCCAAGGATTATTCGACCTGCCGGAGAGCAGATTGTCGCTTTCGATCCAATAGGAGAACTCGGGAAGGTTCGTCTTTGCGAGCAAGATGCCGCCCGCCTTCTTCATGCGTGCGACGCTGGTCGCGTCGATCTCGGGAACGCGTCCCTTGAAGATCGGCGAACCGCGCTGGGTCGCCACGCCCGCAGTGTCGATCGAGTCCTTCACCGTGAAGGGCACGCCATGCAGCGGCTCGAGCTCCTCGCCGGCGACGATCGCCTTCTCCGCCACCTTGGCTGCTTCGAGCGCATCGTCGGCGAGCGTAACAATCGCGTTGATCTTCGGGTCCACGGCCCCGATGCGATCGAGATGGGCCTGCACGACCTCCACTGGCGACAGCTCCTTAGTGCGGATCAGTTCGGCCAGCTTGGTCGCGTCGGAATAGATGATGTCGGTCTTCATGGATGTTGCCTACCTAACACTTGGTAGGATGTAATTATCTCTTCCAAAACCTGGCGTCAACCCCTATCTAACGCTTGGTAGGTAGCGCATAGGGGGGTTCGTTGAGCGCAAATTCACGAGAAGCGATCTTGGCGGCGGCCAGGCGGACGGCGCAGGCTCACGGCTACAGCGGCATGAACTTCCGCGATCTCGCGGCCGATGTGGGTATCAGAGCCCCGAGCATCTACCACCACTTCCCGAGCAAGGCCGATCTCGGCGCGGCGGTAGCGAAGCGTTATTGGCAAGATACGGCCGCCGAACTGGACGCCATGTCGTTGGCATGCGCCGACCCGCTGCGCTGTCTGCAAGCATATCCCAACATCTTCCGAAGATCGCTCGAGAGCGGCAACCGTCTGTGCCTTTGCAGCTTCATGTCCGCCGAATACGACGACCTGCCGGTGGAGGTTCAGAAGGAGGTGCAAGCTTTCGGCGACGTCAACGTAGCATGGCTGAGCAGAACTCTTGTCGCGGCGGGCTTGGTCGGACGTGAGGAAAGCGAAGCCCGAGCCCGCTCGATCTTCGCCGCCGTCGCGGGGGCCCAGCTCATGGCACGCAGCCGCTCGGACATCTCACTGTTCGATGCACTCATCGATGGCTATCGAGCCGCTGGTCTCCTGCCGGGCGGAAAGAAAGCATCTCGTCGGTCGTAGAGCCTCGGCGCCACTTCTTCATGTCGGCTCTTGGCCCAACTCGGACATTGCGGGCCGCGATGGCTCGTAGGGGTTTGACCAGCTGAACGGCGGTCACGAGCATCGGCTGCGCTGCCCGTCGAAAAGTGATGGACAGCGCAGGTAGTATTTAGCAGAGGCTAGTTTCCAGTGGGCACCGGAATGTTGATGCCCTCCTTCGCCAACATCTCGCGAATATATTGGAACCGCTCATACATTGGCAACGTGAGTGGCCCTCCGTAGGACAAGCTCTGTTGCTTGCGCGGCGGATACTTGACGTAGGTACCCATCAATTTCTTTACCTCTTCGCCCATGGCGACCATCATCCAGGTCGTCTCGGTGTAGTTATTCATGAGGATGTCATAGCGCTCCTGGGGGTCCTGCCAGAGATCGAAAATCTGGGGCACGGTGGCCACGTACTTGTCGGGGCCTTTCCACCCGACGTTGCTATCGACCGCAAGCCCGCCGGTCGCTCCGCCGTCATCTCCGCGCAGATTGAACACGAACTTGTATTGGGCGAAACGCACCGCCCCGGGCGACAACTCGTTCTCGGTGAAATAGAACCACGACGAGCGTGCCGACTTGCCGGTGCCGAACAGGACGGGCGACATGTCATAGCTGTCGAAGATGATGGGCTTTCCTTCCCGGTCGTTCTCCGGCAGCTTGATGCCGGCCAGCGATGCGAACGTGGCCATGAGGTCGAGGCCGCCGAGGATGTCATAGTTCTTGCTGCCGGGCTTGATGTTCGGCCCAAAGGCGATGGCCGGGACGCGGCTGCCGCCCTCGCGCACCGTGCCCTTCGTGCCCCGGAACGGGGTGTAGCCGGCGTCGGGGTAGACATCCTGCCAGGCGCCGTTATCCGTGGTCCAGAAGATATAGGTGTTCTTGTCGAGGCCGAGCGCACGGACCTTGTCGATGACGTGACCGATGCGCGTGTCGGTTTCGACAACCGAGTCCGCGTATTTGCTCTTGGACAGTGACTTGTGGATGAAGTCCGGGCGCGGCAGGTTCGGTTGGTGCACCTTCATGAAGTTGACGCTCATGAAGAACGGCTGCGTCGACTTGGCGTTACGGTCGAGGTAGTCGAGCGCCGCCTTTTCGATGTAGCCATCGAAGAACGGTATCCCGACAACGCCTTGTTGCGGCGTGTCGACATACTCACCGTTGATCTTGAAGTCCTCACGGGCTTGCTCGCCCGCGTTGCCGGACATCGAGCCCTTAGTCACTTTTTGAAACATGGCGCGCAGGTCTGCGGGCATGGCGGGGAACCACTGCGGATCGCCGTAGGTGTAGGCGTTGAGGTGGTAGAGGCCGGCGTATTTCATCTCGTCGTAGCCCTGCGCATTGGGCAGCGCATAGTCGGCTTCGCCGAGGTGCCACTTGCCAGTGAAAAACGTCTTGTAGCCGCCGGTCTTCAAGACGGAACCCAGCGTTCACTCTGCCGCTGGCAGGCCGCCGCCCTGACCTTGGAAGGCCACCGTGGTCATGCCGCTGCGGTTGGGAATCCGGCCGGTTTGGATTGCTGCGCGGCCCGGCGTGCAGCTCGGCTGTGCATAAAATGAGAAGAACGTCATGCCTTCGCTTGCTAGGCGATCGATACTCGGCGTCGGCATACCGCGGCCTTCGCCGCCACCGTAGACGCCTGCGTCTCCGAAGCCGAAGTCATCTGACACGATCAGGATGATGTTCGGCTTCGTCTGTTGTTGCGCGACCGTCGGTGTGCTCGCCACCATCGCAGCGGCAAGCAGCCCGAGCCAGGTGAGGTAGAATGTCCTAACCATGCTCACTGATCCCTCCAATCGACCGTTAGAGCCGCCAGTCTCTGCCCAACGAGGACCGTGGCTATGCAGATTCGGCCGATGCGGGATCAAATTTTCGCTGGTGCCGCGTGGGCTCGCTTGCCATCAACAGCGCGGCGTTAGAGACACTCTCATCGTCGTCAGCACCAAACAGCCGGCTGAATGCGAAAAAGCGCCGGCCCCTTGACGTCGACTGTTGGCCCAAAGCAGACGTTGGCATCCTCGATTTAATTGGTGGCCTAGACTATGCTCGGCGCACTGAGGGTGTCTGCCGGTCTTTTTCGACTGGTCAACTTTGAAAATAGCCTGCTTGAACCTGACAGGCCACCATGCTCACGCTTTATTCCTATCCGCCGCTGTTCGGCGTCGCCGACAACAATGGCTACGGTCTGAAGGTATTCGCCTTCCTCAAGCTCGCTGGCGTGCCGTTCCGGCACGAGCATATTTTCGATGCGTCGAAGGCGCCGCGCGGACAATTGCCATATATCGTAGATGGCCATGACAGCGTCGGTGACAGCGAGACCATCCTTGCGTATGCCACCGAAAAATATGGCGTGACACTGGACGTCGCGCTGACGCCGGCGCAGCGCGCGACCAATCTCCTCATCACACGCACGCTCGACGATCTCTACTGGGTGATGTCCTATTCCCGCTGGAAGGACGAGCGCTACTGGCCCCAGTTCCGCGATGCGCTCAAGCGAGAGCATCCGAGCCTTACCGATGACGGGTTGATGAAGGCCAGGGAGTTCAACATCCAGCGCTACTATTACCAGGGCATCGGCCGCTTCGAGGCTGACGCCGTGATGGCCCGCGGGCTCGCCGATCTCGCCGCACTCGCGAGCCTGATCCCGCGGCAAGGCTATGTGCATGGCGACAGACCGACGGCCATCGACGCCGGCATCTATGGCTTCGTCGCCAACATCTATTTCTACGAGATCGACACACCGCTGAAGTATTTCGTGGTCTCGCACGACGGTTTGGTACAACATTGCCGCTCCATCCATACGGCAGTCAGTATGTGAGAACGGAAGAAGATTAGCCGCCGATGCCGCACGGCTCGCAGCCGCTGCAGCCGCAATTCGTAACGGCGACATCACGTCGGAGACCTACACCACGGCGCTTCTGCAGCGTGCCCGAGCGCTTGCCGAACTCAATGCCTTCATCGCCATCGACGAGGCTGCCGTGCTCGCGGCCGCAAGGGACGTGGACAAGGCGCGTGCGGTTGGGGCGGCGCCGCCGCTGCTAGGCGTGCCGCTCGGGGTGAGGGGCAGCTATTTGGCGAAAGGGCTGCCCACGAGCCTGGGTCTCGACGGTCTCGCTCACTTCGTACCGCGGGAAGGCGCGGACATGGGGTCTGTCCTGTCCCTCGGCGGGAGGTGCATCAAGACCCCAACTCCAATTTAGGCGATCTTGGCGAAGCGGCCGAGACAGGCCGCACCTGCGCCACAGGTGCGCCCTATTGTCTTCCCTTTGTCCCCTTAATATGCGCACCAAGTCGGGGATCTGCAGTCGGAATTGTATGGGGGAACCGCGGCAGCGCGGCTGGCGACATTGAAGATTTGGCAAGCAAGCTGTGTTGCCGGCGCGCTGATCGCGACTTCGCTTGCCGCGATTTGTCAAATCGCGGCATCGCCCCCGAGCGTCGCAACGCCGAATGCGAGAGTTGCTGATGCATTCAGCGCCATGCCGCTTAATGTGACGAGGGTCCTGACAAACGCCCTGGCAGCATTGCCGGCCCCGGTCCTCGAGGCGAAATTCGATACAAGGTCATCGGCTAATGCGATCGTTGCGGAGGGATTCAGCGCCGCGGCGCCGGACGCGGCGATGCCGTCCGATGTGACCAGTTCGCTGCGGCAACGACGGATGTTGCACGCCAGTGCCAGCCTCGAGGCTGTGCCGCCCGAGAACGAGGCGACGCTACGACAGGGCGGTCCGCCTGCTTCGCCCAATCCGGACGAAGGCAAACAGTCGTATCTGAAGTATTATGTCTACTCGGAAATTCCGCCGCCGGAGAAACCCGCGAAGATCGCCTTGTCGGCGTTGAGCGGCGTCCCGCTCGGAACGCCCGTCCAGGAGATCGAACGCGCGGCCAAGGCGTTCGATGTCGATGCCAATTTCATGAAGGCGGTCGCCAAAATCGAATCCGATTTCGATCCCAGGCAACGCACTGGCTCCTATATCGGTCTGTTCCAGCTGAGCAAGGCTGAGTTCGGCAAATACGGATCGGGCGACATCCTCAATCCTCGCGACAACGCGATGGCTGCCGCCTACAAGTTCGTCACCGAGGCTGTTCTATTCGAAGTAATAACTCACAAGCAGCCGACGTTTTCCGATCTCTACCTGATCCACCAGCAGGGCGGAGAAGGAGCCGCCGAACACGTCAGCCATCCGCAGCGGATTGCCTGGAAATCGATGTGCGCAACCCAGGAGGGCTCGGCGAAGGGCGAGCGATGGTGCAAGCGCGCTATCTGGGGCAACACGCTGCCGGCGGTCAAACGCGAATGGAAGTCGGTCGATCGCCTCACCTCGGGCGCGTTCGTGGCGATGTGGCGGGACCGCGTCGACACCCTCTATGCCCGCTATCCGGCGCCGACGCTAGCGACGGCCGAACGCTTGAGATGACAGTTTGCGACCGCCCACACGTCGTTTCGTCGGGAAGGTGTGTCGGCACTCTTGGGAGTCTAGTCTCCGACGCAAAAGTCATGGGCTCAGCCTACCGGCCGTGACCATTGCGTCGGCCTGAAGTAGGCCAGCAGTCCCGCCGCCGGGAATGCTTGAGCAAATAGATGGCGTGGCTCCCGCAATCTGAGGAGCCCTGCGATCACTATGACGACGATGAGCCAGGTCTGTGGTTCGTCGAAACGAGTGATTGCCCCGGCTCAATCAATCGGCATCTTCCATGCTGAATGAGTGCGTAAGAGCGTGCTCGGCGGCGTGCACCCGCATGCTTGCCTTGGCTGCCGTTTGGCCGCTGCTGCCGGCGTCTCACCTTTATGTGTCTGGCGACGCCACATCTCCGCGAAGATTCCTATTGAATTACGATCGTAATTTTATATGATAATCGTAATTACATCGAGCTAAGCCGCCGTTCATGGCAGTGAGATGCCGCGTCTCAGCTCTCTTGCGAGGATTTCATGGACGACACAACCGCCACTTCACGCCGCGCCGCATCGCGAGACACCGCGGACCTGGCCTCCCTTGGGCTCGCAGCCGCTGCAGCCGCAGTTCGTAACGGCGACATCACGTCGGAGACCTACACCACGGCGCTTCTGCAGCGCGCCGGAGCGCTTGCCGAGCTCAATGCCTTCATCACTATCGACGAGGCCGCCGTGCTGGCGGCCGCGCGGGACGCGGACAAGGCGCGTGCGGCCGGGTCGGTGGCGCCGCTCCTGGGCGTGCCGCTCGGGGTGAAGGACAGCTATTTGACGAAAGGGCTGCCTACGAGCCTTGGTCTCGACGGTCTCGCTCACTTCGTGCCGCGGGAAGACGCGGACGCTGTCCGCGCCATCAAGGGGGCGGGCGCTCTGGTCTTCGGCAAGAACAACCTCGTCGAGATGTCCTACGGCTTGACCGGTCACAATGCCCGCTATGGCCAGATGAAGAACCCATTCGCCCGCGATCGCGTGTCGGGCGGCTCGTCGAGCGGATCCGCCGCATCCGTGGCCGCCGGCATCGTTCCCGCATCCTTAGGGGGTGATACCGTCGGGTCGATCCGGGTGCCCGCATCGCTCTGTGGCGTAGTGGGATTCAAGCCTACGACCGGGCGATGGCCCCGCAATGGCGTTGCGCCGATCTCCCATACCCTCGACACGACGGGCGTGTTCGCCCGCAGCGTTGAGGATTGCGCTCTTATGGATCAGGTGGTGACCGGTGAAATGGCCGCGGAGCCATCCGGGCGCGGATACGACGCGAAGGGGACCCGGCTGGCCTACGCACCGCGACAAGTTCTCGATCTGGTCGACCCGGAAATCGAAGGGCGCTTCCGCGAGGTGGTGCGTCGGCTGCGGGACGCCGGCGCCGAGGTCGTTGAGGTCGACCTTGGCGATGACTTCGGCGCCCTTACGCAGACAGCGACATGGAGCATCTTCTTCCATGAGACGATGGGCGCGATTTCTGAGTTCCTTCGCCGCCACGATATCCCGACCACGTTCGAGGAGATCATCGAGGGACTCAAGCCCGAGCTTCGTGACACGTGGAGACATGTGGTCTTGCCGGAAGGTGCAGGCGCTATCTCCGCAGAGGCCTATCAGACCGCACTGGCTGTGAGCCGCCCGGAAATCCAACGCCGGCTCGACGAGGTGTTCGTCGCCCGAGGGGTGCAGGCCATACTGCAACCGACGACGCCCTGCACGGCGCCTTTGATCGAACAGCAGACGAACTTCCAAATCGCGGGGCGGCAGGTTAGTCACCTTACCCTGGCGAACCACACCGTGTTGGCGAGCAGCGTGGGCCTGCCGGCTATTAGCCTTCCGGCTGGCCTATCGCGCGGCGGCCTCCCCATCGGCCTTGAACTGGACGCCTCCTTGGGGAGTGACGGGACGCTCTTGGACCTTGCACGCCGGATCGAAGGCGTCTTGTCGGCAGGCTAGGGAACGAGAAGGAACAATGCGTTTCGAGAAGGGTCATAAGGCGGCGACGCGACGGCACATCGTCGATGTGGCGTCGAAATGCTTTCGCCGAGACGGCGTCTCCGCCGCCGGGATCGGCGGGGTCATGGGCGAAGCCGGCCTGACCAAAGGGGCATTCTCTCCGCACTTCGACTCCAAGGAGGCGCTCGTTCGCGAGGCGCTGGCGAGCGCGCTCGCCGACCAGCAACATCGCCTCGATGAAGATCAGCGAAGGGGCCTCGATCTCGAAGGCGCGATCCGGAGCTACCTGAACCGCGCCCACCTTGAAAACCTGGCCGCGGGGTGCCCTTCGGCGGCGTTGCTCCCGGAAATCGCCCGCCAGCCCTCGCCCACCCGGCGGGCCTACGAGGAGGCGCTGCGAAGCTACGTTTCGACGCTGGCTGCACTGCTTCCAGATGCCGGCTCCGCAAAGAGCGTCCGCCGTGCGACGGCCATCTTCGGCCTCATGGTGGGCACCCTCCAGTTCGCGCGGGCCGTGCCCGACACTGCCCAGGCGGAGCAGATCCTGGAAGGCGGCGTCGAGGCTGCGCTGCAGCTGGCGCGAACGCCGTCTCCCCCATAGTCGCGAGTTCGGAGCGCATGAAACGTGGCCCCAGCTCGTGAGCTTGAATCACAACCGTCAGGTCAAACACGATGCTCGGGCCGGCAACCGTTTTGGAGCAAAGCGGCCATCAAGTGGTAGGCAGAGCCCGCGGAATCGGTCGAAAATGACCCACAACGGACCTCGTGCGGTGAACAGCGTTCCGCTATCAACACTGAGAGAGCTTCCCCCAGCGCGTTCTGTGGCCCACCATATCAGCCCGCTGCCACCGAGGATGATCACGCCCAAACAAACCCACCAAGTATGCCGATGGTGACGACCTCCGCACCAAGCACCATCACGGGTACGGTCATGGCGAGGTAGTAAGGTCCGATGTATCGGCAGTGTGTACGAGTACAGCTTCGCGCATTCAGCATGCGCGCTGTGCCCATCCAGATGAGGGCGATGATCCAGATCACGGACTTGGGCTTTAGCTTTGTGCCGTAGCCGGTGCATTCATAGAAAAACTGACAGGCATCCGTCGGCATAATCTCGACTTTCGCGACGGCGCAGTACGGACAAGTGATAGTCGATTGAAAAGCATCGGATCAGCTCTTGGGTGTGGACGGATAACTAGCCTTCGTGGTGGCCGAGGTTAGTTGGTTCACGTCGGCGTTAGCGTCGTCATAAATGACCGTTGCCGTCTTGTCCTTGTAGGACACCGCAACCAGCGCCCCGGGTAGACTCTTTGATCTTTTCAATTGTCTGCCAGTCGGAGCGCACCAGCCTTCAGTTCGGAAGATTGCAACGCGCGACCCGGGGTGACGATCCGTTTAACGTCTTCCTTCAGGAGGTAGACTGAGACGGCGAGCAGCACGAGATCCTTCAAAAGGAAGGCCGAACTATTCGTCATCGCTGGAAAGCCTCCGGCGCCAGCATCCCACGCGTCCGGAACGAACGGAAATGCCGTGAAGGTAGCGATGAAGGTGAAGGTCGAACCGAGGGCGCCGAGCATGCCCGCTTTGTTGTTCCAGAAACCCAGAAGCAGCAACGTGCCAAACGTCCATTCTGAGGTGCCGAGAAGAATGCCGGTGCCGCGAATGCCCAACACCGGAATCGTCCAGGAGATAAGCGGGCCGTGGGTAATTATGGGCAGCAGTCCTCTGATCTCCGATTCGAACCATTTGTCGTACCCGAACCATGCGAAGATGATCACCATTGCGGCGCGGAGCAGGTGATAATCGACCTTCAGGAGGCCCGTGCGGCCGAGAAGCTGAGCGATAGCGTTCATTGGATTTTTCCTCAACGAGAAGGCCAAGCAATCCTCGGGATCGCACTCCGGAGCCAAGGTCGCATCTGGCTGATGACGACGAATGTCACCATAAGCGCGCGACTGAGATTGATGAGGCTTTACAGGCTCAATTATATGCTCCATCGTCTCGGCCGGAGGACTCGGTGACCTGAGCGGCGGTGCCTGACCCAATCACCATCAAGTCATATGTTTTCATTGCGATTTCCTGTCGCCCAGAGGTGGAAAAGTAGACCCTGTAGTAACTAAAGGAGCAATGCCTGGAATTGCTCTTGCTTGCTCCCAATGCCTGCCGCTTTGGATTTATCCAGCGTATGCGAGAGGTTCTTCACCTGATAGCCGCTCATCTCCTACCCAACGGCGTGTCCTCAACGTTTGGGTGCGGGACGCCGATTGCGGACTTTTTCACCGTTTGTCAGGAGCTGATCGTACAATTGGTCGATCTCGCGCGCCTGATCGGGCGTGACATCCTCCCGATGCAAGCCTCTCAGTTCATGCTCGGTTGGCTGATAATTGTGCCCATTGCGAATCGGCCATGATCCCTTGCGGAGTGACGAGGCGTCCTCTGCAGATCCAATGTTTGCCAGAAATAACGACGCCAGAGCCAATGCGACCCCATAGACAAACTTGCTTGACATGGTCCGCTCTCAAGCAGCTATCGAGCTCAAATGTAAACTCGCCTCGTCAGCGAGACGAAATCAATACCGAACCTCTATCAACTTGCTCGGCAGTTTGACATCCGAAAGATCCGATCAAGACGCTAGCCCGTCGTTTTCAGTAGCATGCGACGACTTCAACGCCTTGGCTTTCGAAAAACAACGATCTTTGTTCTCTAAGCACGTCAAACAAGTACGTGGCGAGCCTCGCTCAATCGAAGTCACTCGATCATCTAGCGCGGCCGAAGGCGTGCCAAGGCGGCGCGACACGTTCACGTTCGGCACAATCAAGGCCCGTTCGGGCGCCACCCATTTCTGGCTAGGCCCGAGGTTGCCAGTCTACGAAACGGATAGGGCGCGCCAGTCAGACACTTCAGATTTTGGCCCATGGCCAAAACCCGGATTGAAGATTGCGACGTCAGCTTACTGGGTAGACCGGACGGAGCTTGTGGGGCCTTCGTTCGCCGGCCCCTGACCCATCTCGGACATGAGCTATCCGTGTGTCGTCAACAAATCGTTCAGTAATGCTGACCAGTTCATGACGGCTGAGAAAGTCGCGTGGCGTGCTATGCTGGCGTTGGCAACGAAATGCCGACGAGACGGCGGGCCTTATCACGCTCTCACCAGCGGGGTTGCGCCTGGCCCTTTAGCATTCGAACCCGCTTTTCGAACCTGTTCTGCGGTCATCGACACAGGGGAGGGGGACTCATGAAGATCGTCATGATCGGCGGCACCGGCCTGAACGGCTCGAATCCGTCGCCATTCTGCGCCAAGGCGGCCATGAGGTCGTCGCCGCCTCAACCAAAATTGCACTGAGCGAAATCGTTAGGAGCTGCGATGCCTACCGAGATGACCGAGCATAGCGGCGAGTCAAGTTCGGTCGACGCGCCCGTGACAGCCCAAGTCGGTGCTGCAGTCCATCGTGACGGCAAACCAGATACTGCTTCAAAACCCCTGCCACCGGCGAATCAACGGTTCACACCGCGGCGAAAGTTGCTGATCGGTGTGGTCGGCGCTGTGGTCATTGCGGCCGCGGTTTATGCCATCCCCTGGATCCGGTTCGTGCTCAGCACGGTTTCGACCGACGACGCCTTCGTGAACGGACACGTGACGTTCGTCGCTCCCCGTGTCCGCGGTCAGGTTGCCCGGGTTCTGGTCGATGACAACAACCGTGTGCACAAGGGAGATCTTCTCGTTGAACTCGACAAGGAGCCATTTCGGGACGCGGTCGCCGTGAAGAAAGCGGCCGTCGACACCGCCCAGGCGGATCTCGACGCGACCCGGGCCACGGTGCGGGGCATCGAAGCACAAGCCATGAGCCGGCGCTGGCAATTGCAACAAGCCATTGAGAACGTCGAAAACCAGATAGCCCTGCTGCATGCTCGGGTCGCCGCGCTCAAGAAGGCGAAGGCGACACTTACACTCGCGCAGCAGGAGTTCGACCGGACAGCGCGCCTGGTCGTATCTGAGACGGCGAGCCGCGAGCTCTATGATCAACGTCAGGCGTCGTTGTCGATTGCCCAAGCGGGTATCGTCCAGGCATTGGCGGATGTGAATCAGGTCCGTGTCTCTTTGGGCCTGCAGACGCAGCCCGAAGACAGCGCGGATCTCGACCGGGTGCCGCCCGATCTCGATCAGACGTTTTCTTCGGTCCTGCAGGCGCAGGCGGGGCTGATTCAGACTGCGGCTGAACTCGGCGTTCTGCATTCGTATAACCAGACTCCGAAGCAGATGCTCGAGGAGTTCTATAAGCTCGATCCCAAAGGCGACGTCAACCGCACGTTCGATCGGCTGGCCGCGGAGGCGCCGGCCGTCAAGCAGGCCGAGGCCAAGCTCGCTGCCGCCAAACGCGACCTCGCTCTGGCTGAACTCGACCTTCGCTATTGCGACGTTGCCGCGGAGATCGACGGCGTTGTCACGCGCCGCAACGTCAATCCCGGCAATGATGTCCAGGCCGGGCAGAACTTGATGGCGCTCCGCTCGCTCAGCGAGATCTGGGTCGATGCCAACTTCAAGGAGACGCAGCTGCGCGATTTGCGCATCGGTCAGACTGCTGATGTCTATGTCGACATGTACGGCGACAAACAGGTGTTCAAAGGCCGGATCGCGGGCTTCACCATGGGGACGGGATCGACGCTCGCGTTGCTGCCGCCACAGAATGCCACGGGCAACTTTGTCAAGATCGTGCAGCGGCTCCCGGTCCGGATCGAGCTTGAAGGATACGAACCGGACAAGAACCCTCTGTTCATCGGCACGTCGGTCGTTCCCTACGTCTATATCAACGAGCCGCCCACTGGACCCGATGCTGGGAAGTTCCTTCAAAGCAACTTACAGCCGTCGTCGGCCGCCGCTTCGTCCACGAGCGCGCAAGGCGCCGGCAAATGACCGACGCGGTCCTTTCACCCGCCAGATCCCAAACGGGGGTAAATCCCTGGGTGGTGGCCGCGATCGTCGTGGTGCCGACCTTCATGGAGGTGCTCGACACTACCATCACGGTGGTGGCGCTGCGATACATCGCCGGAGGTCTGTCGGCCACTGTCGACGATGGCGAATGGGTCATCACCAGCTATCTCGCCGCCAACGCCATCATCCTGCCGATCACCGGCTGGCTTTCGGCGCATCTCGGTCGCCGCAACTACTTCCTGCTGTCGATAGCTGTCTTTACCCTCGCTTCCGGATTGTGTGGAATGGCGACCAGTCTCAGTCAGCTGATCGTGTTCCGCGTCCTGCAAGGCTTGGCGGGAGGCGGTTTACAGCCATCCAGTCAGGGCGTGCTGCTGGACGCCTTTCCGGTGGAGAAGCAAGGCACAGCGATGACGCTGTTTGGCCTGGCCGCCCTCCTAGCGCCGGTCGTCGGCCCCACTCTTGGCGGTTGGATCACAGACAGTTATTCGTGGCGATGGGTGTTCTATATTAACGTCCCGGTCGGTCTCCTGGCGCTTGCTGCCTGTTATGCCTTGCTCCGGGATCCGGACTATCTCACCAGGCAGCGAATGGAGTTGAAGCGGCAGCCGTTGCGTTTTGACACGCTCGGCCTGTCACTCCTGGTGATCGTCATGGTCTCCTGGGAGGTGATGCTCAGCAAGGGACAGGAGTGGGACTGGCTGAGCGATCCATTCTGGCGGGTGCAGACGCTGGCAATCCTTTTCGTTGTGGGCCTAATCGCTCTGATCGTCTGGGAGTTGCGCCACCCGAGTCCTGTGGTCAATTTCCGGCCCTTGCGGGAGCGAAACTTCGCCTTGTGCTGCCTCATCATCTTCTTCGCTTTCGCCGTCCTGTATGCCGCCAGCACATCATTGCCGGCCCTGCTGCAATCCCTGTTCGGCTATGATGCGCTCAGCGCCGGATTGGTGATGTCGCCGGCCGGGTTCTTCGCGGTCCTGGTCATGCCGTTTGTCGGCCGTGCACTTGGCCGGGGGACTGATGCCCGGTGGTTGCTTGCCGCAGGCCTGTTGATCATGGCGGTCGGCAATTACTGGATGTCGCAGATGAACCTGGAGATCAGCCCCGGCCAGGTTGTCTGGCCTCGGGTCATGCTGGTCGTCGGACTCTCGATGTGCTTTGCGCCTGCAAATGTGGCGGCCTATCTCTATACGCCACCATTGCTACGTGGAGCGGCTGTTGGCTTGCTCAGTCTGCTGCGCAACGAGGGAGGCAGTGTCGGGACGTCGATGGCGCAGACGATCCAGGAGCGCCGCGACCAGTTTCACGTTCTGCGCCTCGGTGAGTCCCTCGATTCCTTCAACGCGACCGTTGCCTCCTTCCTCGATCAGGCGCGCGGGGTGTTCCTGCAGCAGACCGGCGACCCGTCTGCCGCACAGCAGCTGGCCTGGCAGACGCTTGAGAACTTGCGGCAGCAGCAGGCATCGTCACTTGCCTATTTCGATGTCTTTATGGTGTTGGCGGTGGTGACGCTGGTGCTGGTGCCCCTGGTGCTGCTGATGAAACGTTCGGTGGCTGAGAAAGGCGCTCAGATCGGTCACGAATAAGGTGTGCATGCGGGATCCCGCGTGTCGACGAGGTGACGGAACGATGCCGCCTATTGGCACGAAGCCGCCGATCCGGGATGTCCGCAGTTCGGTCGCGAACGGGGGTAAATCGACATGCCCCGAAACGCCGGATTCGCTAGCGATTGACCCCACCGGACATAAGTGCGCGCCCTCCGATAAGATCCGGCGGAGAGGAGACAAACTCATTTCTGGACATGGAAGCGTGCGGAGCCAAATCGTTGATACGAAACTACGGCTGCAGGCGCTGGCGGGGATGCACCTCCGGGGCGCTCGCTACCCGCGGCGACGTATCGCCCAATTGGCGAACGCTCCGACGAACATTTAGTGCCTGAGATCCTCAAACCTAGCCAGAACCAACCGTTGTATAACAGCAAAGACCATCGCGGCCGAAACACCGAACATCAGCGCTCCATTCGTCGCCTCCAACGGTCCCAGCAATCGCCAAGACGGGGTCAGAAGCACATCCCCGTAACCTAGTGTCGTGTAGTTGACCGCCGAGCAGTAGAAGGCGATCCCGAACTCTTGAAATTCTCCACAGAGGACGAGTAACGTTGCCCATAAAGCGATCTCGATCAGGTGGGCTACGAACGCGAACGATATCACCAGTGTGAGGATCGCAAGATCGATCAAGGCGCGGGCGCCTGCGTGCCCTCGTTTCCTCTCGTAGCGAAAGAGGTTTACCGTCGCGACCATAGCGAGCGCATGGACGAAAATCGTACATACGACTGCGCCTACGCCAACGACCAAGGGAAAAAGAATCGCGAATTGATGATGTTGCGTCATCTTTTCCATCACCATATCCTGGCCCACAACGGATTCACGACGCGTGGGACTGGGACGAATAACGTACGGACCGCTGTCACCCGGGCAGCCGTACGGACAATTCAAACGTTAGCAGATTATAGGACAACCGAATCGTGCCGGCGTTGTTTGTCATCGTTAGGACGGAATTAAGGGAGGGGCGACGCCTTAAAGGCGGCACGTTAGTGCAGTGGTCAACTCAGCAGAGGAGGACAATGAACAGTCCGCCGTCATTGGGGGATCATAGTCGCCATTCTTGCGTGCAATGATCTTGAAGCATCTGAGTGTTTGCATCGTCGTCCATGTCGGCCGGAGACGTGGAAAAGCCGATGACCCGCTGCCCGTGCAGCCAACAAGATGCGAACCAGTCATCAACTTCAAGGCTACAAGAGCGCTCGGGCCCACTATTGCAGACAAACCGCCCGTAGTCGGAATAGGTCTTACTTTGCCGCGGTGCATGAGTCCGCATGTGGCCCGTCGGAGACATGCGGACCGCTATGATGAATGTCCGCATTCGAGGTCAAAGCGGAAAAGATGGGCTCACTCTGAGTTCTTCTCAGTTTGACCCAAAGCAGCGGTAAAGCGCGCTACGTCACGTCCTTCCGCGATACAGCGGTGAAGCTCCCTGTCAGGCGGATCATTGTTGGGTCGGCCGACGGCGCGGACGAACGTAGCCGCGCATTGAGCCGTCGCTTGCAATAACGCGATGACACGGGATCGATGGGTCGTAATTCGTGCGCATGATGGCACCAACCGCGCGTGCAGCTTTCGGATTGCCGGCTTTAGCAGCGACAGCTTTGTACGTCATGGTCGTCCCCTTTGGGATCTTGCGTACGATGTCGCGGACCTTATCTGAAAACGTTTTCATAGGCCGAGTGTAGCACGTTTCTCAGAAGGTTTTCGCCTGTTTACTTTCGATTGGAACGAGCGCGTCGCGTTGGCACGGAAGATTCGACCTGACGTGCCGGTGTTAGTTTCGAAGTGCGCGCGGCCGTCTTAAGGGTGCGGGCAGCTATTGGCCCATCAGCGAAGTGGCGATACCCTCATTGAGGTCCGCTTACTGGGGCGAGCGGGCTAGATTTACTCACTCTGAGTTCTTTCGCATCTTGAATCCCGACCGGACATGCTTCCTGCGGGGCTGCAATAAGTCGGCGCGCGTGGTAGATTTTTTGCCCCGAACAAGGGAGCCGGACATGCAGGCGCGGGACGTGATGGTTCGTGGGGTTATCTCGGTTGGCCCCGATATCCCCGTTCAAATCGCGGCCAATGCGATGGTCAGTAACTGCGTCAGCGCGCTCCCGGTCATCGATATCCGCGCGAAGCTGGTCGGCATCGTTTCGGAAGGCGATCTGATCCGGCGCGTCGAGATCGGCACCGAACAGCGCCGTTCCGGAGGGAGCGAAACACTCATGTCCAGCGACGCCCTGGCGAAGGAGTTCGTCAAGTCGCACGCCAAACGGGTCAGCGATGTGATGACGCGTGAGGTGATCACGGCGCAGCCGGAAACACCGTTGCGGGAAATCGCGAACTTGATGGAGAAGCACAGCATCAAGCGGGTGCCGATCGTTCAGGACGAACTCGTGGTCGGTATCGTCAGCCGTGCGAACCTGTTGCAAGTCTTGGCACGCGCCAACGACGATACGGATTGGGTTGAAAGCGACCGCGTGCTACATCAACGCTTCGTCGACAGCATCAAGGATCAGCCGTGGGCGGGCAGACCCTTCAACATCATTGTCAGTGACCGCTGCGCCGATCTCTGGGGATTTGTCTACAGCGTGGATGAGAAGACCGCCGTTCGCGTTGCGGCCGAGGCAACGCCAGGAATAGAATCGGTATCGGATCATTTGGGCATCGCGCCCTGAGGCAGATGCTGGCCCGACTCGTGACGAGTGCGCGCCCGTCTCTGGTAACGACGAAGCCGCTCAGGTCGGATCGCGCTGAAAATAGACCCGGCTTTCGACCGGCATGAAGGTGACAACAGAGCCGTGCTGCGCCGCGAACGTCTCGATTTTTCTTCTGCCGTCCCGGTCCGTTTCTCCGAACGCGTATTGTGCGCCCTTGTTCGAGAACAAGATGCTCGCCTCGGCAGACGTGATCCAGCCCCGCTTGCCCGGTGAGAATTTCGACAAGGAGCGAGCAAGCGCGCCCTCGGTTGTTCCGTCGAGCCTCGTGGCATCGGGCGGAGCGGGAACGGCCCCAAATATCAGTCGGATAAAGCTTCTTATTCCCATCTCGGCTCTGCTTCTCCAACATCCAGGGCGCGCTGCTGCACGGGTGCGCTTTTCACGGAGATGGCTGGCTCAGAAACAGGACGCCTACGCAGAATGGTGATGCAAGCCTATTGGTTCCCGTTTGATTTATCTCAAGCAACAAATGACGGCGCGCCGTCGCGCGGCGCGGCCCGCCGGTGCGTTAAACTCGCTCCACCCCTATATTCACTGTGAACTGCGCGTGCCGCTGTACGGCCTCCGCTGCGCCCTCGACGATTTTCGGCGGTTGGGCAAAGCGAAAGACAAGAGCGAGGATCATGAAATCCCTGTTCAAATGGCTGTTCTTCGCGTGTGGCTGGATCGGCTTGCTTGTGAACCTGGTGTTCGTCGCCGTGTCCTTCACGCGCGACGTGCCGATCGAGACCTCGGCGACCGAGGCCGCGCTTGAACTACTCTGGGTCGGCGGCGTCACGTTCTTCGGACTCGGCGCTCTGATCCTTAACGGCGAGCACGAATAGGGCGCACCGGCACGAGATGCCTGACAAACGACAAGCGCGCCGGGGAAAGCTTGATTGCGGCCCGGTCATAGTCGCGGGTCCAGTGGCAGGGGTGTCACTGGCCGTACCGTAGTATGACCTGGCGCTTCAGCGCCAGGTTGCCGGTTCGCAGGGAGGATTGTTCCAGGCGCCTCCGGCAAACTGGCCAACGTCTGGAGCCCGGATGCAGTGAACGACGCGGGAGGGGGCGATGACTGCGCCGTTTCTGTCATACCACGCCGCCCTGCCGCCTGAGCGCCAGGTTGCCGGTTCGCAGGGAGGATTATTCCAGGCACCTCCGGCAAACTGGCCAACGTCTGGAGCCCGGATGCAGTGAACGATGCGGGAAGAAGCGACGGCTGCGCCGTTTCTGTCGTACCATGCCGCCATCGCCGGACTAGCGAACATGGCCACAGCGATCAGTGCTGCCGAAAAGAGCTTACTCATTGCGTCCTCCTTTGATTTGGCTCGGGCCTCGGACGAATAAGTGTCTGGAAAATTTAGAGCACCGACCTGGCCCGAGCGATGCTGCACCAACAACCTGAGTGAACCTAAACGTTAGCGCTGCTCCCCAGCGGCGGACTATGCATTTTCGGCAGTTGGACGGATCGGCGTCCCATTTTTCCGGCCCAAAGCTGTTCGCCGGCCGTAAACATAGTTCCGCCTCGTCGGCAGTGTTAAAACGCAGGGACAGTTTGGGGGGGAACTTTCTGCGAAAAGCATCTGTCTCTTGTTGAATGTTAGCTCGCCGTAGCGCAGTGCGCGGATCGCTCTCAGGCGGGTGACGTTGCGTTTGATACGGAGCACCAAATGGATTCCACGCTGGACGGCAAACTCGCGGAAGGGCAGGTCGCGAACCTGCAGGAGCAGATTTCGAACCTGTTGGCGCGCGAAGCGGGAGTCAATCGTTCGGACCCGCCGACCAGCATTGGTCCTTCGCCCTCGCCGACCAGCATGAAGCCGCCTCGCGCCCCCCTGGCAAGGATTCATCGAGCGGCGGATTGGCGCCATGTGGTTTTCGTCGGTTCTCTGTTGGCAGCATCCTTTGGTGTCGCTACCTGGTGGCGGTCGTCCTCCGTTCATACGGAGACGATGGCCTCCTCAGACCCAGCACCTCTGACACAGACCGCACCGAAAGACGCTGCGCCGACCAATGTCGCGCCGACTCCGGTCGTCCCGTCGTCCGACTTGGCGCAGCAGCTCCAACCGATAGCGCGCGATCTCGCTGCCTTGAGGCAAGCGCTCGAACAGCTCGAGGCGGCGCAAGGGCAATTGGTCCGCGACAACGAAAATGTCGCGAGCCAACTCAAGGCGATCCAGGCAGAAATGGCACGCAACAACAATATCATCGATCAGATCAAGGCGGCCCAGATACAGATGGCGGGCGAAAGCGCGACGGTCACCGAGCGGCTCAACGCAAGCCAGGAACAATTGGCCCGCGTCATCGCCAACACTTCAGAGCCAAAGATCAGCCCCGAAGAGCCGAAGGTGACGCCCGAAATACCAGTGCCGCGTCCACGGCCATCGACCAACGTCGCCCAGACGCACAAGCCGACGGCCACCCCGGCGCGGCCGCAAGCCAAAAATCCGCAACCGTCATCGGTATGGCCATGGTCAGTGCGCTAGGACGTCAGCGAGCCAAAAGGGCGCTTTCTATTGTTTGGGTTTTTTCGGCGCGCGCTTTTTTGGTCCAGCCTTAGGGGACGAATCGGCGTCGTCCCCCTGGCAGGGCCAAGTATCTCTGAATGCTTCGATAGCGACGGTGATCCCCGGTTCCTTCGCTCGATCCGGATTGTTATCAAGATATCGCAGAAGGACCTTGGCGCCCTGCAATATGCTGCCTTGCGCGGGCGGGCATGCACGTATGTCAGCCGGCAGATTCGGTGAAAACAGCACTGCAGTCTCGATCATTCCCTCACATGCGCCGGCGGACCGAGCGTCGTCCTGATTGCGAAACGAGTTCTGAACAAGCAGCTCGCAAGATCTCTGCGCGTCGGTTCCTTTATCGACAACCGTGGCGCTTGCCCCTCCGATGACCGAAAGGACCAGGCCGGCAACAATGATATAGACCCGCATTAACGTCCCCGAACCGGCGCAATAGCTTACGCGCACTTGATTTGCCGTAGTGGAGCCGCCGCCCGCGCCGTTCGAGGCGGCTCGAACGGCTTAGCTCAAAACAAGGGTCTGATCCATCGCCTCCAAATGCGGGCGACGCTAACTAGAGTGTGATGATTTTTCTTCGAATCATCATCCCGCTCTGTCTTTTGCTTGAGCATGATCTCCGCGCAAACGCTTCGCGTTTGTCGCGAGGTGTACCGATGGGCGCATCCGATCAAACGAGGCGCACACGAGTGTCGCGTTTCCTCCAAGGAAACCACTCGCTTGAACTCGTTGAAGGGCGCGCGGCTATCCAAACGGTCAGGAAAGCTGGATGAACTCAATACGGAGGAGTCTAGCTCCGATCGGATTCAAGCTGCACCGTTTTCCGTCCACCGTTCAGCTCTCTGAGCTCGTTTACGTATTCCTCAGGCTTTAACAGATGAAACGGAGCCTTCAGGCCCATAAAGGTCGCTATGCGGCCGATAAAGAAGGTGCAGTTGGTGGTTGCCGCATTCCATAGCGGCGAGGTCTCCTGGAGATGCTTGATGTAAGCAAAGACCTTCTTGGCGTCAGCCTCGTTCAAATAGACACGATAGCTCGCCGTCAAATATTGCTCGTCAAGATCGCCATAGCTCGCCCCTGTTTCAGAGGGAACAAATACGAGGTGTCCCAACATGTAGGGCAGCGTGTCGCCAGCCGGAGCCAAACCCGCGACCTCGACCTCCTTTTCGCTCGTCTTTCCGTACCAGACGAAGGCATGACCGTAGGATGCTGCCGTGCGGGCACGAAAATCGACGTAGTAGGGGCCTCTGGCCGTAGCTCTTTGGATCGGCTTAGCGTCTGACCTGGCAGGCGGGGCACTGGGCGTAACCGCAGCCATGCTCTCAGCATGCTTGGCTGCCGGTTTAGGGGAAGCGTCCCGTTGCTGCTGGTCGGAGCGCGCCGCGAGCTGTTGTGCACTCCCGCTCCCGGCCCCCAAGCTCACGGAGGCCGCGAGCACCGCGACCCCAGCAAGACGTTGAAGACCTGGATATTTCCGAGTCATTCCCAGCATCTTCGAATCCTCGCGAATCAAAGATCGGATGCCACAGCTAGTCGATTTACCTCAAACGTGCGCCGTCGGCGCACGACCAGGTACTAGATCAACCTTTGGTCACGACCGGGGCCGCAACCGGATACTTGCCTACCGGGCTCTTGCCGACGGGATATTTGCCCAAGGGATATTTGCCGACCGGCGCAGCTACCGGCTGAGGCTGAGGCCGCGGGAGGTCAGCAGCGGCTGCTGTTCCCACGAAAGCTAGAGAGGCGACACCGAGGATCACGAACTTCAACATCTTAGTCTCCCACTGAATCAGGATACCGTGAAATTCACCCGTCAACAGATAGCCCGACGCTCGCCATGGCAGCAACAATTAGACTGGGCAATTAGCGGTCGCAGCAGCCGTTTGTTGTCAGATGTTGCGGAAATGGCACGGAATTTGAGGTGTTTGGAACCCGGTCGTTTGTGGTTCCCCAGATCCGATACCTGTCAGGACCTGCTTCTGAGTACTGGCGGGAACACCCGACCCGTCCGCGCCATATACGCGCGATAGCTGTCGCCAAAGGTCTCCAACATCATTCGTTCTTCTCGGGCGACGCGGCCAAAGTACAAGATCCCGAAGCCGGCCAGGCCCGCAAAGCCGGCAATCCAATTAGGCAGCAGCAGCGCCTGGGCGATAGCCCACAGCCAAAATGCCGAATACATCGGGTGTCGAACTCTCCGATAAATCCCTTCCGTCACCAGTTTATGCTTCTCCCGCACATCGAGACTGATCGACCAGTTCCGTCCCAGCGCACGATGCGTCAGGTGAAACATACCCAAAGCCGCAATCGCAAAGAAAAGCCCGAGCCAGGCGAACAAGGGATGAAAGCTGTAGGCGGCAAAACGAGGTATCGCTGTCGCTACGTAGAGGAGCGGCACAAGTCCAAGTCCTGTAAGAGATATGAGCAGCAGCGCAGTTTCCACCGGGCCGCGGGCGCTCCATACAATCTTTTCGCGGCGAGAGCGCCGCGCGTACTTGTAGCGTATGAGGTACCAGCCGATCGCCAAGGCGACGAAAATGGCTTTAGAGATGGTGGGCGTCATTTGAATCAGGCTGCCGCGCCCGGACTTCCCAGCAGTTCGCTTTCCGGCAGCGGCGCGCTCGCAATAAGTCCTCCGTCGCCAGCGATCATGGACAGGGCGCCATCCGGAGCGAGCGTCTGGGATTTAGCCGAAACAGGCCCGCATGTCAGCATAAAGTAATCGTACGATGTTCGCCTGTCATTTCCACTGACGAACTGGTTGTGCAAACGGAAGAAATGGAAGCGGATGCGTCGATATATGTCGTGGTCAAGCATTCGACTGAGTTTCACGATCCTGACGGTCGTTTCGTTTTCCGTCGACAAGCCCATTTCGGCCATCGGCCGGCTTTTGTAGAAGTTCAGGGGATCGATGAGGGCCTGATAGTCGCCCCAGAAGATCGCGCGCGACTTGGCGACGCGTTCCATCGCCGTGCGAAAGCGTATTGCCTTCGGGTGCAGGCCGACCTTGAGTATGGAGGATCCAACGCTCAAGAACGTGACCGGCGTTTTGTTCCCACCGAGCGCCGGCTCCAGCTTCAAAGCGCGATCAAGCAGACCAACCGCAAGCACGGCGCCAAGGCTGTGCCCCAAGACCAAAATTTCGTCTGCGGCAACGTTGCTCGCCGCAGCCACGAGCTCGCCGGCCAACCTGTCCAGTCTTTGCTCGATTTCTAGATTGCCGTATCGAATGTACTCGCGAGAAAAAATCCAATCATCGAACAGGTCGCCCAGGTGCAGCCAGCGCCACGGACCCGCCAAGGCGGCAGCGAACCCGAAAAGACCGCCACCAGCAGCAATGGCAATCGATCCGGTGATTTTGAATGCAAACGCGCCAATCAAGAAGGCGGCCGCGACGAGCAGTCCGAACATGACGAATGGATAGAGAAAGAAACCTGCGTATCGCCAGTTGGTCAGCGAGTAACGCCAAAGAGTGCCGGAAAAAACGAAATCCAGAAACGTGAGAATGCCGACGGAAATGCGTGAGCCAATGCTTCGACGCCCGAAGGCCTCGATGACGTCATCCCACCGGACCAGACGGTAATCGGTTTCGACCAGCCAATCGGGGCCGGTCGTCGTCACATTCCATCCAATCTGATCGGCGGTATCGCGCAAACCGTCGACGGTCGCTTTCACTGACCAGGTACGTTGGAACCTGGCAATTTCGCGCACAAAGCGTCGTTGCGCGCTGAGATGCGACGTGATTGGATCATAGCCGCCAATATGAAATACCAGCCGCTTCGCTACAGGCTTTCCGATCATCGTCTCGCCTGCGACTATCCGCGGTTTCGACTATCCGCGGATTCATCGTGTTGCTCGCTGTCCACGCGTCAATTGTGATTGCACCGCATAGCGAAGCGTCTGATACCAAGGGTTGTCAAGAGAGAATCGACCAATTATTGGGGGAAGATGTTGACCTGTTTTGCCCTCCGTGCCGGAACCGCTCGACCAATAGCGTCGATCGTGGCGGCCTTGCTTATCGGATTGTCCGGCAGTGCGCCCTCTCAGGCACAGGACGAGTTATCATCTGCGGAGAGATGCCTTTCGGCAAATTTCAACGTCTCGCTGGGTGCACAATTGCCCCGCACGGCGGCGCGTTTGAAATCTGGTGAGCCGCTGAAGATTGTGGCGATTGGATCATCGTCAACAGTGGGACTCTGGGTGCTTAGGTCCGCCGCCACATATCCGGAGGTGATGCGTCGAGAGCTCTCGAGACTTAGATCCAATGCCACGATCGAGGTCATCAACAGCGGTCGAGTCGGCGATACGATTCCAAACAACATCGCACGCTTCCAGCGGGACGTTTTCGCGTACACGCCCGATCTCGTTATCTGGCAGTTGGGTACTAATGACGTCGCCTGGGGGGGCCGGCCGGGCGAAGGGCTCAAGAGAAGCGTTCTTGAAGGGGTTAGGGCACTTAAGGCAGGGTCCTCGGACGTCGTGTTGATGGACATGCAATATGCGCCACAGGTGCTCGCTTCCGCCAGCTACTCGACGATGGAGGGCATCATCGTCGATGTCGCAAAACAGGAAAAGGTCGGGCTATTCTCTCGTTTTGCGCTGATGCGAAACTCGATCACTGCTGGGGTTGCGCAGAGCGAACTCGTGACGTTTGACGGATTGCACAACACAGCCGACGGTTATGACTGCATTGGACGAGCCCTTGCCCGAGCCATCTCGACGAGCGCGCGTTGACAGGCCTGGCTCGGCCGAATCGAACGCTGTGCCTCCGCATGGCCTGGGCGCTGGCGGGGACCGCGGCTCCAGATGCCCGAGAACGCCAAAAAGACCAAATTCTCCTCGACGATCACCGCGACGGCCGCTCACAGTGGATGACAGCAATTCGCGCTGACGCTGTCAGGAGGTGCGCCCATGCACCATTATCTCGGCGAACTTGTTGACGTATTACTAGTGCTTGTCGCTGCGTGGATGGTGCTGGCCGTCACCTTTGTTATCTACGCATATTTCGCACGTCTTAAGTACCCGGTGAGCGAATCGGTCTTTGGACGTGTGGTCGTCATTTCCTTCTTCATCATAACCACTTCGATTTGGCTCCCTATTATTGTGGGCGCGCTAGCCCTGTCGCTGGTCGGTCATTTGTGGTCTCGCTTCAAGACAAGGCCACATGTCGACAGCGCCAGCCGACACCGATCCTGCAGCACAGATGGTGCTGATCGGCTGGGGTCATGACGTCCCGTTTAAAATGCACCGTCACCGCAATTGGAATCGGCCAGAAGGCGATGCCGACAGGCTTACACGTCAAGCCCGCGTTCTCGGCGGCCTCGCCGGCGCACTGTGAGGGGGCGCAGGATCACTTCTGCTCCCGCATGGGTCGATGCTGCCCGCACTCCTGATGGCGTCTCGCCGAAGTTCCGGCGGAACATGCGATTGAAGTGAGAAACGTCACCAAAGCCGACTGCAAACGCGATATCGATGATGGCCAAATGCAGATGGTGCGGGTCAGTCAACATCGCGAAGGCATGCTCAAGGCGGCATCCTGCAAGATGCTCGGTGAACGACTTTCCGGTCCCCTCGAGCAATTTTTGCACGTATCGCCGCGACATGCCGAGCGCCCCGGCGACATTGTCCAGATCGAAATTGGGATCGCTGAAGCGTTGCGCGATCTCAGCCAGGATCGCCTGCAGCCTGGCTTCCTTCACACCACGGTCCGTCACGATGTTTGCAGCTTCGGCGGTCGGCCCGAGCGTCGCGGCCACGAGATCGAGCAGATGTATGCCGATGGTGGAGGCCAGCTCGGATGACGGAGATTCTTTGAGGTATGCGAGCGAGCGCAGGTAGCGGTCGAGGAGTCTAAGCGCAGGTCCGGCAGGCACCGGCCGACCCGATAGATCTTCCGGCTGCGCAACCAGAGACCTAAGAGCGGCAGCCTGCACGACCACGAATCTGACTCTGGCGCCACGCGGCCCAAATACGCGCAGCGGCCTTCCCCGGTCAATCAAGCAAGCGGAGCCGCCATCATAGACATGCTCCTGGCCTGCATTTGCGAATTGGACCGGTCCGGTCTCGACGATGTTCAGTCCGAATTGGTCACGGCTATCCTTGAGGTGGTGTTTGTGACGGACAAACTCCACCGGCGTTGCGGCCACGCCACAAAGGCCGACCGCGCCGAGCGGCAAGTAGGTGACGTCGATACGCGGGCGCCCGCCGCTGTGATCTATCACGTCCAAGGCGAGGTTCTGCCGTGCAAACTCCTCACGGAACGTGGAGAGCCGCGCGCGCTCCGGCAGCATCTCGGTCGACCATCGCAAAAGGTGAGATGAGGTTGGCATCTCGGCCTCTCGTTTCGAGGCCCCCTCAAGAAATCATATCGGACCGCGCTCGCTGCATGTGTGAAATGGATTACAAAGGGGAGGTAGGCTGCGCGACATGACCGAGCGCGACGCGCTGCTCGCTGCACGGGATGAGCTGGTGCGCGCCCCGCGCAGATTGCGGCGGCCAACGAGACCGCAGCTTTCTTCATTTGCGAGAACAACCAGCCTTTAATGGCGCTACGTGCTGGCCGCGGTCAGAGAGCCTGCAATTGAAAAGTGAGGGCCAATCACCACGCGGCAAATGTTGCGGTAGAGTAGCCGGCGTTCGACATTGCATAATCTTCAACCGGCCGGAGGAACAGCGATGCAATTGCGGGTCTTTGGGCGCACGGGAATGCAGCTTTCGGTGCTGGGCTTCGGCTGCGGCGCGGTGGGCGGGTTCATGGTGCGCGGCGATCCCGTCGACCAGGAGCGCACCGTCGCGCGGGCGATCGCCGCCGGCGTCAACTACTTCGACACAGCCGTGCAGTACGGCGATGGTGAATCGGAAAAGAACCTTGGCCGCGTCCTGCAAAGGCTGAAACCGGCCAATGTGGCCGTCGGCACCAAGGTCCGGTTGCCGCCCGGCGAGTTTGGCCGGATTGCGGACGCCGTCAGGATATCGCTCGAAGGCAGCCTGGCGCGACTGCGTCTTGACCGGGTCGACGTCTTTCATCTGCACAATGCGATTACCGGGAACGGGGGCGGATCGGCGCTGAGCGTCCGGCAGGTGCTCGACGACGTGGTGCCGGCGTTCGAGCGGCTGCGTCAGCAGGGGAAGATCCGTTTCCTCGGGATGACGGCCGTCGGCGACACGGCGGCGCTGCAGCAAGTGATCGATGCCGGCGTCTTCGACAGCGCTCAAATCGTCTACAACATGCTCAATCCATCTGCCGCCGACGATTTGCCGCCGAGCTATCCGGCGCAGGACTACGGACGATTGTTCGATCACACCAAGGCCGCCGGCGTTGGCGTCGTGGGCATCCGCGTACTGGCCGGCGGCGCGCTGTCGGGCTCAGCCGAGCGTCATCCGATTGCGGGTCCCGCGCCCGAGCCGATCGGTTCGGCGATGAGCTACGATGCCGATATCGATCGCGCACGCCGTCTCATCGCGCTGGTCACGGAGGGGTTCGCGGCGAGCCTGACCGAAGCCGCCACGCGATTTGCAATATCCCATCCGACGATGGGCACGATCCTGGTCGGCATGGCGACGCCGCGGCAGTTCGAGGACGCACTCGCAGCGGTCGAGAAAGGGCCACTGCCGCAAGCTGCGCTCGACAGGCTGACAGCACTGCAGCAGGCATTTTCCGGCGAACCACGATGATCGTTGCCGGGCCACACTCCTTGCCTACCGTCCGAAGTCCGATTATCAGGGCAGTAGGTCGAGGCAAGTGCGCTCGGCGCCACCGCTATTTAATTACAGGACCGACAGGATTTCCTGTCATTTTCAAGGTCCAATCGAATTTCTTGAGCGAGTGCGATGTCAGTTGCCGTGCAGCATATCGTCGACGTCTCCGTGCGGCTGAACAACCGTGAGGGACTCGAGGACGTCCTGTTCTCAAACGCTGACAATGGACCAGAGATTGCGGCAGCGGCCGCTTAACGACTGATAGCCAGGATTCAATTCGACGCTATGGAAGAATGCGATCTTCTCATTGCGCTGCTCCGCATAAGCCATGACTTGGCAACTCGTCACGGGCAGGTCGTCCGTCTCAGGGCGGAACTAGACCGACTGTCTCGGCCGGAAGCGATTTCCCGCTGTCCGAGAGCGGACGAACGCGACCTCGCGACCGCAACCGATTTCCTCGCAACATTTCGCCCGAGCGTAGATGCGGCAACGAAGCGGCGCATCAAGTGATATCGGCTAGAGCATTTTCGGTTCTGATTGAATCAGAACCGAAGCTCTAGATTCTTGTTTTGACGCGTTTTCTTCACGCGAACCGGTGTCCACCCTCGGAGCAAGTCCGAGGGCATGCTTCGCTCGAAAACGCTCTAGCTCCGGCGCAAAATCGGAGATTTACGCCTGGGCGTCGCCCCAACCGTTGGGCTGAGGGGGCGAGGGCTCAGCCGCTAATCAATCAGAGACTGTGTTGCTTTGCAACATCGCGACTGCGTCGCTTATTTAATATTGCTATTATTATCGCGAATGTTAATATTTAATTAAATAGGGGCGGCGAGGAGATTAAATATCATGCTTTGGATGTCTTGGACGAAATTCGCACGTTTGTTGTCTCTCAAAAGCGTTCTTGGCGGACTGGCTGTGGTAGGGATCGCGACCACCGGTTACGTCCTCAACGGAGATGGCAGTCCTGGCAATTGGACCGATGGTGGCGTCCATGGCGCTCCTGGTAGCGTCCATGGCGCTCCTGGACCTGTCGCTGGCGCTGGACTTCCTCTTGCTCTTGTTGCAGTCGGGTATGGCGTCTATCGTCTCGTAAGGCGTCGTCACAAATCGCACTGACAACTCCCTCACCTGAGGGCAAACGGCCGAGCACATGGCGTGGCCATCCCACGCCGTTTGAGAAAAGCCGATGCTGTGCCTTTCGCGACAGGCGTGGCCCTTCAGTCTGCGGGATTCTAAGTGGACCGCCCGTGCGCGCCTTGAAGGCCTCGGAATTCACGTTAGATATGGCCCGGGGGGTCCTGAAAGTGAGCCCACTCAATGACGCCACGTTTTGTTTTCTTCGCCTTTTCCATAGCATTCGCTTTGGCAGCGATTTTTGCGGCGATTACGACTGCCAAGCAGATCCATAGCTATCAGGCCACCATAGCGGGACGGGCAATCTGAGCCGCATGGTAGGGACTCGACTGATACTGACTCCGCAATCACGTCGAGTGCTACCTGCCATCGTAGCCCCGGTCGAGCTGCACGGCGCGGTGGCGGAGTTGCCGGAGATTCGTGGCGGGTAGGGTGGGCAACGCGCAGCGTGCCCACCTCTCTTGCACCGAACGTGGATGGTGGGCACGCTGCGCCTTGCCCACCCCACGATCGACGCTTACAGCGTCACCACGATCTTGCCGAGGTGCTTGTTGGCTTCCATGTGCTCGAACGCCTTGCCGATTTCGTCGAACTTGTAGACGCGGTCGATCGGCAGTTGCAGCTTGCGCGATTCCACCGCGCCCCAGATGTCCTTGCGGACCTCGTCGAAGATCTCGCGGATCTCCTCGATAGTGCGGGTGCGGAAGGTGACGCCGATATAGTGGATGCGGCGCGCCGCGTGCAGGTCGAAGTTGAAATCGGCATGGGTGCCGCCGAGCCGGCCGACATTGACGATGCGGCCCTTGATCTTGGTCGCAGCGAGGTTCTGGTTGGCGACCTTGCCGGAGACCTGGTCGACGATGAGGTCGACGCCTTCGCCGCCGGTTGCCTTCAGCACCTGCTCGACCCAGGTGGGGTCGCTGGAATCGATCGCGAGATCGGCGCCGAAATCCTTCAGCCGGCCGCGCCGCATCGCGTCGGTCGAGGAGCCGATCACGAGCTTCGCGCCCTTGAGCTTGGCGATCTGCATCGCCATCAACCCGACGCCGGAACTGGCACCCTGGATCAGCACAGTCTGTCCCGCCTGGAGCGCGCCATTGGTGACGACGGCGTTGTGCATGGTCGCGAGTGCGACGGGGAGAGTGGCGGCGTCCTCGAAATTCATGTTCGAGGGCGCGCGGAACAGCCGGCCGTGATCGGCAAGCGTGTATTCAGCAAAGGCGGCGCTGCCGGAACCCATGATCTTGTCCCCGACCTTGACGCCCTTGGCGTCAGGTCCGAGCTCGGCAACCTCGCCGGCCCACTCCATGCCGAGCACGGTGCCGACGCCGCCCGCGCTGCCATGGGCATGGCCCTTGGTCATACCGAGATCGGCGCGGTTGAGGCCACAGGCGTGAACCTTGACCAGCACCTGCGTACCCTTCGGCGTTGGCTTGGCGACGTCGGTGATCTCAGCGCCATTGGCGCCATAGACATAGGCTTTCATCGGCTCTTCTCTTTGGTTGGGCAGCAAGACCGCTCTATATTCTTGTTTTGACGCGTTTTCTTCACGCGAACCGGTCTCCACTTCGCTCGAAAATGCTCTATTCGGCGGCCTGGCGCTGCGCCCCCGAAATCATGCTCTCGAGACGGCCGCGGATGATCGCCTCCGCATCGCGTACGATGCGCGATACCAGTTCGGCGCAGCTCGGGATGTCGTGGATCAGGCCCTGCACCTGGCCGGCCGACCAGATGCCTTCGTCGGCATCGCCGCTAGCGTAGACCATCTTGCCGCGGGCGCCGGCGACGAGTTCGCGCACGTCCTCGAATTTCGCGCCTTCCTTCTCCATCGCGACCACCTTGGTCGAGATCGCGTTCCTGGCGACGCGGGAGGTGTTGCGCATGGTGCGGAAGATCAGCTCGGTCTCGCGCTCGTCATTGGCGACGATGCGCTCCTTGACGAGCTGATGGATCGGGCTCTCCTTGGTGCACATGAAGCGTGTGCCCATGTTGATGCCGTCGGCGCCGAGCGCCAGCGCAGCCGCCAAGCCGCGGCCGTCGCCGAAGCCGCCGGAGGCGATCATCGGGATCTTCACCTTGTCGGCCGCGCAGGGGATCAGGATCAGGCCGGGGGTGTCGTCCTCGCCGGGATGACCGGCGCATTCGAAGCCGTCGATCGAGATCGCGTCCACGCCCATGCGCTCCGCCGACAGCGCGTGGCGGACGCTGGTGCATTTGTGCACGACCTTGACGCCGTGCTTCCTGAACTCGTCGACATGTTCCTGTGGCTTGTTGCCCGCGGTCTCGACGATCTTGATGCCGCTCTCGATGATGACCTGGCGGTATTCTGCGTAAGGCGGCGGCTTGATCGCAGGCAGGATGGTCAGGTTCACGCCAAACGGCTTGTCGGTCATCTCGCGGCAGCGCGCGATTTCCTTGCGGAGATCATCCGGTGTCGGCTGGGTCAGCGCCGTGATCATGCCGAGCGCGCCGGCATTGGCGACGGCAGCGACGAGTTCCGCGCGTCCGACCCATTGCATGCCGCCCTGCACGATCGGGTGCTCGACGCCGAAAAGCTCGGTGAAGCGTGTCTTGATCATTACTGCCCTCTGTTTCCCCGGCGCGAACGGCCGCGCGTTGTTTATCGAGAATTTCGGACAGCAGGATGCCGTCGCCCCCTGCAAAAGTCCACGGGGGCGGGTGATGGTCAGGGCAACGCCATCATGCAAAAGCGCCGCGTTGTTTCCGCAAGGCGGAACTAGAGCTTCGGTTCTGATTGAATCAGAACCGAAGCTCTAGATTCTTGTTTTGACGCGTTTTCTTCACGCGAACCGGTATCCACTTCGCTCGAAAACGCTCTAGCCGGATCGACCCAAAGTCCTCGAATGAAGGGGTTCACGCCATTGGCTTCAGGTGACGTCGGCTACTGCCTGAATTCGTTCGTGAGCTCGCCGATGCCGTCAATTGCCACCGTTACGGTGTTGACCGGCTCCTTCATGACGCCGACGCCGACCGATGTGCCGCAGGCGATGAGATCGCCGGGCAAGAGCGTCATGTCGTGCGAGATCTTGCTGACGAGCTCCTGCGCGCTGAAGATCATGTCTGATATCGGGTAGTTCTGGCGCTCGGCGCCGTTGAGGATGGTGCGCACGACGAGGCTTGCCGGATCGATCCCTGCGGTGATGACGGGGCCAAACGGGCCGTAGCCGTCAAAGCCCTTGGCGCGGGCCCATTGCGCAAACGTTTTGTCGCGGTTGAGGATGTCGTTGGCGGTGACGTCGTTGACGCAGGTGTAGCCGAAGATGAAGTCGTCGGCCTCATCAGGAGAGACGTTGGTGCAGGGCTTTCCGATCACGATGCCGAGCTCGCCCTCATAGGTGGTCTTGCCGTCATAGGAGAGGGGGCGCTCGATCACGGCACCCGGCGCGGTGACGCTGGTGGTTGCTTTCAGCAGATAGAGCGGCTCGGCCGGCTCAGGTTGCTGCAGCTTGGCGGCGAGCGCGTGGAAATTATTCCAGAGCGCGACGATCTTGCTTGGCTCGGAGGGGGCGAGCAGCTCGACGTCCTCCAGCGCGAGTATTCGTCCGTTCGGCTTGGAGGTGCCGAACATCTCGCCGTCATGCACAGCGATGCCGGATGGCGTCAGCACGCCGAAGCCGGTCTCGCCCTGGCGGCGGAAGCGAAGCCAATGGGTCACGTTACGCTGCAACATCACGTGGCCGCCGCAACTTTTGCTTCCGGCGACGGAAGCACCCTTCCGTCGTAGAGCCCGGCGATCCGGGCGCGCTGGGCAGCGAGCGCCAGCATCGCATCCAGCGACGGCGTCGGGATCCCGGTCAGGCGTCCCATTTCCTGAACCACGGTGACCAGCGGATCGATCTCCATCGGGCGGCTGCGCTCGAGGTCCTGCAGCATCGAGGTCTTGTGGGCGCCGACCTTGCGCGCGCCCTCGATACGACGTTCGACGTCGACGCGGAACTTGACGCCGAAGGTTTCGGCGATCGCCTGCGTCTCCAGCATGATCGCTTTCGACAGCGCGCGCGTCGGCGGATCGGAGCAGATCACGTCCAGGGTCGCATGGGTGAGGGCGCTGATCGGGTTGAAGCAGACATTGCCCCACAGCTTGAGCCAGATCTCGTCGCGGATGCGCTCGAGCACGGGCGCCTGCATGCCCGCCTTGGTGAAGACATCAGACAGACGCTGCACGTCCTCGGTGATTTCGCCGGAGGGCTCGCCGAGCGGAAAGCGGTCGCCATAGACGTGGCGGATGACACCGGGCGCCTCGATCTCGGTGGCGGGATAGACGATGCAGCCGATCGCGCGCTCGGGGCCAAGCTCGCGCCACTGCCGGCCGCCGGGATCGATGCTCTCCAGCGTCGAGCCCTGATGATCGCCGCCGTGCTTGTGGAAGTACCAATAGGGGATGCCGTTGACTGCGGTGACGACGCGCGTGTGCGGCCCGAGCAGCGGCTGCATCCGTTCGAGCACGCCGGTGATCGAATGCGCCTTCAGGCAGATGATGACGAAATCCTGCGTGCCGAGTTCGGCCGGATCGTCGGTGCAGCGGGGATGCACGATGCGCTCTTCATCGCCGATCAGGAGCTTCAGCCCGTTCGCCTTCATGGCCGCGAGATGGGCGCCGCGTGCGACCAGGCTCACTTCCACGCCCGCGCGCGCAAGCTGCACGCCGAGATAGCCGCCGATCGCGCCGGCGCCGTAAATGCAAATCTTCATGGGATGTTTCGCAAAAGAGGCGGGGTTGATGTTTCAGCGCTGGTCGTGCGCCGGTGCCGAGGACGTCTCAGACCGGCGCGCTGACGCTGGGGTGCTTTCAAGCCGGAATGGCTTCCCGCGCGGCGATCGCCTGCTCGTCGAATGCGGCTGCGATGTCGCGGATGCTGATGACGCCGATCAGGCTGTAATCGTCGATGACCGGCACGTGGCGGATGTTGTGCCTGTTCATGAGGTGACGGATATGCTCGAGCGAGTCGCGCGAGGTGCAGGACACGAGCTGCTGCACCGAGATGAAGTGCGACACGCGCATGTTGGCTCCCGCTGCGCCATGCTCGGCGATGGCGCGCACCACGTCGTGCTCGGTAAACATGCCCACTGCCGTGTTGCCCTCGGTGCGGACGACATCCTTGACCACCAGCGCGCTGATATTGCCCGAACGCATCAGTTGCGCGGCGATCGCCACCGTCTCGTTCATGCGAACCGTTGCGACACGGGCGGCTTTCCTGCGCAGAATATCTCCGACTTGCATGGCAACCTCCTTGGGTTCGTTAATAGCCGCAAGTCTGGTATACAAAATGCCAATTGTCAACGCAGCTGGAGTAGATGCCTTCAGAAAAATATAGCAAAAACAGTAAGTAACACTGACGCTTTCCATCCGATGAACGACGGCGTCTCGCTGATCCATATCGTTGTATTTTGTATTCCTTTGAATTTTGGCAAAAGAAAAGGCGCACCGGAGTGCGCCTTCGCTGGTCGCAGCGGCTGCGATCATGCTGTCGTGACACTGCGCGCGGTCGCCTCTGCCGCCGCTGTCTCGTTGCCCAGGATGAAGGCGCGTCGCATCGGCCTGATCACGAACAGCGCCATCAGCGCCGCCGTCGCGTTGAGCGCTACGCCCATCACGAACACGGCGTGCCAGCCAAAATTCTTGGCAACGATGCTGGCGAGCGGCACCAGCAGCGAGGCGGTGCCTTTCGCCGTGTACAGCATGCCGTTGTTGGTGGCGGCGTACTTCACACCGAAGGTGTCGCCGCTGGTGGCCGGAAACAGGCTGTAGATCTCGCCGAACACGCCGAAATAGACCGCGGTCGCGAGCACGAACACGATCGGATGGGCGCCATAGGTCGAGAGCGTCAGCAGCATCAGCGCGCCCGTGCCGAACGCGATGAACATCGTGTACTCGCGGCCGATATTGTCGGAGATCCAGCCGAACAGCGGCCGGCCGAATCCGTCGAAGACGCGATCGAGCGAGATCGCAAACGTCAGTGCCGCCATCTGGATGCCGGCGAGCGAGACCGGCGTCTTGGCAATCTGGAAGTCGTCGGCGATCGGCGCGATCTGTGCGGCGGTCATCAGGCCGCCAGAGGCGACCATCACGAACACCAGGTACATCACCCAGAAGATCGGGCTACGCAGCACCTGCGGCGGGGTAAAATCGATCTTGGTCTGGGGCAGGTTGAGCTGCTTCTTTTTCGGAGCGATCGCGACAGATGGCGGCCGAATGAAGAAGGCGAGCACGCACACGATCAGGCCTTGCCCGATGCCGAAGTCGAAGAAGGCGGTCTGGTAGCCGCTGGCGGCGATCATGCTTGCGATCGGCACCACGGTGAGCGCGGCGCCCGCGCCGAAGCCGGCGGCGGTTGCACCGGCAGCGAGGCCCCGACGGTCCGGAAACCATTTCAGCGCATTGCCGACGCAGGTGCCGTAGACGGCACCGGCGCCCATGCCGCCGATCACGGCGGCGGTATAAAGCAGCGCCAGCGAATCCGCGTAGGAATTGAGGACCCAGGACAGCGCGATCATCACGCCGCCGAACATGATCACCATGCTCGGCCCGTATTTGTCGACGAACCAGGCTTCGACGGGGACGAGCCAGGTCTCGGTCACCACGAAGATCGTGAAGGCGAGCTGGATGCCCGCACGGCCCCAATGATGCTTCGCGTCGATCGGATCGACGAACAGCGTCCAGCCGTATTGCAGGTTGGCGATCATCGCCATGCAGACGATGCCCATGGCGAGCTGAAACCAGCGGAAGCCGCTGGACGAAGGTGCTGAGGGTGCGGCGGCGGCGTTGCTTAAAACCATCAAGTCCTCCCGAGCGCGTGCCTGCGGTTGCGGCCTTCTGTCGCAAGTTTGTGACTTATCGTCGCAAGCACCGGGTGGATGTTGGTATACTATATCCCACAATGCAAGCCGAACTTGTGCTGCATTGCGGTATAGGCCATGCCGCAGCTCGGCGGTCACGGCGAGTTCGGAAAATCGGAAGCGCAGCAAAAAAAGCGCCCGGCTGTGGGCCGGGCGCTTCATACCAACTCTGTTGCGCGATCTACGATGCGCCCGATTTTTCCACCACGACCTTGCGCCATGGCTTCAGCACGAGGATGGCGAGCAGCGATGCCAGGATGTTGGCGCCGGCGGCGATGAGAAAGACATTGTCCCAATTGCCAGCGGACTGCTGCACGTAGTTCGCAAGCGGCACCAGCAGCGCGGCCGTGCCCTTGGCGGTGTAGAGCAGGCCGGCATTGGTGGTCGCGAATTTCGAGCCGAAGGTGTCGGTGCAGGTGGAGGGGAACAGCGAGTAGATCTCACCCCAAGCGAAGAACACGAAGCCCGACAGGATCACGAACCAGATCGGATCATGACCCCACATGTAGAGCGCCCAGATGCCGATGCCCTCCATGCCGAAGGCGATGAACATCGTGTTCTCGCGGCCGATCATGTCGGAGATCCAGCCGAAGAACGGACGTGTCAGGCCGTTGAGGACACGATCGATGGTCGCGGCGAAGGTCACGGCGGTCATCGTCATGCCGATCAGGGTCACCGGGACACTGTCGATCTTCCAGTCCACAGCGATCGGCTTCAGGTTCGCCGTCACCATCAGGCCGCCAGCGCCGACGATCACGAACATGAAGTACATCAGCCAGAAGATCGGCTGGCGCAGCACTTCCGTCGGCTGATAGTTGCGCCGGCTCTGTACCAGATTGGCGTTCTGCGCGACCATCGGAACCTGTCCGGACTTCGGCGCGAGCAGGAAAAAGGAGAGCAGCACGATGATGATGCCCTGGCCGAGACCGAAATAGAGGAAGGTGGTCTGGAAGCCGGAGTCCTTGATCATCGCCTGGATCGGCGCGACCGTCAGCGCCGAGCCTGCACCGAAGCCGGCTGCGGTGATGCCGGCCGCCAGACCGCGCTTGTCGGGAAACCATTTCAGCGCGTTGCCGACGCAGGTGCCATACACGCCGCCGGCGCCGATGCCAGCGATGATCATGCCGAGATAGTAGCCATTGAGTGAGGTCGCCTGGGCATTGATGGCCCAGCCGATGGCGCAGAGGATGCCGCCGACGAGGACCACCACGCGCGGGCCGTATTTGTCGACGAACCAGCCTTCGACCGGCACCAGCCACGTCTCGAACAATACGAACAGGGTGAATGCCCACTGGATCGAGGCGCGATCCCAACCGAATTTTTTCTGAATGTCGGGGACGAAGAATGTCCACCCGTATTGATAGTTGGCGATCATCACCATCGCTGCGACGCCGATCGCAAGTTGTGTCCAGCGAAAGGTATCGCTGACACGGGCGGTTGGCGGAGCCGCGGCCTGCACCATCTCTGTCATAGGTCCTCCCAAGGCGCGCCTCTGTTATCTTATGTCCCGAACGCGCGGCGGCTATCTTGGTATTTAATATGCCAACATTCAAGCATCGGTGTGAGGCGCGCGCAAATGTCGCATGCGTGCGTTGGTACTCGGACTCAACAACAACTTGGCTCAACCGAACGGGTTCACGTCAAACGCAAGACGATGGTCCACAGCGCAATTTCTATCGACGCTGTGAAGCGACTGGATTCACGCAAGAATCGTCGCGGGTGATCTGAAGGTCAGCTCTGGAAAGCGAGTTCGGCACGCCCGCTTTGGACTGGCGGATCCAGGAGGTCTGCGAGCGGGTAGGTGGGACGCGAGAAGTGCGATAACACCGATCGCCCAGCCGTTCCGAGTCCTGGCATTTTATATCCCAGATTTTGAAGGGGCGCGCCTCAGGCTGCCGCTGTTCGCAGCCGGCTGTAGCCTTCCTGAATCGCGGACCAGAAAAGGGCAACGAGCCCGAGGATCATGATGGTGCTGACCAGCCCATTTGAGAAAAATACGGCGAGCGAGCCTTGCGATCCGAGCAGCGATTGCCGGAATGCCTCCTCCGCCTTGTCGCCGAGCACAATGGCCAGCACCAAGGGGGCGAGAGGATAGTTGCACTTCTTGAGCAGATAGCCGAGCACGCCGAAGACCAGCATCAGCATCACGTCGAATGTGCTGTTGTGAACCGAATAGGCGCCGATTGCGCAGAGCACCAGAATAAGGGGCGCAATGATGCTGAACGGCACGCGAAGGATCGCGGCGAATATCGGCACGCAGGTGAGCACGACGAGCAGGCCTGCGAGATTGCCGAGATACATCGAGGCGATCAGACCCCAGACGAATTCCTTCTGCTCGACAAATAGCATGGGGCCGGGCTGCAGGCCCCAGATCAACAGGCCGCCGAGAAGAACAGCCGCCGTCGGAGATCCCGGCACTCCGAGCGATAGCATTGGCAGCAATGCCGAGGTGCCGGCGGCGTGAGCTGCCGTCTCCGGCGCGATCACGCCCTCGATTTCTCCCTTGCCGAAATACTTGCCGTTCCTCGCCAGCCGCTTGGCGATGCCGTAGCTCATGAAGGATGCCGGCGTTGCTCCGGCCGGCGTGACACCCATCCAGCACCCGATCAGGCACGAGCGCAATGACGTCACCCAATATGCGGGCAGCTCTTTCCAGGTTTGCAGCACCACGCGCAGATTGATTTTCGCGTTGCCGCCGCGGAAGCTCAATCCTTCCTCCATTGTCAGAAGGATCTCGCCGATACCGAAGAGGCCGATGACGGCGATCAGAAAATCGAACCCGTTGAGCAATTCGGTGATCCCGAACGTCAATCGCAACTGCCCTGTGATCGAATCGAGGCCGACGGCCGCAAGCGCGAAACCGATCATCATCGCGGCGATGGTCTTGAAAGGCGGCTCCTTGCTCAGCCCGACAAAGCTGCAAAACGCGAGGAAGTACACAGCGAATTTTTCCGCAGGACCAAATCGCAGCGCGAAGCTTGCGACCAGCGGCGCAACCAGCGTGATCATGGCAACGGCGAACAGTGCGCCCACGAACGAGGAGGTGAAGGCTGCCGTCAACGCTTCGCCAGGCTTGCCCTGCTGTGCCATCGGATAGCCATCGAACGTCGTTGCCACCGACCAGGGTTCACCGGGTATGTTGAACAGGATCGAGGTGATGGCCCCACCGAACAATGCGCCCCAGTAGATGCAGGACAGCATGATGATCGCCGATGTCGGCGGCATGCTGAAGGTCAGCGGCAAGAGAATTGCAACGCCGTTTGCGCCGCCGAGCCCGGGAAGCACGCCAATGATCACCCCGAGCATGATGCCCACGACCATCAGCATCATGTTGTAGGGCTGCAGGGCTACGGCGAAGCCGTGAAAAAGATTGGCGAGTTCTTCCATTTCGATACGTCCTGCAATAGCGAACGGCTTCTATAGGCCGAGCCATTCCTCGATAGGGCCTTTGGGAAGGGGAACGAGGAACCAGCGTTCGAAGACAAGATAGGTGATGATGGGCATGCCGAACGCCACCGCAGCCGTCGGGAGCCATCGGTAGCCGCCAAGCCACGGCATGAACCAGCCGATGAAAATGATCGAGGCGACATAGAGCCCGACAAAGGGCATCGAACCGACATAGATCGCGGTGGGCACGACCACGCTCATCACTTGGCGAAGTTGTCCCCACTCTGCGAACAATCGGTCGTCATGGTCGCGCAGCGCGCTCCAGAGATTGATGGCGCTCGCTGCGACGATGGAGATTCCAATGTAGAAGGGAAAGAAACCCGCGCGTGGGCCCTCTGCGCCCCAACTGATGCCCGCCTTCAAGCTGCCGATGATCACGATGATGCCGAAGGCTGCAATCAGCAGCGCCATACCGGTTTCCATCGTCTTGTGTGTCGGGCCGGCAGCGTCTGATCTACGCGCACTCATAGAGCCTCCAGGCTGAACCGTGATCTCGGGACAGAGCTTCGGTTCTGATGGAATCAGAACCGAAGCTCTAGATTCTTGTTTTGACGCGTTTTCTTCACGCGAACCGGTCTCCACTTCGCTCGAAAACGCTCTAGAAATCGAGGGGCACGCTCGTGCGAGCGTGGTTGATATCGCCGGATCAATTCGCCGAGGCGAGGAAGCCAGCCTCTTTCATCAATACCTCGTGGCGCTTTTGCTCCGCCTCGACCCACTTGGCGTAGTCGGCCCCGGTCAGGAAAGTGGTGTTGAATGCGCCGCTCTTCATGAAATCCTGCCATTCAGGCGTGGCGCGCACCTTCTTGAACAGTTCGACGTAATATTCGATGTGATCCTTGGTCGCCTTCGGCGGCATGAAGATGCCACGCAACATCAGATACTCCATCTCGAGACCCTGCGATTTGCAGGTCGGAATATCCTTCCAGCTCTTGCCGTCGGCGATCGGCTCGTCATAGGCCATCGGCTGGGCGTCGAAGACGCAGAGCGGACGGAGCTTGCCGCCGCGCCATTGCGCGACCGCTTCGATCGGATTGTTGACGGTCGAATCGACGTGGTTGCCGACCAGCTGAACGGCGACTTCGCCGCCGCCCTTGTAGGGGATGTAGGTGAACTTGGTATCGATCGCCTTCTCGACGGCGACGGTGATGATCTGGTCCTCCTGCTTCGAGCCGGTGCCTCCCATTTTGAACGTGCCGGCCGGCGCTTTCTTTACGGCGTCAACATATTCGCCGACCTTGTTGTAGGATTTCTCGGCATTCACCCAGAGCACGAATTCGTCGAGCGCCAGCATTGCGACGGGGGTCATATCCTTCCAGTTGAAGGGAATCCCGGTTGCCAGTGGCGTCGTGAAAAGGTTCGACAATGTAATGATGATCTTGTGGGGATTGCCCGATGAGCTCTTCACATCGAGAAAGCCTTCACCGCCGGCGCCACCCGCCTTGTTGATGACGACCATCGGCTGCTTCATCAGGTTGTGCTTGGTCACGATGCCCTGGATCGTGCGCGCCATCTGATCGGCACCGCCGCCTGTGCCGGCGGGTACGATGAACTCGACCGGACGAACCGGCTCCCAGGCGGCAGAGGCCGCGGTACCGCTCGCGCACAACGCTGCGACGGCTGCCAATGCAACATGCAGAATGGAATGCTTCATCTGGTGTCCTCCCTGTCGAACTTTGAACGCGCCGCTCTTTGTCGGCTTGCGAGCAACCCGTCTCGATCACGTGCTTCGGGTCATACGGCGTCTTTCCGGTGATCGATCACCTGTTACGATCGTGCTGCCGATTGGAACTGTATGAGGGCTGTTCAGGCGCGGCATCCGCTTCTTTCGAATAATGCTCGATCCCCTGGAGGAGCCGGGAAGGTTAGATCGCCCTTGGCCTCTTGCGCCGGACTGACGCCCTCAGGCTGGTTGTTGTCGGCTAGCGTACTACTCTAAGGTATGCGACATACCAGCTTGCAAACAATCGGCGCGGTGGACCACTTTCCGAGCTACTTTGTCGCAGTTGGGCCGTCACCGGTCATTCCGGAAGAAAAAGAAATGGCCCCGGAGCAGGGGCCATTCGTTCAAAGAAAATGTGGTTCTCGGCGGCGCTACCTCGACGGCGTTGGCGCCGGAATTGGCATCGCTGCGAAGCCTTAGAGGCCGAAGCGCGGCAAGTCGCCGTTGCGGATCGAGATCTCGGCGCTCTTCATCAGCAGCCGATCGATCGTGGCCAGCAAACGTCCCCACAGCGAGGTCGGGGCCGAAATTGCGATGGAAGCAGTCTTGGACATGATGTCCCCTTCTGAAGTTGCAGCGGAACTACCGCTTCGTGATCTGGGGACAATCTATGTATACCAGATGCCAGCAACAACGCATTTGTTTGCATAGCAGCATCCGTCTTTTGCAATGCAGCATAGATCAGTTATCAGGCATCCCAAATGGCAAAAAGACCGCCGGGGGTTCCCGGCGGCCTATGTTTCCAGCTTGATGGCCTTCTTACTCGGCCGCCTGCTTCTGCGGCGGGTCGAGTGCGCCGGAGTCGTGGATCTCGGCGACCTGGTGATCGCTGAAGCCCAGCACCTGGCGCAGAACCTCGTCGGTGTGCTCGCCGAGCAGCGGCGAGCGGAGCACCTCGCTCGGGCTGTCCGAGAGCTTGATCGGGTTGCCGACCGACAGATACTTGCCGCGGGTGGGGTGGTCGACCTCGACCACGGTGCCGGTCGCGCGCAGCGACTGGTCCTCGGCGAGTTCCTTCATCGACAGGATCGGGCCGCAGGGGATGTCGTATTGGTTGAGGATCTCCATCGCCTCGAACTTGGTCTTGGTCGTGGTCCACTGCTCGATGCGGGCGAAGATCTCGTTCAGCCGCGGCAGACGGGCCGGCGGCTTGGCATAGTTCGGATCGGTCTTCCAGGTGGGCTCGCCGATCACGTCGCAGATCTTCTCCCAGACCGGCGCCTGCGTGATGAAGTAGATGTAGGCGTTGGGATCGGTCTCCCAGCCCTTGCACTTCAGGATGCGCCCGGGCTGGCCGCCGCCGGAATCATTGCCGGCGCGCGGCACGGCGTCGCCGAACGGAATGCCCTCGCCGAACTGGCTGTATTCCTTGAGCGGGCCATGCGCGAGGCGCTGCTGGTCGCGCAGCTTGACGCGGCAGAGGTTGAGCACGCCGTCCTGCATCGCAGCGGTGACCCGCTGGCCCTTGCCGCTCTTGGTGCGGTGGAACAGGGCGGTGACGATGCCGAGCGCCAGATGCAGCCCGGTGCCGCTGTCGCCGATCTGCGCGCCGGTGACGAGCGGCACGTCGTCGCGGAAGCCGGTGGTCGAGGCTGCGCCGCCGGTGCACTGCGCGACGTTCTCATAGACCTTGCAGTCTTCATACGGACCGGGGCCAAAGCCCTTGATCGAGGCCACGATCATCTGCGGGTTGATCTGTTGGATCTTCTCCCAGGGAAAGCCCATGCGGTCGAGCACGCCGGGGCCGAAATTCTCCACCAGCACGTCGCACTTCTTGATCAGCGCGGTCAGGACTTCCTTGCCCTTCGGGTTCTTGGTGTCGAGCGTGATCGAGCGCTTGTTGTGGTTGAGCATGGTGAAATACAGGCTGTCCACGTTCGGGACGTCCTGCAACTGGCCACGCGTGATGTCGCCGACGCCGGGGCGCTCGACCTTGATCACGTCGGCGCCGAACCAGGCCAGGAGCTGGGTGCAGGTCGGTCCCGACTGGACATGGGTGAAATCGAGAATGCGAACGCCCGTAAGCGCCTTAGTCATCTGTCCTCTCCTTGTTACTACCTGTTGCTGTCATGCCCGAGAAGGCGGGCATCCAGTAATCACCGTCGATTCAGTCGGGCTCAGTGTTCGCCTCACGATAGCTCGGCGGCTACTGGATTCCCCGCTTTCGCGGGGAATGACGCCGTTCAGTTGATCCGTTACTTCTTCTTCAGAACGCTCTGCGGATTGAGATTGCCGATGCGGCCGCTCTCCGAACCCGCCGCCGGATCGATCACCGCGTTGATCAGCGTCGGCTTGCCGGAGTCCATCGCCGCATTGACGGCACGCTTCAATTCATCCGGCGAGGTCGCGTTGACGCCGACGCCGCCGAACGCCTCGATCATCTTGTCGTAGCGCGCGCCCTTCACGAACACCGTGGTGGCGGGATCGGCGCCGGCCGAATTGGTGTCGGTGCCGCGATAGATGCCGTCATTGTTGAAGACGACGACGCAGACGGGCAGGTCGTAGCGGCAGATGGTCTCGATCTCCATGCCCGAAAAACCAAAGGCGCTGTCGCCTTCCACCGCGAGCACCGGCTTGCCGGTCTCGATGGCGGCTGCGATCGCATAGCCCATGCCGATGCCCATCACGCCCCAGGTGCCGACATCGAGCCGCTTGCGCGGCTGGTACATGTCGATGACGCCACGGGCGAGGTCGAGGGTGTTGGCGCCTTCGTTGACGAGGATGGCGTCGGGCCGCTCCTTGATGACGGTGCGGAGCACGCCGAGCGCGCCGTGATAATCCATCGGCGAGGCATTGCTCATCAGCTTCGGCGCCATCTTGGCAACGTTCTCGTCGCGCTTGGCGTTGACTTTTGTAGTCCAGTCGGCGGGCGCCACCGGCCAGTTGCCGCCCATGCCCTCGAGCAAAGCAGTGACGCAGGAGCCGACATCGCCGACCAGGGGAGCTGCGATTTCGACGTTGGAATCCATCTCCTTCGGCTCGATATCGACCTGGATGAATTTCTTCGGCGCGTCGCCCCAGGTCTTGCCCTTGCCATGCGAGAGCAGCCAGTTGAGGCGGGCGCCGATCAGCATCACCACGTCGGCATCCTTCAACACCGTCGAGCGGGCGGCGCCTGCGGATTGCGGATGCGTGTCGGGCAGGAGGCCCTTGGCCATGCTCATCTGCAGGAACGGCGCGCCGCTCTTCTCGACGAAGCTGCGGATCGCGTCATCGGCCTGCGCGTAGGCTGCGCCCTTGCCGAGGATGATCAGCGGACGCTTGGCGCCCTTGAGCACGTCGAGCGCGCGCTTGACCGCCGACGGGGCAGGGATCTGCGCCGGCGCCGCATCAATCACCTTCACCAGCGACTTCTGGCCGGCTTCGGCATTCATCACCTGCGAGAACAGCTTTGCCGGCAGGTCGAGATAGACGCCGCCGGGACGGCCGGACACGGCGGCACGGATCGCACGGGCAAAGCCGATGCCGATATCCTGCGCGTGCAGCACCCGGAACGCCGCCTTGCAGAGCGGCTTGGCGATCGCGAGCTGGTCCATTTCCTCATAGTCGCCCTGCTGCAGGTCGACGATCTCGCGCTCCGAGGAACCGGAGACCAGGATCATCGGGAAGCAGTTGGTGGTGGCGTGCGCGAGCGCGGTGAGGCCGTTGAGGAAGCCGGGCGCCGACACCGTCAGGCAGACGCCGGGTTTCTTGGTGAGGAAGCCCGCGATCGCAGCCGCGTAGCCTGCGTTCTGCTCATGGCGGAACGACAACACGCGAATGCCCGCCGCCTGCGCCATGCGGCCGAGATCCGTGATCGGAATGCCCGGCACGCCGTAGACAGTGTCGATGCCATTCAGCTTCAGCGCGTCGATGACGAGATGGAATCCGTCCGTCAGCTCTTGTTCCGTGCCCGGTGCTTCAGTCGTCTTGGTGGCAGTATTTAGCATGGGCCTGGTCTCCCTCTGGCTTTTCTGGTTCGGACGAGTTCGTCGTCTTCTGAGTGACGCTTTAAGTGAAAAGTTCTCGTTAAGTGAACAGTTCTTGGCCGTGCGCTTCGACGTAAGCGGCAAGGCCAAGCGTGTGGTCGCGCGCGCGCTTTTCCGCGAGCTCGGTGTCGCGCGCCTCGAGCGCCTCGATGATGCCGAGATGCTCGGGTAGCGATGTCGCGGTGCGATCCTTCCGCCCGATCGTGAGTTGCCGGTAGCCGCGCACATGCAACAGGATGTCGTTGGTCATATCGACCAGGACCTGATTCTCGGACAGCGAGATCAGGGCCTGATGGAAGGCGATGTTGGCCTTGGAATATTCCTCGATGTGATCTTCCGGCCGGCGGTCGCTGTTGAAATCCTTGAAGTAGTCGCGGAGCGCCGTGATGTCCTTCTTGCGCGCGGTGGTCGTGATCAACCGTGCGGCCATGCTCTCGAGCGCGGCCCAGGCGCGGATCATGTCGACGATCTCGGTCTTGGTGCGGCGGACCACGACGATGCCGCGGCGCGGCACGGTTTTGACGAAACCGTCCTGCTCGAGCATGGCGATCGCTTCGCGGATCGGGGTGCGGCTGACGCCGAGGCGCTCGGACAAGGCGCGCTCGTCGAGCATCACCGGCTCGGGCGTCGTATAGATGTCCATCTTGAGAATAGCTTCCTTCAAGGCCTCATAAGCCTTGTTCTTGAAGCTCGTCTCTGGCGCGATCCTGACGATCGCAATATCTGCCTCAGCCATAGCAGGCGGTGCCTTGGTTTCCTTAGGTGTTGCCACGACTCGTCTCCTCCGTTTCGGAGACGTCTTCTTAGCAGAAGAAATACCATCAGGTTTTTGGCATGCCAAATACCAGAATGTCAAGTTGCCATTGTTTTCTGCATTAGGCGAGAGAAGACCGGCTTGACTTTTTGGCTTCTGGCATACCAAATGCCATCAAATTTGTCCTGGGAGGAAGCCGATGTCAAATTCAAAGGATGCAGTCCGCAAGGTTCTCGATGCGGTCAAAGCGGACAAGCGCACGAGCCTGACGGCGCCGGAGGGCAAATTGGTCTGCGATGCCTACGGGATCCCGGTCCCGAAGGAGGACGTCGCCAAGTCGGCGTCCGAGGCGGCGCGGATCGCGTCCGGCATGGGCTTCCCGGTGGTGATGAAGATCGTCTCGCCGGACATTCTCCACAAGACCGAGGCTGGCGGCGTCGTGGTCGGCGTCAAGACGGCGGCGGACGCCGAGAAAACCTTTGAGACGATTCTCGCCAACGCCAAGAAGTACAAGGCCGACGCCAAGATCGAGGGCGTGCAGGTCCAGCAGATGCTGGGCGGCGGCACCGAGGTGATCATCGGCTCGATCACCGACGGCTCGTTCGGCAAGCTGGTCGCCTTCGGCCTCGGCGGCGTGCTGGTCGAAGTGCTGAAGGACATCACCTTCCGCCTCGCGCCGGCGACCAAGGAAGACGCGCTGTCGATGCTCGACGGCATCCAGGCGCATGAGATGCTGAAGGGCGTGCGCGGCGGCGATCCCGTCAACCGCGAGGCGCTCGCCGACGTCATCGTCAAGGTGTCGCGGCTGGTCAGCGATTTCCCCGAAATCGTCGAGCTCGACCTCAATCCCGTGTTCGCCACCAAGAAGGACGCGATCGCCGCCGACGTGCGCATCGTGGTCGATTTCGACTACAAGCCGCGCCCGGCGCCGCGACCCACCGAGGAAATCGTCGCCGCGATGAACCGCATCATGCAGCCGAAGGCGGTCGCCGTGATCGGCGCCTCCGCCGAAGACGGCAAGATCGGCAACTCCGTGATGAAGAACCTCATCAACGGCGGCTACAAGGGCGAGATCTATCCGATCCACCCGAAGGCGCCCGAGATCCTCGGCTACAAGGCCTACAAGAGCGTCAAGGATGTGCCAGGGGTGATCGATGTCGCCGTGTTCGCGATCCCCGCGAAATTCGTCGCCGGTGCGCTCGCCGAATGCGGCGAGAAGAAAATTCCCGGCGCCGTGCTGATCCCGTCCGGCTTTGCCGAAGCCGGCGCGCCTGAATTGCAGGCCGAGATCGTCGAGGTCGGCAAGAAGTACGATATCCGCCTGATGGGGCCGAACATCTACGGCTTCTATTACACGCCGGCCAATCTGTGCGCGACCTTCTGCACGGCCTACGACGTCAAGGGCCATGCGGCATTGTCATCGCAGTCCGGCGGGATCGGCATGGCGATCATCGGCTTCTCGCGCTCGGCGAAGATGGGCGTCTCCGCGATCGTCGGCCTCGGCAACAAGTCCGATATCGACGAGGACGATCTGCTCGCCTTCTTCGAGCAGGACCCGAACACCAATTTGATCGCGCAGCACTGTGAAGACCTGAAGGACGGCCGCGCCTTTGCCGAAGCCGCCAAGCGGGTCTCAAAGAAGAAGCCGGTGATCGTGCTGAAGGCCGGCCGTACCTCGGCAGGCGCCAAGGCTGCATCGTCGCACACCGGCGCGCTCGCCGGCAACGACAAGATCTATGAGGACGTGTTCAAGCAGTCCGGCGTGATCCGCGCCCGCAGCTTGAGACAACTGCTCGAATTCGCCCGCGGCGTGCCGGTGCTGCCGACGCCCAAGGGTGAGAACGTGCTGATCATCACCGGCGCCGGCGGCTCGGGCGTGCTGCTGTCCGACTCCGTGGTCGACAACGGCCTGTCGCTGATGCAGATGCCGCCGGACCTCGATGCTGCCTTCCGCAAGTTCATCCCGCCGTTCGGCGCCGCCGGCAATCCCGTCGACATCACCGGTGGTGAGCCGCCGATCACCTATGTCAACACGGTGAAGCTCGGTCTGTCCGATGATCGCATCCACGCGCTGATCCTCGGCTACTGGCACACTATCGTGACGCCGCCAATGGTGTTCGCGCGCAACATGGTCGAAGTGAAGAAGGAGATGGAGGCCAAGGGCTTCGTGAAGCCGATGGTGGCCTCGCTCGCCGGCGACGTCGAGGTCGAGGAGGCCGCCGAATATCTCTACCAGCATGGCATTCCGGCCTATGCCTATTCGACCGAACTGCCTGTCGAGGTGTTAGGGGCCAAGTACAAATGGGCGCGTGGCGCTGGCCTGCTGTAACGAATGTGAAAATGCCGCTTCGGAGAAATCCGGAGCGGCATTTCGGTCCAGGGACCGAACAAACTGGCGAATCCGATAGCGAACGCGTCTTCCGCAACGGCTGAAGCAGGTCGCGATGAAGAGGGACGTGATCCGGCGCAAGGCGCTTGCGCCGAAATCCACCACCGACGATTACGAAAGCCGCGACGGCGGCGTACAATCCGTCGACCGCGCGCTCTCGATCATCGAGACGCTCGCCGAAGACGACGAAGGCTACCGCCTGAGCGATCTTGCGATCCGCACGGGGCTGTCGACCTCGACCGTGCATCGTCTGCTGGCAACGCTCGAAAGCCGCCGCTTCGTGCAATTCGACCGCACCGAATCGAAATGGCATGTCGGCGCCCGCAGCTTCACCGTCGGCGCCACCTTTGCGAGGCGCCGCAACTTCACCGCCCAGGCAGTTCCCTATTTGCGCAAACTGCGCGACCTCACGCGTGAGACCGCCAACCTCGCCGTGGTCGACGACGAGTTCATCGTCGTGCTCACCCGCATGGAGAGCCGCGAGATCATGCGTTCGCTGACCAAGGTCGGCGGTCGCGTGGCGATGGTGGCCTCCGGCGTCGGCAAGGCGGTGCTGGCGACATATTCGGATGAGGACGTCAGCGCGATCATCCGCCATCATGGCATGCCGCGCCTGACCGAGAAGACGATCACGCGGCCGAGCGACCTGTTCAGGGAACTCGAACGCGTCCGCCGCCAAGGCTACGCCGTCGACGACGAGGAGGCCTGCATGGGGCTGCGCTGCATCGCCGCCGTCGTCTACAACGATTGCAGCGAGCCGCTCGCGGCGATCTCGGTATCAGGCATGACCAGCCGCCTGACCGACGATAGGCTGGCCGCACTCGGCCAGACCGTGCGCGAGGTGGCCGCCGAGCTGACAGTTGCGCTCGGTGGCCTGATGCCTGCGACGAAGCCTGACTGATCGTTCAGCCGTCATGACGCCGACGCCGCCCTGCGGCGCGACGCGTGCATTTGGCGGAAGGCCCAAATCCATTAGAGTGGGCGGCAACGGGCCAGTGGACCGGTTGCTTCCCTGGCCGCGAGAAAATGCCGGGGAGAAACCATGGGTCGGAAGATAGCGATCGTCGGGGCTGGTGCCGTCGGCGGGTATGTGGGTGCCCATATGGTGCAGGCGGGCGAGGACGTGACCTTCATCGATCCCTGGCCTGAGCATATCGATCACATGAGGAAGCACGGACTGCGCGTCACCCACGCAAGAGACGTCGCGGAATTCTCGGTTCGCGTGCGCGCGCTGCACGTCACCGACGCGCAGCAGCTCGCCAAGGAGAAACCGGTCGACATCGCCTTCGTCTGCATGAAATCCTACGACACGGCCTGGGCGACCATGCTGATCCAGCAGTATCTGGCGCCGGACGGCTATGTCGTGTCGCTGCAGAACTGCATGAATGAAGAGACGATTGCCGGCATCGTCGGCTGGGGCAAGACGCTCGGATGCATTGCCAGCAGCATCACGGTCAACCTGCCTGAGCCCGGCCATATCCACCGAGGCGCCGGCAAGGGCGGCGCGGCGCACACCGTATTTCGCGCCGGTGAAGTGCACGGCCGTATCACGGCGCGGGCGGAAGAAATCTGCCGACTGGTGGGCTACTCCGACAGCGCCAAAGTCACCGCCAATCTGTGGGGCGAACGCTGGTCGAAACTGGTCGCCAACGTCATGGGCAATGGGCTCTCGGCCTGCACGGGTCTGGCGGGCGGAGAGATGTTGCAGAGCGAACCGATCCGCCGTTTCTCCACCCGGCTCGGCAGCGAAGCGATCCGCGTCGGTCAGGCGCTCGGCTATCAACTGGAGGAGATCCTGCACCTGCCGCCCGAGACGATCGCGCGTGCCGGAGAAGGCGACGAGACGGCGATGCGCGCGTGCGACGAGCAGCGCTTCAAGGACGGCAAGCGCACTTCATCCGAGCAGCGTCCCTCGATGGGCCAGGACATGCAGAAAGGCCGGCGCACCGAAATCGAATTCCTCAATGGTTTCGTGGTGCGCGAGGGCGAGAAGATCGGCATTTCTTGTGCGGCTAATGCCGTGTTGACAGACCTCGTCAAGCGCGTGGAGCGTAACGAGCTGAGCCCGGATCCGCGGCATATCACGGAGCTGCGATTGAACTGAGCCGATTTGTTCACCTAGATGTGCTCGCAAGAGCAGAACAGGGTTGACGTCTGAACTGGCGGGTGGAGCGGACGAACTCCATTCCGCTGAAGCGCACAATGGCTGTCTGGAGACACTGCGATACGGAATCTCAGCATTCGTGCGCGACACCCTGAGAGGGAAAAATGCGCTGGCTGCAAAAAGGCAGCACGTGCTCGAATCGAAGGCAGCAAGAAGCTCATCCTGACGGAACGCACGCTCAACGGCGCAATTTCTTGCGCACTTATGCCGTAGCGTTTGGCACGGTGGTTGCTTGAAGTGCATGGTGGACAGGAGACACCATGTCATCGCCCAAAGTGCAACTTCGTTTGAACGGCATCCGTAAGAGCTTTCCTGGAAAGGAAGCAGCGACGCAGGTTCTCGACGGCTTAACCTTCGATATCCATGAGCGTGATTTCGTCAGCATCATTGGCCCGAGCGGCTGTGGCAAGACGACGGTGTTCAATATTATCGCCGGCCTCGTGGATCCCGATGATGGCGTCATGCTCTATCGCGGCCAGGAAGTGGAAAGCTTGCGCGGCCGCGTGGGCTATATGATGCAAAAGGACTTGCTTTTTCCTTGGCGTACGGTGCTGGACAACGTTCTGCTCGGCCTTGAGACCAAGGGCGTCGATCCAAAACGGGCTCTGGATACCGCGAGAGAATATCTCAGCACGTTCGGTCTGTCCGGCTTTGAGAACTCATATCCCAAGATGCTGTCCGGCGGCATGCGTCAGCGCGTGGCCTTGATCCGCACTCTCGTGCTCGATCCCGACATCCTGCTGCTCGATGAGCCGTTCTCGGCGCTCGACTATCAGACGCGGCTGTATCTCGAAGGCATTCTGATGGAGGCGGTGGAAACCTTTCACAAGACCGTGATCCTCGTGACCCATGACATCGATGAGGCAGTGGCGCTTTCCAAGCGCGTGGTGGTGCTCAGTCAACGTCCGGCGCGCGTGAAGGCCGTTCACGACATCGCGTTGAACGAACATTCGCCGATCGCGGCGCGAAGCGATCCGCGCTTCTCCGGTTATTTCCACACGCTCTGCGCGGAGCTCGACATCCAGACCAGGAAGAGTGCATGACGGAAACGGCCCAACTTGTAAAAAACGCGGCGCTCGCTCGCCCACGCGAGAAAAAGCGCCGCAATGTGTTCGATTCTCTTATCGGGCGGAGCGCTCTTCAGATCCTTGCCGTTGTCGGTTTCTTCCTGCTGTGGGAAGCGGCGGTGCGATGGGGATGGTTGTCGGGCTTCCTCGTTGGTCAGCCGAGCGGCGTTCTGCGCAACCTCATCGGCTCCATCGCGAACGGCTCTCTTTTCACTGACACCGGTTACACAATATTCGAGGCAATCCTGGGATTTGCCTTCGGTACCGTGATCGGTTCGGTCATCGGCCTTGCGCTGTGGTACTCGGTGTTCGTGGCGCGGCTGGTGGAACCGTTCATCGCGGCCATCAACTCGGTGCCGAAAATCGCGCTGGCGCCGATCATCATCCTGTGGTTCGGCACCGGCTTGCTATCGAAGGTCGCGCTCGCGATCTCGCTCACCTCCATCGTCGCTCTGATCACCGCCTACCAGGCGGCAAAGGACGCGGACAAGGATCTCCAGGCGCTGCTTTTCTCCATGGGCGCGTCCAAGCAGCAGATCTTTAAGCGGGTGATCGCGCCCTCTACCTTGCCCGCGATCATCGCCACCTTTCGGATCAATATCGGCTTCGCCCTGGTGGGCGCGGTCGTGGGGGAATTCATCTCTTCCCAGCATGGTCTCGGCCACGTCATCTACGTGGCCTCGAGTCTTTATGATCTCAATACGGTGTGGGCCGGCCTGTTCACGCTGATGCTCGTTGGCTTTCTTTTCTACCACTTGGTCGAGGTCATCGAGAACTGGCTGCTTCCCTGGAAGCAACAGCAGGGCGGCACGCAGATCAACGTTTGATCTTCTTTCAGGAGACTTCTAAAATGAGACGGCGAATTCCGAAACTGAGCACTCTTTCCGTTGCCCTCGCTCTTGCGCTCGGCATAGCCGCAGCAGGGCCGGCTTCCGCCGAGATGAAGAAGGCGACCATTTCTCAGGCGTTTCAATCCCTGCTATATCTGCCGCTCTATGTCGGCATGAACGAGGGCTTTTTCGAGAAGCAGGGGCTTGATCTCAACAAGGAAAGCGCCGGCTCCGGAAGCGTTGCTCTCTCGGCCGTGATCTCCAAGAGTGCGCAATTCTCGCTTCATGGACCCGAATGGACAGCCATCGCTGCGTCCAAGGGCGCACCGGTGAACACGATCGCCAACGTCGTGAATGGTGCCGCGGTATGGATCGCCGCCACGCCCGACTTCAAGTTCGACAGTGTGAAAGATCTCAAGGGACAGAAGATCGTGACTGGCCTGATGCCGACCACCAGCACCTCGCTGTTCATCAAGCTGCTGAAGGAAAATGGCATGGATGCCAGCAAGGACGTGGAGATGATCCAGGTTCCGCTCGGCACCGAGCCCGGCCCCTTCGTTGCCGGCCAGGCCAAAGTGGCGGTCATGTACGGGCCCGGTCTCGACCAGGTGGTGGCCAAGGGCATGAAGGTGGTGGTCGGCTTCCCGAAACTGTACGGCGCCTATGCCTTCTCTACCATCACCGCGCGCAACGATGTCGATCCGGACCTTGCCCAGCGGCTGACCAATGGCCTCGAAATGGCGGTGCGTTTCATGCACAAGAACGAGGCGCGCACGGTGGAAATCGCTCAGAAGGAATTCCCGAATCTTGAGCCTGCCGTGGTGGAAGCGGCGGTGAAGCGCATGCTTGCCGACAACGTTTACCCCACCAGTGTCGATATCACGCCCGACGCGCTGAAGCTTGCGCTCGAGACGCAGATCGCGCTCGGCAATCTCGCCGCCCAGCCTGACTACAAGACCTTTGTTCCAAGAACCTATATCGAAAAGGCGATATCCACGAACTGAGCTTTTGCTGATCTTCGTCGCCGCGGCTTCGGGCTGACCCCGGAGCCGTTTGCCTTTAGACCTTTCTCACCTCGGTTACAGGTCCATCCGGAAATGAACTTCGCGCAAGACCACTGTGGGGTCGTCGAAATCGTCCGCATGATCGCGGGGGGCTCGGCACAAGCGCAGAACCTGATTGCGGTCAGCCACGCGCGCGCCGCGGCTGTCGAACCCGATCTTCGCGCCTTCACTTATTTGCCGTCCAAACCGCCGATCGTTTCAGCGGGAATGGACCACTTGCAGGCGTGGCAATAGGCGTGAAAGATCTCATAGACACGGCCGATATGCCGACCACCTATGGCTCGCCGGTGTATGCGGATCACCAGCCGAATGAGGATGCCTGGGTGGTCAGCCGCCTGAAAGATCTCTCGGCAACAGTTCTCGGCAAGACGGTCACCACCGAATTCGCGTGGCGCGAACCCGGCCCCACCCGCAACCCGTGGAATCCAAGGCATACGCCCGGCGGTTCATCGTCCGGCTCTGCGGCAGCCGTTGCAAGCGGCTCGGTGCAAGCGGCGCTGGGCACGCAGACGCTGGGTTCGATCCTGCGACCTGCCGCCTATTGTGGTGTGGTGGGATTAAAACCCAGCTTTGGCACCATCAGCCTGAAGGGCGTCCATCCGCTCTCTCAGTCCCTGGACCACCTCGGCCTGTTCGCCCGCAGTGTGGATGACGCCGCGTATCTGTTGGCGCTGCTGGCGGGCGGCCCCGGTGCTTCTCCGCAGGCGCCGTTCCAGATTTCTCCTGAAGGCGCCGATCCTTTTCCCGCGCCGCGGATAGCGTGGCTTCGTCCGGCGGCAACGCCGCCCTTGGACGAAAGCCAAAGCACGTTGCTCGCGCAAGTCGCCATTCTCTTCAGAGATGCCGGAGCGATCGTCGAGCCGTTTGCGTTGCCTGCGGAGTTCGAGCAACTGCCGGCGCTCTCCGCTACGCTCTGCGGCGCGGAGGGGGCGGCGAATTTCGGTGATCTGGTCACACGTTTCTCGGACAAGACCAGCGCCCGGCTTCACGCCCTTGTCGAACGCGGCGCGCCGATTTCCGCGACCGAGTATATTTCCGCCCGCGCCAAGCAGCTTGCGCTGCGCGCCGACTTTACCCGCGCGCTCGCAGGTTTTGACGCTGTTCTCACGACCGCAGCAACTGGCGAAGCGCCGGAAGGATTGTCTGATACCGGCGACCCTGGCGTGTGCGTGCCTTGGACAACTCTCGGGGTTCCGGCGATCGCATTGCCCGCTGGCATCGGGCCGAACGGCCTGCCCATGGGCATCCAGCTTGTCGCGCCATTCGGCGAAAACCTGAAGCTGCTGCGCATCGCCAAATGGTGCGAAACCTCGCTCGCTATCAAGAACGGGGGCCAGCGAAGCGAATAGATGCGGTGGTTGGAAGGCGGTATTCGCTTTTGAGTTTGACTTCAGCGCTCTTAAATCACCGTCGTCGAACGAACGAGCTCCCGGCCGGGAGCAAGTAATCTGATGCTCGTCGGTTGCTACTTTTGCTGAATACGGCTCAGATAATCGATAACAGCGAGGATGCGTGTGCGTACGACGACATCCGGGCTTCGCCCGGCCCGGCCATCTTCCAGTAAGATGAATCAACATAGTGAGGCAAGTTGACAATGGGATTGAATCGTTCCCCCAAATTGGCATTTCGCGAGTGCCGTGAGCGGGAACTGTTTTCGATCCATATATGGTTTGATAAACAGCGTTCGTGGGAAAGACCCCGTTGTTGTTCTTGGCCAACATCGTCAAATCGGAAGGCGGTACCTTGAGCTGCTCGCTGACAGGTCCTTTGCCCTTTCCATCCGCACCATGACAGCTCGCGCACGAAGACTCAAATTCTGACTTGCCGATGTCGAATCTCCAGCCCGAGCTGCGCCAGCAAACCCAGCGGTAAGGCTGGCAATCATCAACCACCACAGGCAACTGATGATCATATCATGCCGCCGCCTGCGGTCTTCGGGTAAATCTTACTAGCCTACTTGGGTTTAGTTGGGTTTGATCCAGCTCAAGTTTGGCTATCGTCATTGCGAGTGAAACGATCCGTCTTTCCGCTGCTGTCGCATGCTTTCATTCCATCGGCGATCCAATCGTTTGATCTGGCGCGGTTTTTCACCGTTCATTCCGTATCGTGGGAAACAAAATCAGCGTCGTTGAGATCGTCAATCGCTCGCGTGATCATCGCGCCGATGCAATATCAGCGAGGCGCGAGATGGCGAAGATGCGGGCGGTCGATGCGGCGGTGCGTATTCTGGAAAAGGAAGGGGTCAATTGCGCGTTCGGTGTTCCCGGCGCGGCGATCAATCCGCTCTATTCGGCGCTGAAGAAGCGCGGCTCGATCCGGCATATCCTTGCGCGCCACGTCGAGGGCGCCTCCCACATGGCGGAGGGCTATACCCGCGCCAAATGCGGCAATATCGGCGTCTGCATTGGCACGTCGGGGCCGGCGGGCACCGATATGATCACCGGGCTCTATTCGGCGATCGCCGATTCCATTCCGATCCTCTGCATCACCGGGCAGGCGCCGCGGGCGCGGCTCTACAAGGAGGATTTCCAGGCCATCGACATCGAGTCGATCGCCAAGCCGGTGACAAAATGGGCGGTCACAGTGCGCGAGCCCGGCCTTGTACCCCGCGTGTTCAGCCAGGCGTTTCACCTGATGCGCTCGGGGCGTCCGGGTCCTGTGCTGATCGATCTGCCGCTCGACGTGCAACTCGCCGAGATCGAATTCGACGATGAGACCTATGCGCCGCTGCCGGTCTACAAGCCGACCGCGACGCGCGCGCAGATCGAGCGCGCGCTCGAAATGTTGAACGTGGCCGAGCGGCCGCTGATCGTGGCCGGTGGCGGCGTCATCAATGCCGATGCATCCGAACTGCTGGTGAACTTCGCGGAGACCATTAACGTGCCGGTGGTGCCGACGCTGATGGGCTGGGGCGCAATTCCCGACGATCACGTCTTGATGGCCGGGATGGTCGGGCTGCAGACCAGCCACCGCTACGGCAATGCCACCATGCTGCAATCGGATTTCGTGCTGGGCATCGGCAACCGCTGGGCCAACCGGCACACCGGCTCGATCGAAACTTACACCAAGGGCCGCACCTTCGTGCATGTCGACATCGAGCCGACCCAGATCGGCCGCGTGTTCAATCCGGACCTTGGCATCGTCTCCGACGCCAAGGCAGCGCTTGAGCTATTCGTCAGTGTTGCGAAGGAATGGCGGAAAGCCGGAAAGCTCCGCGAGCGGCAGGCGTGGCCGGCCTCATGCCAGGACCGCAAGCGCACGATGCTGCGCAGGAGCCACTTCGACGATCTGCCGATCAAGCCGCAGCGCGTTTATCAGGAGATGAACCGCACCTTCGGCCGCGACACCTGCTACGTCACGGTGATCGGACTATCGCAGATCGCCGGCGCGCAATTCCTGCGCGTCTATCATCCGCGCAACTGGATCAATGCCGGGCAAGCTGGGCCTCTGGGCTGGACACTGCCTGCCGCGCTCGGCGTGCGCGCCGCTGATCCGGAGCGCGAGATCGTCGCGCTCTCGGGCGATTATGATTTCCAGTTCCTGATCGAGGAGCTCGCGGTCGGCGCGCAATTCAAATTGCCGTACATCCATGTCGTCGTGAACAATTCCTATCTCGGCCTGATCCGCCAGGCGCAGCGAGGCTTCGAGATGGACTACCAGGTGCAATTGTCGTTCGAGAACATCAACGCGCCGGAGATCGGCTCTTACGGCGTCGACCATGTCGCGGTCGCCGAAGGCCTCGGCTGCAAGGCGATCCGAGTCACCGATCCGAACGATGCGCAGGCGGCGTTCGCAACCGCGCGCGAATGGATGGCGAAGTATCGCGTGCCGGTGGTGGTGGAGTTCATCCTGGAGCGCGTCACCAATATCTCGATGGGCACCGAGATCGACAACGTCGTGGAATTCGAGGAACTGCTCGATCTGCCGCTGGACGAGGTGCCGCCGCGCGTTGACGCACGTCAGCCCGGCAAATTGTTGCCGGCCGAGTAAGGAGTTTGATTGTGCCGAAATTTGCTGCCAATCTCACGATGCTGTTCGGGGAATTGCCGTTCCTGGAGCGCTTCGCCGCCGCCAAAGCCGCCGGTTTTAATGGCGTCGAATATCTGCTCCCCTATGACTTCGATAGAGCCGAGCTGCGCGAGCAGCTTGATAAGCACGGGTTGATCCAGGTCCTGCACAATCTCCCCGCCGGCGATTGGGCGACAGGCGAGCGCGGCATCGCGATCTTTTCCGATCGTGTCGAGGAGTTCCGCGATGGTGTCTTCCGCGCCATTGATTACGCCAAGGCGCTCGATTGCCGGCAATTGAACTGCCTGGTCGGTATCGCACCACGCGACGCCGATCCGCTCGAATTGAACGAGGTGCTGGTCAAGAATCTGCGCTTTGCCGCCAACGCGCTCGCCAAGGAGCAAATCAAGCTCCTGGTCGAGCCGATCAACACGCTCGATATCCCCGGCTTCTTCCTGAACCGCACCGAGCAGGCGGCGCAGCTCATCGCCGACGTGGGCTCGAGCAATCTCTTCATCCAGTATGATATCTACCACATGCAGGTGATGGAGGGTGACATCGGCCGTACCGTGCAAAAACACCTGGCGCGCATCGCGCATATTCAGCTCGCTGACAATCCCGGCCGCAACGAGCCGGGCACCGGTGAGATCAACTACCCCTTCCTGTTCCGTCATCTCGACGCGATTGGTTATCGCGGCTGGGTCGGATGCGAATACAAGCCGCGGACGACGACCGTTGACGGCCTCGGCTGGCACGCGGCGCTCACGCTCGTCACCTGATTTGGAGGGGGAATATCGCAATGGCAAAGATTGGATTCATCGGACTCGGCACCATGGGACGTCCGATGGCGGGTCACCTTCAAGAAGCCGGCCATCGCCTGTTTCTGCATGACGTCGGGCCGATCCCGCCGGAGCTGGTCTCGGGCGGCGGTGTCGTCTGCAAATCGGGCAGGGACGTCGCCCAGGAAGCGGAAGCCGTCATCATCATGGTGCCGGATACGCCGCATGTGGAGGCGGTGCTGTTCGGTCCCGGCGGGGTCGCCGAAGGACTGTCGAAAGGCAAAATCGTCGTCGACATGAGCTCGATCTCGCCGCTTGCGACGAAGGAATTCGCGAAGAAGATCGAGGCGCTCGGCGCAGACTATCTCGATGCGCCGGTGTCCGGTGGCGAGGTTGGCGCCAAGGCGGCGAGCCTGACCATCATGGTGGGCGGGCCGGAGGCTGCGTTCAACACGATGAAGCCGGTGTTCGAGAAGATGGGCAAGAACATCACGCGGGTCGGCGGCAACGGTGACGGACAGACCACCAAGGTCGCCAACCAGATCATCGTTGCGCTGACGATCGAGGCGGTCGGTGAAGCCCTGCTGTTTGCTTCGAAAGCCGGTGCCGACCCCGCGCTGGTGCGGCAAGCGCTGATGGGCGGCTTCGCGTCGTCGCGGATTCTGGAAGTGCATGGTGATCGCATGGTGAAGCGCAATTTCGATCCGGGCTTTCGTATCGAATTGCATCAGAAGGATCTCAACCTTGCGCTCGAAGGCGCTCGCGCGCTTGGACTTTCGCTGCCGAGCACGGCGATTGCGCAGCAACTGTTCAGTTCCTGCACCGCGCACGGCGGCAAGGCGTGGGATCATTCGGCGATGGTGCGGGCGCTCGAACTGATGGGAGATCACGAGATCGGCGCGGCCTGATACGCGCGGCGGGAACCGCCGAATGCCACATCGGTTCTCCGCGTCCGCCATCATGGAACCGGAACAACTATCGTGCAGGATGGTTGAAGGCGCATCGTCAATTTCACTGGAGGAGAATGATGACGAAGCGTGTTGCCATCTCTGTCATTGCCGCGTCGCTGCTCGCGTCTGGCGTGGCGTTCGCGCAATCCACCACGGTGGAAGGCGCGGCGAATGGCGCCCGCGCGGGCGGCGAAATCGCAGGTCCCGTGGGCGAGATTGTCGGCGGCACCGTGGGGGCTGCGGTCGGCGCCGGATTGGAAATTCCGAATGCCGTGATCACCTCGATCCCGCGGGACGAGCCGTCCGTGGTGGTGCGCGAGCGCGTCGTGGTCGGCGAGCCGCTGCCGTCCACCGTCGAATTGCGTACGGTGCCGAGGCATACGGAGTATCGCTACGCCATCGTCAATGAACGCCGGGTGATCGTCGAGCCGCGTACCCGCAGGGTGGTCAAGATCATCGACTAATGAAGACCGACACACACGCACCTTGATCCTCGCGGGCGCTTCGCCTGCGAGGATCGCGTTGTGCCTCTACAACGGCTGCCGCACGCCGAGGCCGAGCATGAAGCTTTCCCTGATCTGCACGGGATCGCGGCGGGTCGCGCCGGTGCCGGGCTTGTCGTCGATGCGCACGCCGATCAATGTCGGTCCGTCCGAGGCGAGCGACTGATCGATCAGGCGCTCGAAGTCATCCTCATCGGCGGCCCAGAAGCTGTTCGGAAGACCGCTCGCCACCGCGATGGCGACAAGATCGGAGGCCGCCGCTGCCGGCGTCGGCTGCGCGCCGGTGATCTGGTAGATGCCGTTGTCCATCACGACCATGGTGAGGTTCTTCGGCGCCAGCGTGGCGATCGTCGAGAGAGAGCCGAGCTGCATCAGGAGCGAGCCGTCTCCCTCCAGCGCGAACACGCGCCGCTCGGGTTGCGCGAGCGCCACCCCTAGCGCGATCGGAAATGCGAGCCCCATGCTTCCCAGCATATAAAAGTTCTGCGGCCGATGGCCGGCGGCCCATAGGTCGAAATTGGTGTTGCCGATGCCGCCGACCACAGCCTCTTCGTTCCTCAGCTTTTCCACAAGGCGCGAGGTGAGATCGAACCGGTTCATCACCTTGGTGTTGCGGGTAGTCGTCTTGCTTGGCGTGTTCATGGGACCGCTCACTTGTCAAAGACCTTGCCGCCGGTGAGCAGCGGCGAGAGGATCAGCGCCACCGGCGCCTGCGTGGTGACGGCCTGCTTGATCGAGCGGTCGACGATGAACTCGAACTCGTCGAGCCGGGTTGCCGTGTGATGCTCCATCGCAAGCGAGTCGAGCACCGGCCGCATGGTGCGGCAGACCAGCGCCTGACCATAGTTGAATTCGCCGAGCGTGCCGCGCTCGGAGACGAACATGATCACTGGGATCTGGTAGGGGATCGCGAGCGAGGCGAGGGCATTCGCAAGCGTCGCAAAACCGGAGGTCTGCATCAGCACCGCACCGCGCACGCCGCCCATCCAGGCACCGGAGACGATTCCGACCGCTTCCTCCTCGCGCGCGGTGGGAAACGTCGTGAAGAAGGGGTCGGCGTGCAGGTTCTTGATCAGCGGCGTCAGCACGCGGTCCGGCACATAGGGCACGAGGCGAACCTCGTTTCGCTTGAGCGTCTGCAGCACGATGCCGTGCCAGCTCTTCTCGGCTGCGGTCTTGAGCGAGCTTTCATCCTCCGCGAGCGCCATCCTTGCTCTCCCTCACATCCCGCGACGCTGCGGCCGCTTTCTTGCGGCAAAACTTCACCCGACCGGCGCGATTGTCAACATGTCGCAGTCGCAACGTGACCTGCGGTTTCCGCTGGTGCGGACACCGGTCCGCCGTGCGATACAGACGGCAACGACAATAAGACGAGAGCAGTGGGAGGAATGTCATGGCCACCCGGTTCAGGCGGGCCGCCATTGCGGCGGTTATGTCCTCCACGGCCGTTTCCAGCCAGGCCCCTTCATATTCCAGGACCCGAACTGAAAGTTGCAGAAGGACATGACCGTCAACAACAAGCGCGTCTTCTACGTCAAATATCTCGCCCACAACATCTATGCGGAAATCCTCAAGGGCCGCCCCGACGTGCGGCTGGACCGGCTGGAGAATGAGAGCCCCGATGAGGTCGCGGCACCCATCCTCGAAGCGGCGCATGCCTACCAGATCGGCGCGGCGCGCGACGAGCTGGCCAGGCACTTCCATGTCGACCAGGATCTGCTCCGCCGTACGCCGAACCTCCTGATCGTCTCCTCCAACGGGGCGGGTTTCGATCCCGTCGACGTCGACGCCTGCACCGCGGCGGGCGTGCTGGTGGTCAATCAATCCGGCGGCAACGCCAATTCCGTCGCCGAGCACGCGCTGGGGATGCTGCTCACTTTGTCGAAGCGGATCATCGAATCCGACCGCGTGCTGCGGCGCCAGCGGGACGTCAACCGCAACGCGCTGATCGGCAACGAGGCGCAGGGCAAGACCATCGGCATCATCGGTCTCGGCAATGTCGGCCGCCGGATCGCCGAGCTCTGCAGGGGGCTCCTGCACATGAAGGTGATCGCCTACGATCCCTATCTGACCGCCGAGGAGATGGGCAAGCGGGGCGGCGAGAAGGTCGAACTGGACGAGCTGCTGCGCCGTGCCGACTATGTCTCGATCAGCTGCCCGCTGACGAAGGAAAGCCGCGGCATGATCGGCGGGCGCGAATTCGCGCTGATGCAGCCGCACGCGTTCTTCATCACCACCGCGCGCGGCTTCATCCACGACGAGGACGCGCTGGAGGACGCGCTGCGCAACAAGCGCATCGCCGGTGCCGGCCTTGACGTCTGGGCCAAGGAACCACCGCCGCCGGAGCATCCGCTGCTGCAGTTCGACAATGTGCTTGCCAGTCCGCATACGGCCGGCGTCACCGTGGAGGCGCGCGAGAACATGGGCCGGATCGCCGCCGAACAGGTCCTGGACGCGCTCGACGGCAGGCGGCCGCCGCGGATCATCAATCCCGAAGTCTGGCCGGTTTACGCCAGGCGGTTTGAGAGGGCGTTCGGGTTTGCGCCGAAATAGGGCCATGCTGATTTTGGTCAAATCCACTGCCGAATGCACAGGCAGCGGAAGACGTGGAACCGCGCCGGATCGAGGTTGCCGGCGTGCCGTTCGCCGGCGCGCAGGATCGCGGCACGATTGGCGGCCATCGGGCTTGATTTCCCTCAAATCTTTTTTCCAGGATGCTAGTATCCAAATTCCGACGCTACCCGTGTAGCAGGAGGCTCCCATGTCCCGATTTGTCGTTAGCTTCATGAAGGACGTGCTTGGTGACAATGGTCGCGAACGGGAGGTTTGCCAGAGTTCGCTGGAGGTTAATGCCTCGAACGAAGGTCAAGCCGCGGAAATGGCCAAGCAGAAATTCTGCGAGGCGCAGGCGCTATGTGACTGGTCGCTGCACGCTGACCGCATTCGGATCGACTCGGCAGATTTTCCCGCATAGTCATTCGCTCGGTTGAGGTCAGCTCAGGCGCCGCAACGTCGCCGAAGGACTCTCGCCGAACTTTGCGCGATAAGCACTTGCCATCCGGCTCAGATGGGTGAAGCCAAGATCGAAGGCGATGTCGACGACGCGCTCGTCCGGCCGCGCGTCTTTCAGCCGGGTATTGAGCCGGGCGAGCCGGATGTCCTGCAGCATCGCTGAAACGGTCGTCCCGAAATGACGGCGAAAGCCGAGCTGTAATGCGCGAATGCCGATGCCCGCGGCATCGGCAAGCTGCATGAGATCGAGCGGCTCATCGGCCTGGGCCTCGAGCCAGGCGCGTGCCCGCTTCAGCGCTGCCGGCTGTGTCTCGACGCGGCCTTCGAAGACGGCGATCGCCCGGCTCAAACTATGATGCTGGCCGTTGAGCAGCGCGCTCAGCAATCGTTCCCGCCGATCGGTTGCTGCCAGCGGTGACAGGCGCTTTGTCGGACCAAGATGCTCGGCGAGATCGACGAGATCGCAGATTCCTGCTTGAAGCGCATGTCCAAACTGTGTGGTGAGGTCGACCGATGGATCGAACTCCACCGCTCTCGCTGCGGTGCCTGCCAGCGCAGCCGCGCGATGTTCCACCAGCTTTCGGTCGAGCAGCAGGATGAGCTGGGCGCAATCCTGTCGCCACGTCATCTGCGTCGGCATGGTCGGCGACAGCAGCGATGCCGCAGCGCCACGCGCAGTCAAGACCTCGCGCGCCGCTGTCCGTATCTCCGCGCAACCATGCAGCGGGATCTGCAACAGGAAAAACCGATCGAGACAGCCGGGATCGATCGAGACCGATCCGCCATAGGCGACATAGTTCACCGAAAACCCGTCGAAGGCTGCGCAGTTGTGCTGGGCGCTGAAGTCGTTCTCGAAATGGCCGATCGGCTTCAATTCATGCGGGCAGAAAATCCGTCCGATCGCCTCGGCGGCGTCATCGACACTGGCGGTCGAGACGCGGGCGAAATCCGCAAGCCGCATGTTGGCCAAGGCACCTGCATTCATCGCAACCGCCGCGGAGTTGCTTGAGGTTTAAAATATCGGGAGCCTAATGCATCTCTCGGTGCGGGGAAACGCGGTTTCGGCGCGCAGCGTGCCCGATCGTTATGCGGGCCCTTGCCGTGCGCTTGGGCTACGGCAGCTCTTCCTGCAGCGCAACATGAGCGTCGGGGCCGCGGGATTCGTTTATCGGCTAGACAAGCTGCCACTCCGACGACAGCCTCACGGGCGCGGTGCAGTCCAGACAGGGAGGTGGCGGAATGGGAGCGCTCGAGAAAGGCATTACGCGGAACGGCACGGGTTACGGCGGCAAGACCTGGAATATTCTGGGCCAGGTCTATTTTCCCAAGGCGGTCACCGACTCGACCTTCGCATTCGAGACCAACAGCGATCCCGGCCAGTACGTGCCGGTGCACATCCATCCGACCCAGGACGAGTTCATCCTGGTGCAGGAGGGCACGCTCGACCTCAAGCTGGACGGCGTCTGGGTGAAGGCGGAGGCCGGCGACCTCGTGCGCATGCCACGCGGCATCCCCCACGGCTATTTCAACAAGTCGGACAAGCCGGCGCGCGCTCTGTTCTGGGTCTCGCCGATGCAGAAGCTCGAGGCGCTGTTCGACAAACTGCACAATCTGCAGGATCCGGCCGAGGTGGTGCGCATTTCCGCCGAGCACGAGGTGAATTTTCTGCCGCCGGAAGCCAACGACTGACCTTGTCCCGGTAACGGGTCCAGCAGCGGAGGCAGTGGAATTGCCGGGATCGTGTCCGGCGATGACAATGGCGTGCGCGTACACTCGAACGGGATGGTGATTTTCCGGAGCATCCACATGGTCAAGCAGAAGCATGTTTGCATCATCGGCGCCGGCGTTTCCGGGCTCGCCGCAGCCAAGGCGTTTTCCGAACAAGGACACAGGGTGACCATCGTCGAGCGCAGCGGCGATCTCGGCGGCGTCTGGGAGCCGGCGCGGTCCTATCCCGAGGTCCAGACCCAGAGCCCGAAGGATCTCTATCGCTACACCGACAAGGCGATGCCGAACTCCTATCCGGAGTGGCCGAAGGGACCGCAGGTCTACGCATATTTGCGCGACTACGCGCACGAGCATGGACTCGACGATGCCCTGCGCTTCAACATCACTGTCGTGGCGATGGATCGCCGCGCCGATGGCAAGCCGGGCTGGACCCTCACACTTCGCACCAGGGACGGCAGCGTGAGCAATGAGGGTTTTGACTTCGTCGCAGTCTGCACCGGCCAGTTCAACGAGCCGCAAACCCTCAGCCTTTCCGGCGAGGATGCGTTCAAGGCGCAGGGCGGCAAGGTCCTGCACTCTTCGCAATATAACGACGCGGCAATGGCCAAGGGGCGTAGGATGGTGGTGCTCGGCGGCTCGAAATCGGCGACCGACATTGCTGTCAACGCTGTCAACTCGGGCGCTGCCGAAGTCACCATCGTCTATCGCGAGCCGGTGTGGCGCATTCCCTATTTCGTCGGCGGCTTGGTCAACTTCAAGCGCATCCTCTATATCCGCGCCCAGGAAGAGATGTTCCCGGGCTGGGGCATCGGCCCGCTGTCGCGGCTCGCGCATGGGCTGGCCAGGCCGCTGGTGTGGGCGAACTGGCGCGGGCTCGAGAGCCTTCTGAAGGTCCAGCTCAAGCTGAAGCAATGCGACATGGTGCCGAAGCAGCCGATCGAGGACGGTGTCAATTGCTCGGTGCCGATTGCAACGCCCGGCTTCTATCCGATGGTGGCCGATGGCCGCATCAAGGCGATCCGCGGCACCTTCGATCACTATGATGGCGACAGCATCGTGATGAGCGGGGGCGAGCGGGTGGCGGCGGATGTGGCGGTGCTTGCGATCGGCTACAAGCTTGGCGTCCCGTTCCTGCCCGAGAGCTACCGCAGCAGGCTAGTCGAACCCGATGGGCAGTATCGGCTCTATCGCCTGATCGCCAATCCGGATCTGCCGGATATGGGGTTCGTCGGATTCAATTCCAGCTTCGCCACGGTGCTTTGCGCCGAGCTGGCCGCCAACTGGCTGGTGCGCTACGCCGACGGCCAGCTTGCGCGCCAGCCGACTGCCGCGGAGATGAAGGAGAACATCGCCATGATGCTTCACTTCAAACGTGTCGAACGGCCGGCAGCGGGCGTCTATGGTGGGCTTTGCGTTGCGCCGTATCATTACCGTCATTTCGACGAGCTGCTGGCGGACATCGGTACGACCGTCCGCCGGCGCAATCCGCTCGCCGAAAAATTCACGCCGCCGGATGCCGATGCCTATGCGCGCTTCCTTGCTTCAGCACCGGACTATCACGCGGTGGCATAAGGACGGGCAGGCTCCTCGCTCGATGATGTCCGGCCGGGCACGGCGGCGAGCAGCTCGCGCGTGTAGGGATGCTCGGGCGCCGCGAACAGCGCGGCCGCAGGCCTGAGCTCCACGATCTCGCCCCGTTGCATCACTGCGATGCGGTCGCAGATTTGCGCGGCGACGCGCAGATCGTGGGTGATGAACAGCATTGATAATCCAAGCCGCGCCTTGAGGTCTTCGAGCAGATTGAGAACCTGCGCCTGCACGGAGACATCGAGCGCGGAGACCGCTTCGTCCGCGACCAGGATTTCGGGCTCGAGCGCCAGCGCGCGGGCGATGCCGATGCGCTGGCGCTGGCCGCCGGAGAATTCGTGCGGAAAACGGTCCATCGCATTGGCGTTGAGGCCGACCATGCCGAGCAGGTCGCGAGCGCGCTGCCGCGCCACGTCAGGATCGGTACCATGCGCGATCGGCCCATCCGCGATGATGTTGCCGACCTTGCGGCGCGGATTGAGCGAGGCAAAGGGATCCTGGAAGATCATCTGGATGCGGCTCCGCTCCTTGCGCAGCTCCTTGCCGCCGATCGCGGTGAAGTCGGTATCGCCGAGGCGGACCGTGCCCTGGTCCGGTTCGATCAGGCGCATGACAAGGCGCGCGACCGAGGATTTTCCGGAACCGGATTCCCCGACCAGGCCGAGCGTCTCGCCCTGCAGGATGTTGAAGTTGACGGCTTTGGCTGCCTGCACGCGGCGCTCCGGCTGGAACCAGCCGCCACCGGAGACATAGGTCTTGTCGAGGCCGATCACCTCGACCGCCTTGGGACGGTCGACGAGGGGAGCGCGTTGCGGAGGTTCCATCGATGGCACTGCGGCGAGCAGTGCGCGTGCGTAGGGATGCTGCGGACGTTGCAGCACGGCATCGGCCGAGCCCTGTTCGACCACCTTGCCGTGCTGAAGCACGACCACGCGGTCGGCGATATCGGCGACGACGCCGAAATCATGGGTGATGAACATCACCGCCATGTTGCGGCGGCGCTGCAGGTCGCGGATCAGTTTCAAAATCTGCGCCTGCGTGGTGACGTCGAGCGCGGTGGTCGGTTCGTCCGCGACCAGCACCGCCGGCTCGAGCGCGAGCGCCATCGCGATCATCGCGCGCTGGCGCTGGCCGCCGGACAATTGGTGCGGATAGGCGCGCACGGTGCGTTCGGGATCAGGCAGGCCGACCTCGCGCAAGAGATTGAGCGCCTTCCGCCGGCGCTCCTTCGGCGTCAGCAGATTGTGCGCTTCGAACATCTCGGCGATCTGATCGCCGATCCGCATCAACGGATTGAGCGCCGTCATCGGCTCCTGGAACACCATGGCGATGTGCCGGCCGCGCAGGCCGAGCCATTGGTCGTCGTCGAGCCGCAGCAGGTTCTGCCTCTCGAACAGGATCTCGCCGGCCTCGCGGCCGATCGTGTCGGGAAGGAGGCCCATCAACGCGTGGGCGCACATCGATTTGCCGGAGCCGGACTCGCCGACCACGCAAAGGATCTTGCCGGGGACGAGATCAAGCGACACGCCGTCGACAGCGTAGGCGCGGTCGGCGCCGGGCGGCAGTGCTAGCTTGAGGTCCTTGATGACGACGACGGCTTTGCTCTCGGACATTGCTCAGCGCCCATCCTTGTTGAGGCGCGGATTGAGCGCGTCGTTGAGGCCTTCGCCGATCAGGTTCAGCGCCAGCACCGAAACCAGGATGGCGATGCCGGGAAACACCGTGATCCACCAGGCCTGCCGGATCACGGTGCGGCCGGCGCCAACCATGTAGCCCCATGACATCAAATTGGGATCGCCGAGGCCGAGGAAGGAGAGCGAGGATTCGAGGAGGATTGCGGTCGCCACCATCAGCGAGGCCAGCACGATGACGGGCGAAAGCGCGTTCGGCAGGATCTCGCGCCAGATGATCCAGCTATGGGTCTGGCCGGTGACGATCGCGGCCTGCACATATTCGCGGGTGCGCAGCGACAGCACTTCGCCGCGCACCAGCCGCGCCACCGGCGGCCAGCTTACGATCGCGATCGCCAGCACGATCGAGACGATCGATGGTTGCATGATCGCAACCAGCACGATCGCGAGCGCGAAGCTGGGCACGGTCTGGAAGAATTCGGTGAAGCGCATCAGGGCATCGCCGATCCGGCCGCCGAAATAGCCGGCGAGGGCGCCGACAGGAATACCGACGGCAAGCGCAGCGAGCGTCGAGACCAGACCGACCAATAGCGAGACACGGGCGCCATAGATGATGCCCGCGAACACATCGCGGCCGAGCGCGTCGGTACCGAGCGGCAGGCCTGATGTCGTGAACGGCGGCAGGAACGGCCGCTGCACCATGCGCCAGGGTGAATTCGGGAAGATCATCGGCCCGAACAGCGCGACCGCGATCGCGATCAGGAGAATGATCGAGCCGATCAATCCGCCGGGATTGCGCAGCAATAGCTTCCAGAACCGCTTCATGCCGCAACCTCGATGCGCGGATCGACCGAGCGGTAGATCAGATCGGTGATCAGGTTGAACGCCAGCACCATCGCCGAGCAGACGACGAAGACGCCGAGCAAGAGGTTATAGTCGCGCTGCAGTAGCGCCTCGTACATCAGCCGGCCGATGCCGGGCCAGGCAAACACGGTCTCGGTCAGCACGGCGCCACCGACCAGCGTGCCCGCCTGCAGGCCCGCAAGTGTCACCACCGGCAGCAATGCGTTGCGCAGGACGTGGCGGCGCTGGATCACCGCGTCACGCAAGCCCTTGGCGTGCGCGGTCTTGACGAAATCGAGCCGCTTCACCTCCAGCATCGAGGCGCGCGTCATGCGGGTGTATGTGGCCATGAAGAACAGGCCGATCGTCATCGCTGGCAGGATCAGGTGCGCACCGACGTCGAGCACATGAGCGAAACCGGTGTAGTTGGCGCCCACCGTCTCGTAGCCGAAGCTCGGCAGCCAATCCATCGCAACCGAGAACAACAGGATCGCCATCAGCGCCACCCAGAACAGCGGCGTGGCGTAGAAGATCAGCGCCATTATCGTGATCGCGGTATCGGCCCAACTGCCTGCGCGGCGCGCTGCCAAGGTTCCGAACAGCACGCCTGATAGCAGCGAGATCGCAAACGCCGTGCCGGTCAGCAGCAGCGTTGCCGGTAGTCGCTCCAGGATTAATTGCGACACCGGCGCTTGCTGGCGGAAGGAGAAACCGAGGTCCAGGGTGGCGATGCCCTTCACATATCGATAGAGCTGCACGGGCAATGGCTGGTCGAGCCCGAATTTCTCGCGGAGCTGCGCGACGAAGAGTTGATCGCTGGCGCCGGCTTCGCCGGCCATCACCACCGCGGGGTCGCCGGGCGCCAGGCGGATCAGGAAGAAGTTCAAGACGACGATCGCAAGCAGCACGACGATCGCCTTCATAATTCGTTGCGCGATGAATCCGAGCATCGGAACCTTTCAGCTCGTTCGGGAGATGACACAGCCGTGTGCCAAGGAGGCGGTCATCGCTGTCGATTCAACGGGTCTGACCTGGAGGGGCAAGGTTAAACTCTCGGCAGTCGGCGCTTAAGGAATGAACAGCAGCATGGAGATCCTTTTCGCAACCGGGGCGCTTTGCGATTCCAGCGGTTCTATGCAAGGGATGTTCCTGTCGCCAATGATGGGAGCCTGTTCGTGAAGGCCGTCTATACCGAACTGCATCGCAGCCATGATCCGCAATTCTTCCTGGTCCGCGGCGTCGTCAAGCGCACCACCGAACAGCCCGAGCGCGCCGACCGCCTGCTGGCAGGGCTGAAGGCGGGCAAGCATCAACTGGTCGAGCCGACCGTGTTCGGGCAGGGGCCGCGGGCGCGGGTGCACAGCGCCGAATATCTGAGCTTCCTCGCGGAAGCCTGGGACGCGTGGTCGGCGCTCGGCGATTCCGGTTCCGAGATGATTGCCAACATCCATCCGGTGCGCAACGCCGCCACCTATCCGACCCATATCGTCGGCCGGCTCGGCTGGCACACGGCGGACACCGCTGCGCCGATCGGGCCGGGCACCTGGGCCGCCGCTTGTGCTGCGACCGACGTCGCAGCGACCGCCGCGCAGATGGTGTTGGAGGGCGAAGACGCCGTCTACGCGCTGTGCCGTCCGCCCGGTCATCATGCCTACCGCGATATCGCCGGCGGCTTCTGCTTCCTCAACAACAGCGCGGTTGCGGCCGCGCATCTGCGGCTGATGCATGAGCGCGTCGCGATCCTCGATGTCGATGTCCATCACGGCAATGGCACGCAGGGCATCTTCTACGAGCGAGGTGATGTGCTGACGGTGTCGATCCATGCCGATCCGGCCGCCTTCTATCCGTTCGTTTGGGGCTATGCGCATGAACGCGGTGCCGGTACCGGGCTCGGCACCAATCTCAACATCCCGCTGCCGATCGGAACCGGCGACGACGGCTACCTCGCGGCACTTGCGACGGCGCAGAAGACGATCGAGGCCTTCGCGCCCGGCGCGCTTGTCATTGCCCTCGGTCTCGATGCCTCCGAGCACGATCCGCTGGCCGGGCTTGCCGTCACCACGGAAGGATTCCGCCGCATCGGCGCCGCGATCGCGCGGATCGGCCTGCCCACCGTGTTCGTGCAGGAAGGCGGCTATCTCTCCGACATCCTCGGCGACAATCTGACCGCGGTGCTCGGCGGCTTTGAAGCGGCGAGGTGAGGGAAGTGCCGTAGGGTGGGCAAAGCGAAGCGTGCCCACCATCAAGCATCGCGCTCGTGACGGTGGGCACGCTTGCGCCTGTGCTTGTTCGAGCACCGGTGAATGTGGTCCGCTTTGCCCACCCTACGGCACCTGCGCGCTCGGCATGCTCTCTCGACGTCATTGCGAGCGAAGCGAAGCAATCCATAGCGCGGCAAGCGGAGGCATGGATTGCTTCGGTGCGCTCGCATGACGGAGGCCGTCATTCCGGGGCGATGCGTTAGCATCGAGCCCGGAATCGATCCAACCGCAGAGTACGCCGCCTAATGGATTCCGGGTTCGCGCTTTGCGCGCCCCGGAATGACGAGGAGAGATATCTCTAAACTAGCGGCCTCTTTCCGCCGCCTTGATCGCGAGCGTGAGGCTCAGCTTGATCTGCGCGACCATGTCGTCGAGCAGTTCTTCGCGCGTGGTTTCGGCGAGCTGGCCGGTGAGCAGGCCTTGCTCGGCGAGCATGACGACGCCGTGCAGCGCGGCCCAGATCTGCAGCGCGTGGCGCTCGCGCAGGAGGGCGACCGCCGGCGACTCCAGCGCTTCGAGCAGCAGACCGAATGTCTCCATCGCAGCGCTGTGCAGCTCGCTGTCCTTTGGCGAGCAGGCCATCACGCGCGAGGCGAACATCAGGCGGTAGATGCCGTGGCGGCGCTGGCCGAAGGCGAGGGCGGCTTGCGCGAAGCGCGAGATTTTTGTCCGCTTCGACGGTCCGTCGATGGCGTCGCGCAGCATCGTGTTGAATTGGCGAAACGCTTCCGCCGCGACGGCCGTCAGCAGCGCCTCGCGGTCGGCGAAATGCCGGTAGGGTGCGGGCTGCGAGACGCGGAGCTTCTTGGCGAGGGCGCTGATGCTGATGGCTTCGGGGCCGCCGAGTTCCGCTTCCCGCAGTGCAGCGTGCACCAGGGCGTCGCGGAGATCGCCATGGTGATAGGCATTCTGCGGCTTGCGGGCGAGGCGTGTTCCCATCCTAATGTGATAGGCTATAACTTTTCGCTTGACAGCACAACCGGACCGCGAATGTAATAGCTCTAATTTGAGACGTGGCCGAAGCAAGCCGCGTCCGCCGAGAAGCAGAGGAAACGCCAGTCCGCGCATCGAGCCACGGGCATCGATGCTGCGCGCGGCAGAGGGAAGCGCCCATGTCCGGAAAGCTGAAGATTCACGTCGACCAGGACAGGTGCCAGGGACACGCGCGCTGCAAGGCCCTCGCGCCCGAACTGTTCGACCTCGACGACTACGGCAATGCGCATGAGCACGGCGAAGGCCGTGTGCCTGAAGGGCTCGAGGACAAGGCCTATCTCGCCCAGACCAACTGCCCCGAATTCGCGATCGAAGTCATCGAGGAGTGAGGCGCGCGGTCGAACCGCCACCTTCATCCACACTTGATCTGAACGAACACAGCGGAAGGAAACTGCCGATGTCCGATTCCGTCAGCATGATGCCCGAACACCCGCCGGTGACCGACTGGATCCGTGATTTCGACCACACCGATCCGGCCTGGACCGAGAATCCATTTCCGATCTGGGAGCAGTTGCGTGCGGCCTCGCCGGTCGTTCACACCGAGCGCTTCCTCGGCTGCTATATGCCGACCACCTATGAGGCGGTAAAGCAGGTCGCCTACGACACCGAGCATTTTTCGTCTCGTCGCATCATTGTGCGCGACGTGCGGCCGGAGGTCACGCAGCCGGCGCCGCCGATCACCTCCGATCCACCCGAACATAAGCCGGCCAAGCAGTTGCTGCTGCCGCCGTTCACGCCCGACGCGATGAAGAAGCTCGAGCCCCGGGTCCGCGCGATCTGCAACGAGCTGATCGACGAGTTCATCGATGACGGAAAATGCGACGCCGCCGAGCGCTACACGAAGCATATTCCGGTGCGCGCCATCGCCCATATGCTGGGTATACCCGAGAAGGATGGCGACCTCTTCATCAAGTGGATCCACGAAATCCTCGAGCTCGGCATCAAGGATCAGGACATCTTGATGCGCGCGCTCCACGAGATGAGTGCGTATTTCGCGGGCCATATCGCCGAACGCAAGGGCAAGCCGACCGACGATCTGATCACGACGCTGATGAACGCGCGCGACAAGGACGGCAAGCCGTTGTCGGACGCCCATGTGCTTGGCTCGCTGCGACTGCTCCTGGTCGCCGGCATCGATACCACCTGGAGCGCGATCGGCTCCTCGCTCTGGCACCTCGCGAAGACGCCCGCGGATCGCGAGCGGCTGGTTGCTCAGCCGGAATTGTTGCCGACTGCGATCGAGGAGTTCCTGCGCGCCTATTCCCCGGTGACGATGGCGCGCGAAGTGGTGAAGGAGACCACGGTCAGCGGCTGCCCCGTCAAGCCCGGCAACATGGTGCTGTTGTCCTTCCCCGCCGCCAATCGCGACCCTGCGATGTTCGCGGACGCCGACAAGGTCGTGATCGATCGCAAGGAGAATCGTCACGCCGCCTTCGGCCTCGGCATCCATCGCTGCGTCGGCTCGAACCTCGCACGCATGGAGATGATGGTCGCGATCGAGGAATGGCTGAAGCGGATTCCCGACTTCCGGCTCGATCCGGCCGGCAAGGTGGCGTGGTCGGAAGGCACCGTCCGCGGCCCCCGCGCGCTGCCGCTCTTGTTCGGGGCGGGTTAACGACTGCGTAGCCCGGGTGGAGCGCAAGCGTAACCCGGAACACCTCCATCTACGTCTACCAGCGGCCCCGGGTTGCGCTTCGCTTCACCCGGGCTACGACCCTACCGGAGTCCTCTATCAAACATCCATGTTGCGCAGGCGCTGGCGGTTGCGCAGCACGATCTGGCGCGCGCCGGAGAAGCCGAGCACGCCTTCGTCGTTCAGTTGCGACAGCGCGCGGGAGACCGTCTCCAGTGTCAGTCCGAGATAATCCCCGATGTCGCGGCGACACATCGGCAGCGCCATCATGCCCATGCCGGCGACAGCAAGGCGGCGATCCATTTCCAGCAGGAAATTGGCGACCCGCTCCATGGCGCTCTTGCGCCCGAGCAGAAGCATGTGCTCTTCGGCGTGCTTGAGGTCACCAGCCGTCATGGTCCAGAGCTTGTGGGCGACCTGGACGTCGGTGCCGGCGGCCTGTTCCAGGCTGCGGCGCTTCACCAGACGCACCGTGGTGTCGATGATGGCTTCCGCCGCCAGCCGGTGCTTGGCGCCGGACTCGAGCCCGAAGACGTCGCCGGGCAGGTGAAACGCGCCGATCTGGCGCCGTCCGTCGGAGAGCAGCTTGTAGGTGCGGACCGCGCCGCGGACCACTTGGTAAACGTATTCCGCTGGCTCATCCTCGCCGTAGATTTCCTCATCCTTCCGGTAGGTGAATTCGGTCGCGATCAGGCCGGCATGTCCGGCCAGGCCGCAAAATGGCTCGGTGGGCGCAGGGCCGCCCGGGACAGGCCGGTTGATATTGAGGGAAGCGGTGGCGGGCGACTGGGTGAGCATTGAGCCATCTCCTGTGCAGCGGATGGCTTTTGGTACGCGGAACAAGCGAACTCGGAAATTTCGCTCCATGCCTTAAGGGCTGGCCCCTAAGTAAAGTTGCGTAGGTGGGCCGGACCGTAGCCCGGGTGGAGCGCCAGCGTAACCCGGGGGCCGCTGGTAGACGTGGATGGAGGTGTCCCGGGTTGCGCTGCGCTTCACCCGGGCTACGAGGCTAGGGGGCGTGAGCGGTCGATCGGTCCGTCTTGATCACGTCCCAGATGCGGGTGGACAGACTGTCCTCGACATGCGGCTTGTGCAGCACATGGCGGATGCCGGCGGCCGCGGCCTTGGCCGGAATGGTCGCATCGGGATAGCCGGTGATCAGAATGATCGGCGTGTCCACGTCGCGCTGGCGCAAAACCCCGGCGAGGTCGATGCCGCTCATGTTCGGCATCTTGTAGTCGATGACGAAACAGTCGGCGCCGCCCATGGTCATGGCGTTCAGCAATGCCTCGGCGCTGCGGAAGGTGCGGACATAGAAGCCGTCGGTTTCCAGGAGGAAACGCAGCGAGCCGAGCACGTCGGTATCGTCGTCCACGACGTAGACAAGAGGGGGTCTGGTGGGTGCGGGCATCACGGCTTTTATCCGCCTTCCGGGCCGGCCATCCGGTCCATCAACCTCCGTTTATAAGCCTCTCGACGCCGGTCGGCTTGATTCAGCTCAATCCTTGAGCGCCCCGGCCCGCATGGCCAGGCGGACCAATTCCGAAAGGCTGCTCGCCTGCATCTTGGTCATCACATTGGCCCGGTAAACCTCGATGGTGCGGGGGCTGATATTGTAGTCGCGGGCGATCATCTTGTTGGAAAGCCCGGCCACCAGCCCGTCCATGACCTGCCGCTCGCGCGGGCTGAGCGAGGCGATGCGGGCGGCGACGTCCTGGGTCGCGGCCTCGTCGCGGGCGCCGGCCTCGGCTTGGCGGAGCGCGACGTCAATCATCGCGATCAGCCGGTCGTCCTCGAACGGCTTTTCCATGAAGTCGACCGCGCCGAGCTTCATCGCCTCGACGGCGAGCGGGACATCGCCATGGCCGGTCATGATGATGACCGGGAAAGCTCCGCGGCTTTCCTTGACGCGCTTCAAGAGCTCGATGCCGTCGACGCCGGGCATGCGGATATCTGAGACCACGCAGCCGAACTCGATGGTGGGGAGCGTGTCCAGGAAGACTTGCGCCGATTCGAACAGGCGCACGTCGAAGTCAGCCGAGTCGAGCAAGAATTGCAGCGAATCCCGCATCGCGTCGTCATCGTCAATGACGTAGACATTTCCCCTACGCGCCATCTGTCAAACTCTCGTTCGGTACCGCCGGCAGCGTGAAACGAAAGGTCGCGCCGCCCGCGTCATTGGACTCGGCCCACATCCGCCCGCCATGCGCCTCGATGATCGAGCGGCTGATCGACAGCCCGACGCCCATGCCGGTTTCCTTGGTGGTGAAGAAGGTCTGGAACAGGTTTTTCTCCACGTCGTCAGGAAATCCATGGCCGGTGTCGAACACCGACACTTCGATCATGTCCTCGTCGACCGGCCGGTTCGAGGCGATCAGCTCGCGCCGGTCGGACTGCGCCATCGCCTCCAGCGCATTACGGAACAGATTGACCAGCACCTGCTGGACCTGGACGCGGTCGACCAGCACCAGATCATATCGCGGATCGAGGTTGAAGCGGATCCGCACGTCCTGCTCGCGCGCGCCAGCAAGGCCCAAGGCGCCGGCTTCCTCGACCATCTTCGAGAGACGTTCGACGCGCTTTTCCGACTCGCCGCGGGCAACGAAGTCGCGCAGCCGGCGGATGATCTGCCCGGCGCGGATCGCCTGTTCGGCGGCGCGATCCAACGCGTTCTCGATCTTGGCGCGGTTCGGGTCATCGCTCGCGCCGAGCAGGCGGCGCGAGCCTTTCATGTAGTTGCTGATGGCGGCGAGCGGCTGGTTGAGCTCGTGGGCGAGCGCGGACGCCATCTCGCCCATTGCGCTGAGGCGCGAGACGTGGACGAGCTCCGACTGCAATTCCTGCAGCCGCGCCTGGGTCTGCTGGTGCTCGGTGAGATCGCGGACAAAGCCGGTGAAATAGGGCACACCGCCGGACTGCATCTCGCCGATCGACAGATGCATCGGGAAGGTGGTGCCGTCCTTGCGCTGGCCGGTCACGATGCGGCCGATGCCGATGATGTGGCGCTCGCCGGTCGTAAGGTAGCGTGCCATGTAGCTGTCATGGCGAGAGCGGTCGGGCTCCGGCATCAAGATGCTGACATTCTGTCCGATCGCCTCCTGCTCGGCATATCCGAACTGTCGTTCCGCCGCGCTCGAGAAGAATTGCATGGTACCGCGGCCATCGATGACGATCATCGCGTCGGGGATCGTCTCCAGGATCGACCGCAGGTGCCCTTCGCGCGTGCGCAGGGCCTCCTCATGCCGCTTTTCCTCATCGATGTCGAGCACGATGCCGGAAAGGTGCGCGGACGTCTTGTCCCGCGTCAGGCTGCCGCGGAGCCGCACCCAGCGGTCGCCGTCATCATTCCGGCTCAGCCGGTAGGCGAGGTCGAAGGGCTCGCCGCTTTCGGCCGCGCGTGACATCGCCTGTTCGGTGCGTTCGCGGTCATCGGGCCCGAGCAGCGAGAGGAAGAACTCGTAGCTGATCGGCGCGTTATCGGGAACGCCGAACAGCCTGCGCGCGGTGGTCGACCAGGCGAGCTCCTTGGTCGACAGATCAATATCCCAGCCGCCGATCCCGGCTCCCTCGGCGCCGAGCCGAAAGCGCCGATCGGGGGCGCAGTCATCGGAAGGGGGAGGGTCGAGGCCAGTCAAACGCTTTTCCGGTTCTTCGCCGCCGCGGGGCGGATTCGTATAGTGGTCTGGCAGATTATGGTCCGATTGGCCAGTCCTGCTCAAGGGGAGGAGGGGCTTCGTCCCGCAGTCGCCGTGACCCGCGGCAGGTTCGGTGATTGACTTCGGTCAATATGCCAGCGGGGCGGCTGGCTTAAATGAAGAAGCTGACAGAGGATTCGCCTTGTACAAATTTCTCGAGCTGACCGCCGCCGACTACATGACGCGCGAGCCGAAGACGGTCTCGCGCGATATGACGATGGCCAAACTGTGCGAACGTTTCGAGAAGGAGGACTTCAACACCTATCCCGTCGTCGACGGGACGCAGGTGGTGGGAATGGTCTCCAAATTCGACCTCTTGTCCTGCTTCGTCTTCACGCCGGCGCGCATCCTGCCGCGCTATGAGGATCTGATGCAGAAAACGACCGCGGACGTGATGACGTCGGAATTCATCTATGTGGTGCCGGAGACGCGGTTGACGCGGGTGCTCGAACTGATGGTCAATCACCGGCTGCGGAGCATACCGGTGCTCGAGGGCGAACGGCTCGCCGGCATTATTTCTCGCGAAGACGTGATGCGCGCCCTGCGCGACTGCGCCGGCTGAATCCGATTTCAATTTTCATAAAAGAAATGCAGCGTGACGACCGTCCGTCATCACGCTGCGAAGGGCCGGCGCTTTTAGCCCGTCTTCGCCCACTCCCTGTCGTCAGGTGACTGCAGATAGAAGCCGGACATCGGCTCGACCCAGCAGAGATGGTCGTGGACCTTCTTCACCCCGGCGACGTTTTCGGTGGCGACCACCACGGCTTGGCGGCTGCGCTCGTCGGTGATGACGCCGCTCAAGTGCACGATGCCGTCGCGGACGACGACGCTGAGGCCGAACGGGCACCAATCCGCTTTCTCCAGCGCAGCGATGATGCGGTCGCGGATGTGGTCGTCGTCGGCGGTCGGATCGGGGATATCGCGGGCAAGGCTTGCCACCGCCTGCAGCAGGTTGGACCGCGACACGATGCCGACGATCTCGTCACCGCGAACGACCGGCAGGCGCTTGATGTGATGCTTCTCCATCAGCGCGACGATCGTCTCGACCGATGTCTCCTCGGTGACCGTGATCGGATCCGAGGTCATGATCTCGGCGACCCTGCGGCCCTGCTCGCGAACGAACTCGGTCGCGGCCGGGCCGGGGCCGAGCAGGAATTTCAGGAACCGGCCGTATTTGCGCTGGGTTCCGATCTCGCCGCGGCGCAGGAAGTCGCCCTCGGAGATGACGCCGACCAGCTTGCCGGCGGCGACGACTGGTAGTCCACTGATATGCCGCTGCAGCATCAGGTTGGCTGCATCGACGATGGTTGTTTCAGGCGTGACTGAGATGACGGGGCGGGTCATGATCTGATGGGCGCGCATGGGTTTGTTCCATTTGATGCGGTTGATAGTCGCAGCCTAGCCGTACCGTAGGCCCGGCGTTTGAGGCAGGTCAACGCGTTCGGGCCCGTCGGAATTGAGCAAACGCAAGGCCGACTCCGGAACAGGAACTATTCGTCATGGGCCGGCCACCATGGCTGGTTACGGTGTCGCATCGCAGCGCCATCGCCTCGTAACCTCGATACGGCCAGTGCCGGCCGAAGGTCCGGAAGCAGAGCATGTCCACTTACAGATTGAATCACCTGCTGTCGCCGCGCTCGGTCGCGCTCGCCGGAGCCAGCCCGCGCGAGGGCTCGGTCGGCCGCGCCATCGTGCAGAATATTTCCGGCGGCAAGTTCAAGGGCCAGTTCGGTGTGGTCAATTCGCGCCATGCCGAGATTGCCGGCGTTGCGACGGTCGGCAGCATCGCCGAATTGCCATTCGTGCCCGAGCTCGTCGTGATCACGGCGCCGGCTGCCGCCGTGCCCGGGATCGTCGACGATGCCGGCCAGCGCGGCGCGATCGGCGCCGTCATCATCACCGCCGGACTGGGCCACGGCCCGGGGTCGCTCGCGGAGGCCACCGAACAGGCGGCGCGCAAGCATCGCATGCGGCTGATCGGCCCCAACTGCATCGGCATCATGGCGCCCAGCGTCGGTCTCAATGCCAGCTTCTCGACGCATCTGCCGGCGGCGGGCAACCTCGCGCTGATCTCGCAATCGGGCGCGATCGCGGCCGGCATGGTGGACTGGGCCGCGCAGCGCGTGGTCGGATTTTCCGGCATCGTCTCGATCGGCGATCAGCTCGACGTCGATATCGCCGATCTCCTGGATTATTTCGCGCTCGACGGCGCAACGCACGCGATCCTGCTCTATGTCGAGTCGATCAAGGACGCGCGCAAATTCATGTCGGCGGCGCGCGCCGCGGCGAGGATCAAGCCGGTGGTCGTGGTCAAGTCCGGCCGCATGGCGCAGGGCGCGAAAGCGGCGGCGACGCATACCGGCGCGCTTGCCGGTTCGGACGCAGTCTATGATGCCGCGTTTCGCCGCGCCGGCATGCTCAGGGTCTCCGATCTGCGCGAATTGTTCGACTGCGCCGAGACGCTGGCGCGCGTGGCCTCGCCGCCGGGCAAGCGGCTGGCGCTGCTCACCAATGGCGGCGGCCTCGGCGTGCTCGCGATCGACCGATTGGTCGAGCTCGGCGGAATTCCGGCGACGATCACGCCAAACACTCACGCGCAGCTCGATGCGGCCCTGCCGCCCACCTGGTCCGGCTCGAACCCTGTCGACATCGTCGGCGATGCCGGGGCTTCACGTTATGCCGTGGCGCTCGAGGCGCTGCTCGCCGATCCCGGCAATGACGCGGTCCTGGTCATGAATGTGCAGACCGCGATTGCCGCGCCGGACGAGATTGCCTCGACCGTGACCAAGATCGTGACCGAGCACCGCAAGAAGCGGGGCAGGGCGGCCAAGCCGGTGCTTGCGGTGTGGGTCGGCGCCAACGGCGCGATCAGCGACCTCTTCAGCGGCAACAGGATTCCGAACTACATCACCGAGGACGACGCGGTGCGCGGCTTCATGCACCTGGTGCGGCATCGCGAGGTCGTGGAGGAACTGACGCAGGTGCCGCCGGCGATGCCGGAGAGCTTTACGCCTGACGCTCCGGCGGCGCGCAAGATCGTCACCGCCGCGATCTCGGACGGACGCCAGTGGCTCAACCCGATCGAGATAAAAGGGCTGTTCGAAGCCTATGACATCCCGATGGTCGAGACCTATCTCGCGGCCGATGCGGAGGAGGCGGTCAAGTATGCCAACACCCTGTTCGCGCAAGGCATGACGGTCGCGCTGAAGATCATGTCGCGCGACATCGTGCACAAGTCTGATATCGGCGGCGTCATCCTCAATCTGACCACGCCTGATGCCGTGCGCGTGGCCACCGCCGAGATCCTGGGCCGCGCCACGGCGCTGCGGCCGGACGCGCGGGTTTCCGGCGTCATCGTGCAGGCGATGATCGTGCGGCCGAAGGTGCGCGAGCTCATTCTCGGCCTCGCCGACGATCCGACCTTCGGCACCGTGGTTGTGTTCGGCCGCGGCGGCGTCGCGGTCGAGATCATCAACGACAAGGCATTGGCGCTGCCGCCGCTCGACATGCGGCTGGCGCGCGAATTGATCGAGCGCACGCGGGTGTCGCGGCTGCTGCGCGCCTATCGCGACGTGCCGGCGGTGAAGCCGGATGCGGTGGCGACCGTGCTGGTCAAGCTCGCGCAGATGGCGGCGGATCTCCCCGAGATCAGGGAGCTCGACATCAATCCGCTGCTGGCGGACGAGGCCGGCGTGCTCGTGGTCGATGCGCGCGTTGCGGTCGGCATCGTGCCGCGCAAATTTGCGGGGCCCGGGCTCAGCAACTTTGCGGTCAGGCCCTATCCGTCACGATGGCAGCGGCAGCTTGCGGACCGTGACGGACACTTGATCGACGGGCGACGTATCTTCGCGCGGCCGATCCGACCCGAAGACGAGCCGCAGATCCACGACTTGCTGCGGCACGTCACGGCTGAGGACCTGCGGCTGCGCTTCTTCGCGCCGATCAAGGAATTCTCCCACGAGTTCATCGCCCGGCTCACCCAGCTCGACTACGCACGCGCGATGGCCTTCGTGGCGGTCGACGAAAGCACCCAGGAAATCCTGGGCGTGGTGCGGATTCATTCCGACTCGATTTATGAAAGCGGCGAATATGCGATCCTGCTGCGCACGGATCTGAAGGGAAAGGGGCTCGGCTGGGCGCTGATGCAGCTCCTGATCGAATACGCGAGATCGGAAGGGCTGAAGGCGATTTCGGGCCAGGTGCTGACCGAGAACATCGTGATGCTCGATATGTGCCGGAAATTCGGCTTCGAGGTGAAGGCCGATCCTCTCGAGCACGGTCTCTGTGACGTCAAGCTGGCGCTGTGACAGCTTCGTAGCCCGGTGGAGCGGAACGCGTAACCCGGGGCCGCCGTGGCAGTGTTGCGAGCGGGCCCGGGTTAGCTGGCGCTTCACTCGGGCTACGGAGTTATCAAAGCCGCGACACCATCGTGACGCGATAGGTGTGCATCTTGTCGCCGATCGCTGCCAATCGATCAGGCGGCCTGAGGAAGGCGCGCGATGACCTTGATCTCAAAATCGAAGCCCGCCAGCCAGTTCACGCCTACCGCGGTCCAGTTCGGGTAGGGCTGTTCGCCGATTGCTTTCAGTCGAACGGCCGTGACTTTCTCCCATTGCGTGGCCGGGTCAGTGTGGAAGGTGGTCACGTCGACGACGTCGTCGAACGTGCAACCGGCGGCCTTCAACACTTGCGTGAGATTGTCGAAGGCAAGCTGCACCTGCTTTTCGAAGTCCGGCTCGGGCGACCCGTCGTCGCGGCTGCCAACCTGGCCCGAGACGAACAGAAATCCGCCGGAGCGGATCGCCGCCGAATAGCGGTTGATTTCGTAGAGCGCCTGCCGACTGGCAGGAAAGATTGCATCGCGTTTGGTCATTGCTTTGCTCCTGTTCAAACGAGGCGTGGCCAGTCCTCCCACGCGACGTTGTTTCGCCTGGGGTGTTTCAGGTCGTCTCTGCGCCGTCGGGAACTCGTTGATATACGCCCCGTATGTCGCTATATCCGAACATACGCGCCGTATGTCAATACACATACGTGACGTATGTCTTTTTAGGAGCTGGCGGTGGTCGCGAGACGACGTGCGCAGATGGTGGAGAAAACTCGGGCCAAGCTTGTTCGAGCGGCACGGAAGGCTTTCGCGGCCAAAGGCTATGCGGCGGCGTCGATGGACGATTTGACTGCCGAAGCCGGCCTGACGCGAGGCGCGCTCTACCACAACTTCGGCGACAAGAAGGGTTTGCTGCAGGCCGTGATCGACCAGATCGATGCAGAAATGGTGGCACGGCTGCGCGCCGTACAAGAACAGGCGACCACCCCATGGCTTGGATTTCTAGCGGCGAATATCGCCTATATCGAGATGGCTCTGGAGCCGGAGATTCAGCGCATCATGCTGCTGGACGGGCCAGCCGTGCTTGGCGATCCATCGCAATGGCCTAACCAGACTGCATGCCTTCGGACGACGACGCAAACGATCCAGGCGTTCATCGATGACGGAACGGTCAGGTCGATGGATGCGGAAGCTGCCGCCCGGCTGCTCAACGGAGCGGCGCTCAACGCCTCGCTCTGGATTGCCGCAGCCGACGATCCTCGCGCGGTCTTTGCAAAGGCTGTCGAAGCCTTCCGACATCTCGCGGGCGGTTTGCTGCAGAGCAAGGGATGAGCGTCACGATGTTGCAGTCCATCCGAAGCTCGGGCATGTCGGCAGGCGCGTGAACGGTCGCTTCACAGCGGGCGCTGTGAGGTGAAAGAGGCGGTGGGGATCGAAGCTGCCACCTCTCCCTTTCTCCGTTCTTACGGGGAGACGGTCGGGGTGAGGGGCTGTATCCGCGTATACGGAGGGAGATGAGGTGGTGGAGGGCTCCCCCTCACCCGAAATTCAAGCGTAGCTTGAATTTCGACCTCTTCCCGCAAGCGGGGCGAGGTGGGATCAGAGCCGCGACACCATCGTGACGCGATAGGTGTGCATCTTGTCGCCTTCGCCGATCGAGACGTATTCGCCCGCGACGAAGTGCTCGTCCTTGAAGTGGAAGCCGATCTCATCAGGTGTGCCGGGTGCGCCGTCATAATGCAGGACCCAGCCGCCGCCCTGGTGGTGACGAGATGGCCGAGGATGTATTCCTCGTCGGGCCGGAGCCGGACCACCCGGCACGCCTCGCGGTTGGCCCGCCACAGCTTTTGGTCGATCCTGTAGTCGTCGTCGAGCGGCGCGACCATCACATAGCCGGCGCCGGCATCGCCTTCGGGATGATCAGGCTCGCGCGCGAGCTCGAGGCGGATCTTGCGAAACTGCGGCGGCAGGGAGGTGTTGAGGATCGGCTTTTGGGGTGCGGTTGTCATCTTGCTCTACTCGGTTCGATCGCGCGGTGTGCGGCGTCAGGCGTGGTCCTTCGCGGCGTGCCCGGCCGCGGGTTTCTTCAGGCTGTTGATGATGATGCCGATCAGCGGCACCAGCACCGGTAGGATTCCGTTCAGGGGATTGCGCACTAGTCCGGAGACTTGCGACTGCATCGCGCGTGCCTCGACCTGAAGCGCCTCGACGGAAGCGCCGTGGATCTCGCTGGCGAGGTCGAGCTCGCGGCCTGACGGCGGCCGGAGCGCGAGGGCAAACAGGATCGCCGCGATGGCGAAGTTGGCGGCGCCTAGGATCGCCGCGGCCGAGACCGCGCTCCAGACCTGGACCAGTGCGAAATACGCGGACAGTTCGAACATCAGAAGACCGAATGCCGCAATCAGGCCCGCGAAGGCCCGCAGGCCAACGCCGATCAGGAGGTGGCGCAGGCGGATATCGGCGATGATCCTGTCGGTGCGCCAGAGTACGCGTAGCTGTCTGACGATATTTTCGGTGTTCACTTTGCTACCTCCGCATTGCGAAGCCGACGACCACGCCCAGCGCAAAGGCGGAGGCAAGCGAGGTGATCGGCCGTTCCGAAATCAACTGACGGACCTGAGTGTCTTCACCGCTCAGGACCTCGCTCAGTGCCTCCAGCGCTTCCTTGATGCGCGTGGTGAAGGCGTCGGCGCTCGCGCTTGCGGTGTCGCGTATGCCTTCACCTGTCGTGTTGAAGAGGCGCGACACATCGATCTTCAGGGCTTGCAGTTCGTCGTTCAGATGGGTCGTGTTGAACATCTCGTTCATCCCTGTTGCATCATGAAGAACTGTTATCGGCGCTCGCCATGCCGTGGTTGATTTGCGTCAACTCTCGCGGGCGAGGCGCCGTCGCGCTATTCCAGCGTCTTCAGGTAGGCCAGCAGGTCGTGGATCTGGTCCGGGTCAAGCCGAAACTCCGGCATCGTCGGATGTCCGGTCTGGATGCCTTCCGCGAACGCCTCCGCGAGACTCTCGACGGGATAACGCTTGTGCAGGGTGCGGAAGGGCGGCGCGATCTTGAGCGGGCTTTTGGTGACCTTGTCGATGGAGTGGCAGCGGGCACAATTGTTGAGCGCGAACGTCCGACCGCGCTGCTCGGACGGCGAAGCGGCAAGCGCCGATGTCGTCAGCACGATCGCAATGAAAACCTGGCGTGCGGCGGACTGCAGCATTACGGCCCCATTTATCAAAAGCTCCGCGTTGGGCGGAGCGACGGTTTTGAAATTAGCTTTGCGATGGTGGGGGCGATTGATCTGCATCAACACCCCGGCGGTGTGGACGGTACACTGCGCTGACTCCGCCGGGCGGCATAAGGACGCCTGCCGGCGGTCATTCGGAGCGACGCGTGAAGGTTTCTCTCTTGGAAGGTTCTCATCGGCAAACCTGTACCGATTGCGCGGTGCGGGGCTTTGCGATCTGCGCCGCGCTCGACAAGACCGAGGTATGGGAGCTGGCGAACCTGTCGCGCCATGTCCAGTGCGAACCCGGGACGACGGTGTTTGCGCAGGCGACCATGGCGACGTCGTTCTTCAGCGTGCTTGAAGGCGTCCTGCGTCTCTATAAGCTGTTGCCGGATGGCCGCCGGCAGATCATCGGCTTTGTCTTGCCCGGCGATTTCCTCGGACTTGCCGGCTCGCCGCAGTATGAGTTCTCCGCCGATGTGGTAGGCGCGGTATCGCTTTGCCAGTTCTCCAGAGCCAGCTTCTCGCGATTCGCCGAGAACCGGCCTCGCTTCCTGCGCCGTATCAACGAACTGGCGGGCCGCGAATTGATCCGGGCGCAGGAGCATATGGTTCTGCTCGGACGCCGTTCCGCCGAAGAGAAGGTTGCGAGCTTCCTGATCGGCTGGCGCGATCGGCTCGCCGAAATAGGGCATGTCGGGGAAGTGCTGCCGTTGCCTATGGGCCGGCTCGATATCGCCGATTACCTGGGACTCACCATCGAAACAGTGAGCCGCACCTTCACCAAGCTCGAGCGCGACGGCATCATCCGTATTCTTACGGGCGGCATCAGCCTGCTCGATGCGGCGCGCGCCGAGGCGCTGTCAGCGGCCTAGCGTGCTGCGTCATGGCCGGGCTTGTCCCGGCCATCCACGCTTTTTTCTCAGAGCGGAGCGAAGACCGTGGATGCCCGGGTCGAGCCCGGGCATGACGAGCGTAGATGCGACACGCGTCCTCTCTCATTTTTGATCGAAGTCAAAGACTGTTCCCCGCGAGCGACGATATTCGAGCGAGCTTCAATGGAGGTCGCTATGTCCGTCGACTCGATTTTGGTTTCCGCAGCCGTCGTTTCAGTTTTCGTGGTTTTCGCCGGAGTGCTCGCTTGGGCGAGTGTTCACGCACCGGGGGCGCGGCAGCCGGCGCCGGAAGTGCGCAAGCATCGTCCTTTCTGATCGGTAGCCGTCGGTTGATCTCGATCAAGGACGCGGCGGCCAAAGCTGGGCTGATGGGGCAAGGCCCCTGCAAAGAGAATCAAACATGCAGCAAGTTCAATCCACGAAATGGATGACCCACGGCGAAGCCGGGTTGACGCTATTCTTCACGGTGGCGGCCTTCCTCTGCGCCTTCGCCGCGGCCAAGGCGCTGGATGCGCCGTTTGCCTTCCATGCTTCGCTCGCCGCGGTGGCCAGCGGCGCTGCCGCCTTCGCAATCCTTAACCGCTATTTCGATCGCCCGGCGGAGCTGCCGCCGCAGGAGATCAACGGCAAGCCGAACTACAATCTCGGCCCGATCAAGTTCGCCTCGTTCATGGCGATGTTCTGGGGCATTGCCGGATTTACCGTCGGACTCCTGATCGCCTGCCAGCTCGCCTGGCCCTGGCTCAATTTCGATCTGCCCTGGACCAGCTTTGGCCGGCTTCGTCCATTGCACACCTCGGCGGTGATCTTCGCCTTTGGCGGCAATGTTCTGATTGCGACTTCCTTCTATGTGGTGCAGCGGACTTGCCGGGCGCGGCTCGCCGGCGATCTGGCGCCGTGGTTCGTGGTGCTCGGCTACAACTTCTTCATCTTGGTCGCGGGCACCGGCTATCTCCTGGGCGTGACGCAGTCGAAGGAATATGCCGAGCCGGAATGGTACTCCGACCTGTGGCTGACGATCGTCTGGGTCGTTTATCTCCTCGTGTTTCTGGCGACGGTGATCAAGCGCAAGGAGCCGCATATCTTCGTCGCCAACTGGTTCTATCTCGCCTTCATCGTCACCATCGCCGTCCTCCACCTCGGCAACAACCCGGCGCTTCCGGTGTCGGTGTTCGGCTCGAAGTCCTACATTGCCTGGGGCGGCGTGCAGGATGCGATGTTCCAATGGTGGTACGGCCATAACGCGGTCGGCTTCTTCCTGACCGCGGGCTTCCTCGCCATCATGTACTACTTCATCCCGAAGCGGGCGGAGCGGCCGATCTATTCCTACCGGTTGTCGATCATCCACTTCTGGGCGCTGATCTTCCTCTATATCTGGGCCGGCCCGCACCATCTGCACTACACGGCGCTGCCGGACTGGGCGCAGACGCTTGGCATGACGTTCTCGATCATGCTCTGGATGCCGTCCTGGGGCGGCATGATCAACGGCCTGATGACGCTGTCGGGCGCGTGGGACAAGCTACGCACCGATCCGGTGCTGCGCATGCTGGTGGTCTCGGTCGCGTTCTACGGCATGTCGACCTTCGAAGGCCCGATGATGTCGATCAAGGTGGTGAACTCGCTGAGCCACTACACCGACTGGACCATCGGCCACGTTCACTCCGGTGCGCTGGGCTGGGTCGGCTTCGTCTCCTTCGGCGCGCTGTATTGCCTGGTGCCGTGGCTGTGGGGCCGCAAGCAACTGTACAGCCTGAAGCTCGTCAACTGGCACTTCTGGATCTCGACCATCGGCATCGTGCTCTACATCTCCGCGATGTGGGTCTCGGGAATCCTGCAGGGCCTGATGTGGCGCGCCTACACCTCGCTCGGCTTCCTCGAATATTCCTTCATCGAGACCGTGGAAGCGATGCATCCCTTCTACATCATCCGCGCCGCCGGCGGCGCGCTGTTCCTGATCGGCTCGCTGATCATGGCCTATAACCTCTGGATGACGGTGCGCGTCGGCGAGGTGGAAGTCACCACGCCACTCGCGCTGCAGCCGGCGGAATAAGGAGCTCAAGATGTCCTTCTGGACCCGCCACCAAATCTTTGAAAAGAACTCGATCATCCTGATCGCGGGCATTCTGGTCGTGATCGCGATCGGCGGCCTGGTCGAGATCACGCCGCTGTTCTACCTCAAGAGCACGATCGAGGTGGTCGACGGCGTCAGGCCGTATACCCCGCTCGAACTCGCCGGCCGCAACATCTATGTGCGCGAAGGCTGCTATCTCTGCCACTCGCAGATGATCCGGCCGCTCCGCGACGAGGTCGAGCGCTACGGCCACTTCTCGCTCGCCGCCGAGAGCATGTACGACCATCCGTTCCAGTGGGGCTCGAAGCGTACCGGGCCTGACTTGGCGCGGGTCGGCGCCAAATATTCGGACGAGTGGCACGTCACCCACCTGACCAATCCGCGCGCGATCGTGCCGCAGTCGGTGATGCCGGGCTATCCCTTCCTTGCAAAGACCGAGCTCGATCCCGAGGCGATTGCCGATCACCTCAGGACCAACCGCGCGGTCGGCGTGCCCTACACCGACGAGCAGATCGCCAACGCAGTCGCCGACCTGAAGGCGCAGGCTGATCCTGACAATGCCGGCACCGATGCTTTCACCAAACGCTATCCGAAGGCTGTGATCCGCAATTTCGACGGCAAGGGCGGAGCACCGACCGAGATGGACGCGCTGGTCGCGTACTTGCAGATGCTCGGCACGCTGGTCGACTTCAAGCTCTACAACGAAAAAGCCAATCTTCGCTGAGAGGCCGGACGATGAAAGCAATTCTGACAGTTCACAATCTGGCGTCGAATCTCGTGACGAGCGTGTGGACGCCGATCTTCGTCGGCCTGTTCGTCGCGATCGTGATCTACGCGCTCTGGCCCCGCAACCAGGCCGCCTTCGATGAGGCATCGCGGATACCGTTGCGGGAGGAGTGAGAGACCATGGCTGAAACCGAACTCGATCAAGTCTCCGGCAAGACCACGACCGGTCACCAGTGGGACGGCATCAAGGAACTCAACACGCCGTTGCCGCGCTGGTGGGTGTTGACCTTCTACGCCACTATCATCTGGGCGATCGGCTACTGGGTGGTGTACCCGGCCTGGCCGCTGTTGTGGAGCCACACCAACGGGCTGATCAACTATTCGTCGCGGGCCGATGTTGGCGTCGAACTGGCCAACCTCGAGAAGATCCGCGGCGACAAGATGGTCGCGCTCGGCGCGGCGTCGCTGGAGGACATCGAGAAGGATCCGGCACTGCTTGCGCTCGCGCGCGCCCGCGGCAAGGCGGCCTTCGGTGACAATTGCGCGCCGTGCCACGGCTCGGGCGGCGCCGGCGCCAAGGGTTTTCCGAACCTGAACGACGACGACTGGCTGTGGGGCGGCTCGCTCGAGCAGATCCAGCAGACCATCCAGTTTGGCGCGCGCTCCGGCCACGCCAAGGCGCATGAGGGCGCGATGCTCGCCTTCGGCAAGGATGGCATCCTGAAGAAGGACGAGATCGTCACGGTCGCCAATTATGTCCGTTCGCTCTCGGGCCTGCCGACGAGCCCGGGCTACAATGCCGCCGCCGGCGCCAAGCTGTTTGCCGATAATTGCTCGACCTGTCACGGCGAGAACGGCAAAGGCAACCAGGAGCTCGGTGCGCCCGATCTCACCGACAAGATCTGGCTCTACGGCTCGGACGAGGCCACCGTGATCGAGACCATCACCAACGGCCGTTCCGGCGTGATGCCGGCCTGGGTCGGCCGGCTCGATCCGTCCACCATCAAGGCGCTTGCGGTCTACGTGCATACGCTGGGCGGCGGTAAATAAGCGGCGAATAGACCGCCTGTTTGCGCTGGATCAACTAAGGCACGGGAGGAGGGGTTAGCCTCTCCTCCCACGATGCCAGAAGAATCCCGGCCCATGAACAAGATCGTCCAGATAGACCCTGACCAAGTCGAAGACGTCGGGCCGCTTTATGCGGCGCGCAAGAAGGTCTACCCGCAGAAGGTCTCCGGGACCTTCCGTCGGATCAAATGGGGCCTGATGGCGTTCTGTCTCGGCATCTATTATTTCCTGCCGTTTGTGCGCTGGAATCGCGGCCTCGCCGCGCCCGATCAGGCGGTGCTGATCGACCTGCCGAACAGCCGCTTCTATTTCTTTTTCATCGAGCTGTGGCCGCAAGAAGTCTATTACTTCACCGGCCTCTTGATTCTCGCCGCGATCACGCTGTTCCTGATGAACTCGGTCGGCGGCCGCATCTGGTGCGGCTATCTCTGCCCGCAGACGGTCTGGACCGACCTGTTCTACGCGGTCGAGCGCCTGGTCGAGGGTGACCGGCGCGAGCGGATGAAGAAGGATGCATCCGCGCATCGCTGGACGCTGGAACGCATCTCCGAGCTCGTGCTCAAGCATTCGATCTGGCTGATGATCGCCTGGTGGACCGGCGGCGCCTGGGTGCTCTATTTCACCGACGCGCCGACGCTCGTCAAAGAGCTCGTCACCTTCCAGGCGCCGGCGATCGCCTATATCTGGATCGCGATCCTGACCGCGACGACCTATCTGCTCGCCGGCTTCATGCGGGAGCAGGTCTGCGTCTATATGTGCCCGTGGCCGCGCATCCAGGCGGCGCTGACGGACGAATGGGCGCTCAACGTCACCTATCGCTACGACCGCGGCGAAAAGCGCATGTCGGTGAAGAAGGCGAACGACCTGCGCGCGCTCGGCCAGCACGCCGGCGACTGCGTCGACTGCTATCAGTGCGTCGCCGTCTGTCCGGTCGGCATCGATATCCGCAACGGGCCGCAGCTCGACTGCATCCAGTGCGGGTTGTGCATCGACGCCTGCGACAATGTGATGAAGAAGATCAACCGGCCGACGCGGCTGATCGGCTACGACAACGACATCAACATCCAGCGCCGGATCGAGGGCAAAGCGCCGATCTATCGCATCGTTCGGCCGCGCACCATCATCTACACCGCGCTGATCGCACTCGTCGGCGGCATCATGCTCTATACGCTCGCGACGCGTTCGCTGCTCGACATCAACGTGCTGCACGACCGCAATCCCGTCGCGGTGAAGCTCAGCGACGGCTCGATCCGCAATGCCTATACGGTCCGCTTCCTCAACAAGCGTGGTTTCGACCGTGTGGTGGCGATCGACATCGACGGCCCGCAGGATGCCAAGCTCCATGTCGTCGGCGGCGATTCGATCACGCCCGATCGTCCCATGATCGTGCTTGGGCGCGACGGCACAACCGAGCTGCGCGTGCTCGTCACCGCGCCGTCCGACCGGAATCCCGAGAAGTCGATCCCGGTGAAATTCCGCGTCACCGACATCGGTCTCGGCGAAGTCGCGTCCGCCACCGACAATTTCGTCGCGCCATAACGGGAAGAAGCAGTGCCGCCATGAATAGGGAATATGGATCGGAGAAACCGCTGACCGGCCGCAAGGTGCTCGTCATGCTGGTCGCATTCTTCGGCGTTGTGATCGGCGTCAACGTCACCATGATCAAGCTGGCGACCTTGACGCTGCCCGGCACCGACGTCGACAGCGCCTACGCGGCGAGCCTCGCCTATGAGAAAGAGATCGTCGCCGCGCGCGAGCAGGACGCCCGCAACTGGAAGGTCGACGCGCATCTGGCGCGCGATGCCGGTGGCGGCACAGCGCTCGAAGTCGAAGCGCGTGATGGTAATGGCAGGCCGCTCATCGGATTGCAGTTCACCTCCCGCCTGGAGCGCCCGACCGACCGGCGCGCCGACCAGGCGATCGAGCTGTCGGAAGCCGGCGGCGGTCGCTACCTCGGCAAGGGCAGCGCGATCGGCCCCGGACAATGGGAGCTGGTGCTCGAAAGCGAAGCCGATGGCCGGCGCGTGTTCCTCTCGAGGAACCGCGTGGTGCTGAACTAAGAGGGCGTGATGCAGGCGACACGGGACTTTTCGCACTACGTCAAGCATCTCGGCTCGGGATTGGCGCATATCGACCTCGCGGTCGAGGGCGTCAACTGCGCCGGCTGCATGTCAAAGATCGAGCGCGGGCTTTCGGCGATTCCCGATGTGACCTTGGCGCGCGTGAATCTCACTGACCGCCGCGTGGCGCTGGAGTGGAAGGAGGGCGCACTCGACCCCGGCAACTTCATCGATCGGCTCGCCGAGCTCGGCTACAAGGCCTATCCGTTCGAGACGGTGAGCGCTGAAGCCGCCGAGGTCGAGAACTCGCGCTTCCTGCTACGCTGCCTCGGAGTTGCGGCGTTCGCGACTATGAACGTGATGATGCTGTCGATCCCGGTGTGGTCCGGCAATGTCAGCGACATGCTGCCGGAGCAGCGCGATTTCTTCCACTGGATGTCGGCGCTGATCGCGCTGCCGGCGGCCGCCTATGCCGGCCAGCCCTTCTTCCGCTCGGCGTTCAACGCGCTGCGCGCGGGCAATGTCAACATGGACGTGCCGATCAGCATCGGCGTGATCCTGGCGCTCGGCATGTCCATCGTCGAGACTATCGGACATGCCGACCACGCCTATTTCGATGCGGCGATCATGCTGCTCACCTTCCTCCTGGTGGGACGCTATCTCGACCAGAACATGCGGCGGCGTACCCGCGCGGTCGCCGGCAATCTCGCCGCGCTCAAGGCCGAGACTGCGACGAAGTTCATCGGACCGGACGAGATTTCGGTGGTGCCGGCGGCGGCGATCCGGGCCGGCGATACCGTGCTGCTGCGGCCAGGCGAGCGCTGCGCGGTCGACGGCACCGTGATCGAGGGCCGGTCGGAGATCGACCAGAGCCTGATCACCGGCGAGACGCGGCATGCGGCGGTCGAGGCGGGCAGCGCAGTCTATGCCGGTTCGCTTAACATCTCGGGCGCGCTGCGCATCCGCGTGTCGGCGGCGGCGGAAGGCACGCTGCTGGCGGAGATCCAGCGATTGCTCGACCACGCCGTGCAGGCGCGCTCGCGCTATGTGCAGCTCGCTGACCGCGCGTCGCGGCTCTATGCGCCGGCGGTGCATGCAACCGCGCTCTTGACCATGATCGGCTGGCTGATCGCCGGCGCGAGCTTGCACGATTCCGTCATCACCGCGATCGCGGTGCTCATCATCACCTGTCCCTGTGCGCTGGGACTGGCGATCCCAACGGTGCAGACGATTGCCGCGGGGGCGATGTTCCGCGCCGGCGTGCTGATCAATTCGGGCGATGCCATCGAGCGTGTCGCCGAGGTCGACTACGTCATCTTCGACAAGACGGGAACGCTGACCTTGCCGGAACTGGATGTGGTGAATTCCACTGCCGTGCCGGCCGATGTGTTCGAACTGGCGGGCCGGCTCGCGCTGGCAAGCCACCATCCGGTTGCCGCGGCGCTGGCGCGCGCGGCCGGTGCGAAATCGCCGCTGCCCGGCGTCACGGAAGAGCCGGGGCAGGGGGTGCGCGGCAGCTTCGGCGGCGAAGAGGTCAGGCTCGGCCGTCCCTCCTTCTGCAACGCCGAGGATCTCGCAGACGAGATTCTGAGCCGCGATCCCGAGGCGTCCGTGGTTGCGTTTGCCCGCGGCAAGAAGCGCTACGTGTTCGCGGTCCGCCAGGGTCTGCGACCGGATGCACGCGAAACCGTCGCGGCGCTGCAGCGGCGCGGCATCGCGGTCGAGATATTGTCGGGAGATCGCGAACCCGCGGTGCGGGCTGCGGCCGAGACGCTTGGCATTCCCGAGTGGCGTGCCGGCGTGCTGCCATCGGACAAGATCGCGCGCATCGAGCAATTGAAGCGGCAGGGCGTCAAGGTGATGATGGTCGGTGACGGCTTGAACGACGCGCCGTCGCTTGCGGCCGCGCATGTCTCGATGTCGCCGATCTCGGCCGCGCATCTGAGCCAGGCGACCGCAGATCTCGTCTTCCTCGGCAAGCCGCTGGCGCCGGTGATCGCGGCGATCGACTATTCGCGCAAAGCGCTGCGGCTGATGCGGCAGAACCTCTATCTCGCCGTCGGCTACAACTTCCTCGCCGTGCCGATCGCGATCCTGGGCTTCGTGACGCCGCTGATCGCGGCCGCGGCGATGTCGGGCTCTTCGATCCTGGTGATGTTGAACGCGCTGCGCGGACGTCGGGCGCGGCAGGAGCAGGTGTGATGGAAGTGATCGCGTTCCTGGTGCCGCTGGCGCTGCTGCTTGGCCTGTTTGGATTGCTCGGATTCCTGTGGTCGCTGAAGAACGGCCAGTATGACGATCTCGAAGGCGCCGCCTGGCGGGCGATCTCCGACGATGACGAGACGCCAACCACCTCGGGGCCATCGGCCGCGCATCGTGGCGTTTGATCTGGCGCAATGACGGCCGCTTTGCATGGGCCGATAGTCAACCTGCTCAGAACTACGGGAGGGTAGCATGGCATCGGCAACACAGACGGAATCGATTGCGGCCAGGCTGATCGGCAAGCTCTCGGGCTTCCTCGAAAGGTTCCGTGACATCGGCGAAATCCGCGGCCTCAGCCCGGCCGAAGCCTGTTCCGTGGCGCACGATCTCCGCATCTCGCCGGCCCAGCTCGAGACGCTGGTTGCCCGGGGGCGTCATGGTGCCGACGAATTGCCGAAGATGCTGAAGACGCTGGGGATCGACGAAGTTGCCATCAAGCGCCAAGAGCCGGGCGTGCTGCACGACATGAGGCGGGTGTGCGCGCTCTGCATCGAGAAATCCCGCTGCCAAAGCGAGCTCGAGGCCGGAACCGCCGCCCTGCATCATCGCGAATATTGCGCCAATACCTATACGATCGATTCGCTCGAGACGAAGCCCGACCAGACCGAACTCCAGCTCCGCGGGCCCTGCTGCTGCTGAGCGGGAACGCTTCGTCTCCCCGATCGAACCGGCGCCGGCACGCCAAACTGCACCGTATCCTTGGACGCGAGGCCCTGCTAACCATGGGCATTGGCGGCGGCCGGCTGGTCGCCGCAACCGTCTGTGTGCGCGGGCGCAAGGCCTTGCGCGTTTTACGAGAAGGATACGAGCAATGATCGAAACCATTGGCATCATCGGGGCGGGCACTATGGGCAACGGCATCGCCCAGGTCAGCGCCGCCGCCGGGCTTCAGGTGGTGATGGTCGATATCTCGGACGCGGCCGTGCAGCGCGGGCTGGCGACGGTCGGCAGCAGCCTGGACCGCCTGGTCAAGAAGGAGAAGATGACCGAGGCCGACAAGAACGCCGCGCTCGGGCGCATCAATGCGACCACCGACAAGGCCAAGCTTGCCGCCTGCGACCTCGTGATCGAGGCGGCGACCGAGAACGAGGAATTGAAGCTCAAGATCCTGAAGGATCTCAGCGCGACGCTGAACCCGCGGGCGGTGATCGCCACCAACACGTCTTCGATCTCGATCACCAAGCTTGCTACCGCGACCGACCGGCCCGACCGTTTCATCGGCATGCACTTCTTCAATCCGGTGCCGGTGATGGCGCTGCTCGAACTGATCCGCGGCCTGCAGACCTCGGACGATACGCTGGCCAAAGCGGAAGCATTCGCAAAGCGCGTCGGCAAGGTCGCGATCACAGCCAAGAACAGCCCGGGCTTCGCGGTCAACCGCATCCTGTGTCCGATGATCAACGAGGCGATCTTCGCGCTGCAGGAAGGCATCGCCACCGCCGAGGAGATCGATGCCGGCATGAAGCTCGGCTGCAACCACCCGATCGGCCCGCTGGCGCTGGCCGACCTGATCGGGCTCGACACCATGCTGTCGGTGATGGACGTGTTCTACAAGGGCTTCAACGATCCGAAATATCGCGCCGCGCCGCTCCTCAAGGAGATGGTCGACGCCGGCTATCTCGGCCGCAAGACTGGCAAGGGCTTTTACGACTACGGCAAGGCGTGAGCCAGGCGTTGTAGGGTGGGCAAAGGCGCTTGCGCGGTGTCCACCTTCTAGCACTCCGCTCGTGATGGTGGGCACGCTTCGCTTTGCCTACCCTACGACTTCGTTGCAATGTCGGAGGCTTAGGCGCGATGCCAGTTGATGTGCCCTCGCCCCTTGTGGGAGAGGGCGGCTCAGGTGCCTGCAACGAACTCGCTTCGGTGAGGGGTTCTCTCCGCCTGCGCTGTCGCCCGCGGAGAGAACCCCTCATACGTCGCGCATTTCATGCGCGCCACCTTCTCCCACAAGGGGAGAAGGGAAGCCGCGTAACTAAATCCATTCACTTCACCAGCGGGCAGCCGCCGTCCTTCAGCGGGCGGAATGCCTGGTCGCCGGGCACCTCGGCCAGCACTTTGTAATAGTCCCAAGGCGCTTTGGATTCCTCGGGCTTCTTTACCTCGAACAGGAACATGCTGTGCACCATGCGGCCGTCGGCGCGCAGCACGCCGTTGTCGGTGAAGGCGTCGCGCACCGGCATCTCGCGCATCTTGGCCATCACGGGCTTTGTTTCTTTGGTGCCCGCGGCCTGCACGGCTTTGAGGTAATGCAGAGTGGCGCTGTAGGTCGCGGCCTGATTCATCGTCGGCATCCGCTTCATGCGCTCGAAGAAGCGCTTGCCGAAGGCGCGGGTCCTGTCGTTGAGGTCCCAGTAATAGGCCTCGGTGACGATCAGGCCTTGCGCGAGCTTCAGCCCGAGGCTGTGCACATCAGAGATGAACATCACGATCGCTGCGAGATTCTGGCCGCCGGCGACGATGCCGAATTCGCCGGCCTGCTTGATCGTGTTGATAGTGTCGCCGCCGCCATTGGCGAGGCCGATGATCTTGGCCTTGGAGGCCTGTGCCTGCAGCAGGAAGGAGGAGAAATCCGGCGTGTTGAGCGGATGCTTGACGCTGCCGAGCACCTTGCCGCCGGCGGACTTCACGACATCGCCGGTGTCGCGCTCGATCGAGTGGCCGAACAGATAGTCCGCGGTGATGAAGAACCAGCTATCCCCGCCATTCTTGACGATGGCGCTGCCGACCGTGTGGGCGTTGGAATGGGTGTCGTAGGTCCAGTGCGCGACGTAGGGGCCGCAGGATTTGCCGGTGATATCGGAGCTCGCGGCGTCCGTGACGATCATGATCTTTTCGTGCTGCTTGGACAATTCCATCACCGCGAGCGCGGTGGCGGAGGTCGGCAAATCGATGATCATGTCGACGCCTTCGTTCTCCCACCATTTGCGCGCCATGGTAGCCGCGATGTCAGGCTTGTTCAGCACGTCGGCGGAGACGATCTCGATCGGTTTGCCGAACATGGTGCCGCCGAACTCATCGATCGCCATCTTGGTCGCTTCGACATTCCCGGCACCGCCGATGTCGGAATAGACCGACGAGAAATCGGTGAGCACGCCGATCTTCAGCGGCGTCGCGGCTGGCTGCTGAGCGGACGCTGATGCGATCAATAGCGCCGACAACAGGCAAGCCGTCGACACCATCCTTGCGATGGGCTTCATGGGGTCTCCTCCGTGTTTTTATCAGTTTGTCGGACAAAGTAGATTTGGGTTCCGGGGAAGTCAATCGGCTGTCGATAAGGGAGCCCGCACGGCCGAATTGACGCATCGTCGCGGCCGGACTACTTTGTCGGACAACCAACATTGAGACCACCTTTGCCCGCTTCGCCGCTGTTTCGACGGATCGATGTCGCGCCCGCCTACCAGAAGGTGGCGGATGCGATCGAACGCGAGATCGTCAGCGGCCGGATCAAGCCGGGAGACCCGATCGGGACCGAGCTCGAGCTGGTGCGGCAATTTGGCGTCAACCGCTCGACGGTGCGCGAGGGCATCCGGGTGCTGGAGGAAGGCGGTCTGCTGCGGCGCGATTCTAGCCGCCGCCTGCAGGCCTGCCTGCCGCGCTACAACAAGCTCGCGACGCGCCTCAGCCGCGCATTGGTGCTCCACGAGGTCACCTTCCGCGAATTGTTCGAGGTGTCGATGACGCTCGAGATCGCGAGCACGGAATGCGCGGTCGAACGGGCTACCGAGGAGGACATTGCCGAACTCGCCGACAACCTGGCGCGGAGCGAGCAGGTGATCGCCGATCCCGCGGCGCTTGCCGAATGCGACGCCGATTTCCACGTGCTGGTGGCAAAAGCCTCGCACAACCGCGTGCTGCAGCTCGCGCGCGAGCCAGCCGCGCAATTGTTCTTTCCGACCACCGAGATGATCGTGAGCCATGGCGCGCAGGGCGCCACGCGCCTGGTCGAGGCGCATCGCCATCTGCTCGAGGCGATCCGGCGGCGTGACAAGGCGGCGGGCGTGCAGTGGACCCGGCGTCACCTGCAGGACTGGCGCCGCGGCTTCGAGCGGATCGCTTCGCTCGACCGGTCGGTCGAACATATGTACATGGAGCATGCACAGGCGGTTCGACGTAGATAGAACGACAACGCATCGTCCGAACCACAAACAAACAGCGGACGTTCAGGGAGGGAAAAATGACCGCGGACATCACCACGACGATCGAGAAGGCGCGCGAGCAAAGCATCGGCGACCTGCTGCGCCGCTCGGCCCGGCGCTATCCCGACAAGACGGCGCTGATCTGCGGCGACGTGAGATGGACCTATGCGGAGATGGATGCGATCTGCAATCGCGTGGGCCGTGGCCTCGGCGGGCTCGGGGTGACGAAGGGCGATCGCGTCGCGGTGCTGTCACGCAACTCGCATGCCTTTGCGGCGCTGCGCTTTGCGCTCGCCAAGATCGGCGCGATCCTGGTGCCGATCAATTTCATGCTGAACCCGGACGAGATCAATTTCATCCTCGCCAATTCCGGCGCGAGGCTGCTCGCCGTCGGCCCTGATCTCGTCGAGGCCGGCCGCGCTGCGACCGTCAAGGGCACGAAGGTCGAGCAACTGATCTGGCTCCCGGGCGAGGATGCCACGGAGCCGCCGAAGGACGTCACGACCTTTGCGGACCTGCTTGCGGCCGGAGCCTCGCCGCTCGAGGCTTCCGTCGACAGCCGCGACATCGCGCAGATCATCTATACCAGTGGTACGGAGTCGCTGCCCAAGGGCGCCGTCCTCACCCATGAAGCGGTGATGTGGCAATATGTGAGCTGCATCATCGATGGCGGCATGGCGGCGGAGGACACTATCCTGCACGCGCTGCCGCTCTATCATTGCGCACAGCTCGACGTCTTCCTCGGGCCTGGCATCTATCTCGGCGCGACCAACGTGATCACCGGCAAGCCTGTGCCGGATCACATCCTTTCGCTGATCGCGGCCCACAGGATCGGCGCCTTCTTTGCGCCGCCGACGATCTGGATTGCGATGCTGCGCTCGCCGGCCTTCGACAAGACCGACCTCTCGAGTCTGCAAAAGGGCTATTACGGCGCGTCCATCATGCCGGTGGAGGTGCTGCTCGAACTGCAGCGGCGTTTGCCCGGCGTGAAGTTCTGGAATTTCTACGGCCAGACCGAGATCGCGCCGCTCGCGACCGTGCTGAAGCCCGAGGATCAGTTGCCCAAGGCGGGATCGGCGGGCAAGCCCGCGCTGAATGTCGAGACGCGCGTGGTGAATGCCGAGATGCGGGACGTCAAGGTGGGCGAGGTCGGCGAGATCGTCCACCGCTCGCCGCATCTGTTGTCCGGCTACTACAATGATCCGGCCAAGACGGAGGCGGCCTTTGCCGGGGGCTGGTTCCACAGCGGCGACCTGGCGACCGTCGATGCCGAGGGGCACGTCACCGTCGTCGACCGCGTCAAGGACATGATCAAGACCGGCGGCGAGAATGTCGCAAGCCGCGAGGTCGAGGAGATGGTCTATCGGCTGCCGGCGGTCTCCGAAGTCGCGGTGGTTGGCCTGCCGGACCCGCGCTGGATCGAGGCGGTGACCGCGATCGTTGTGGTCAAGAGCGGCGACACGCTGGATGAGGAGACCGTCATCAGACATTGCGCCAGCCAGATGGCGCATTTCAAGGTGCCGAAGCGCGTGATCTTCGTGGACAGCCTGCCGAAGAACCCGAGCGGCAAATTGCTGAAGCGCGAATTGCGCAAGCGCTTTCTTGGAAATGAAACACTCGATCGTGCGATTCAGAAAAATTTTGCGGGCTGAGCAGCCGATTCAAACGGGCGTGAACGGCTTACGCCGCCATAGCTGATCGGATTCCCTTGGCCGACGGTGTATGGTTGCGTCGCTGCCGTGATATGCTGCGGCAGCGACGCAGCGTCATTGCGACACGCAGGGGCCGATGCTCAAGAAATCCCATGCCACCGAGCTGGCCGGGACGACCGGGACACGCATCGTTCCGCTCGACCGTGCGCGCACGTTCATCACCTTCCTGGTGGTGCTGTATCACGGCGTAATCAACTACACCTATTTCGGTATCGGCGGCGACCGGATGCGATGGATCGGCTTCGACCTGATCGCGCTGTTCAACGACAGTTTCTTCATGGCCTGCATGTTCTTCATCTCGGGCCTGTTCGTTCACGACAGCCTGGCGCGGAGGGGGCCGGCGAACTTCCTCGGTAGCCGTGCCTGGCGGCTGGGTATTCCGTATCTGGTATCGATCTTCGTGCTGATGCCGATCGCTTATTACCGCTACCATGTAACGGAGCTCAGTTTCCCGCAGTTCTATTGGCAGATGGTCACCGTCGGCCCGTGGTCATCGGGATCGGCCTGGTTCCTGTGGGTGCTGCTTGCGCTGGACGCGATCGCCGCGCTGCTTTGGGCCGCGGCGCCGGGCGCGATCCCGGCGCTCGGGCGATTGGTCGATGGCTTTCGTCAGCGGCCGATGGCGGCCTTCGCTGCGTTCCTTATCTTCTCGATCGTCGTCTATCTGCCGCTGCACCTGGAGTTCGGCGATTCCGCGTGGTTCGTGCCCGGCCACTATCCGCTGCCGATCCAGACCAGCCGCATCCTGCTGTACACCGGCTACTTCTTCACCGGCGTCGCGGTCGGTGCCACCAGCCTGAGAGGCGGGCTGCTGGCGCAAAGCGGCGAGGTGGTGAAGCGCGGGATGCTATGGCTCACGTGTGCGCTCGCATTCTATGGCGTCATCCTGCTCCTGGTCTATGTCCATCACAGCGTGCTGCCGGATTTCCGTTCGCCGCCGCTATGGTGGCAGATAGCCTATGGACTGGCCTTTGCGATGTTCAACGCGGCAATGACTTTCACGGTGCCCGCGCTGTTCCTGCACTTTGCGCAATCACGGTTTCGGTTCCTCGATGCGATGCAGCCTTCGGCCTACGGCATCTATCTCGTGCATTTCGTTCCGCTGATCTGGCTGCAGTATCTCGTCTACGATCCGCCGCTGCCGGTGTTTGCCAAATTCGCGATCGTCTTCCTCGGCACGCTCTTCATCAGTTGGGGCGCGACCATCCTGCTGAGAAGGATTCCACTCGTCGCGCGTATGATCTGACCCCGTAGTCAGGAAGACCGATCTGAGCCGGACGGCACCATGCGGCCTCTATAAAAGGACAAAGCGGTCCCCATGGAATTTACACGCCTTGCCATTCACCTTCCGGGCAAGCGTTCGGCCTAGCCGTGGCGACAGGGACAGAAGATGATTGTCCACTCTGAGGGGCAGGACCAGCAAATTCACCCGCGCGGCGTTCACGCTGCTTGGAGGCCAAGATGACGGTCTATCATGCATACATTGTTGGACTGCACGGCCGGTCGATTGGAGTGGTTCGGATCGATTGTGTCGATGATGATTCAGCCATCAAATCCGCCGAGCGTCTTGTCGACAGCCACGATGTGGAGCTCTGGCAGATGGATCGGCCCGTAGCCAGGTTCGACGCCCCGTCAAAGCAGGTATTCAGGAAATAATTCTTGCGCCGAGCGTACCGCGCGGCGATCCATCCCGTACGCCGAACACGTCAAGGCACGTGAACCATGGGCCCGTAGTAGCCGCCCCATTGTCCCCACATATCGCGGCCCTCGTAACCGCAGAGTTCACGATGCAAATTGCCAGCAAGGTTGCCGTAGCAGGCGCGCCATTCATCATGACCCGCGCCGATCGTGGCATTTGCGTCGGCGCTCTCCGTGAGGTGCCGGGAGCTTACATGATTTTCGCGAGCCAGAGCGGGAGTTGCGAACACGGCTGCGGCGATCAGTGCCGCCGAGAGAAGTCCAGACTTGCTCACTCAATTTCTCCATCGGATACGAAAAGCCAAGAGCGTTGGATTCTCTGTGGAGATGGAGAATCGATCGACCGATTAAAGGAATACTCTGTCACATCGTTTCAATCACGCGCGAGGTCGGCGCGGTCGTACCATCACGAATTCCGGCGCGTGCCGATGAGGTTGAGTTTGCCTCAAGCGTCCGCTCATTATTTGAGTATGAGCCCGCGATGGGGGCGCCTAAGCAGCCAACCCGAACTCCGAGAGTTTCACGCGATTGCGGCCGGAGGTCTTCGCTTCATAGAGGGCTTCATCGGCGCGGATCAGTAGCGACTGGATCGTCTCCGATCCGGTGGCGTGGGCAATTCCACCGCTTACGGTCGTCTGGATGGGGCCCAAAGGAGTAGGGACGGACATCGCCTCGATCTGCGCTCTGATGCGCTCGGCAACGGCTGCCGAGGCCCTTGGACTCGAGTTCAGCATCACGATGCAGAATTCTTCGCCGCCTATTCGCGCGGCCAGGTCGTCTGAACGGATATTTGCGGTGATGATTTCGGCAAAGGCCTTCAACGTCCGGTCGCCGGAATCGTGTCCGAACCGATCGTTGATGGTCTTGAAGTGGTCCAGATCCATGGCGACGACGGCGGTGCCAACCGGGACCTGGGCGGGCGGACCGTCAAACAGCGCGCGGCGATTTAAGAGTCCGGTCAAGGCGTCGGTCATGGCTTCCGACTTATGCCGGTTCGCGATCCGGGCCTGATTGAGGGTGAGCGATAATGTGCCGATGCCGGTCAAGCCCGCGATCACGACGATGGAATTGATGTCTTCGGCCCAATTGGATGGACGAGCGGTCAGGACGAACTGGCCTTGCTCGGCGAGGGCATAGCCACACGCGACGAACGATGCTGAGGCGATCAGATAGAGCGTCGCATTGGCGGACATCAGGAGCGGGGATTCGGCGCGCGCCGTCCAGTACTGGAAAGCGGTCATAAGCAGCAGCATGCCGATCACGACATTTGCAGCGATCGTCCCGGTGCCGGAATAGCCAAACGCGAATGTGGCCGATGTGGACAGAATGCCAAGGCCGACCACGGCGAATACGGTGAACCAATTGAACCGACTTGAGCAGAATTTGGCCGAGCCCGCGTAGAGCAGTCCGAAGCCGCACATCAGCAGCACGAAGGACACGAGCAGCAGATTGGCGTCGTACCTTTGAATGACAGTGCCAAAGAACGCCACTCCGGCGACGATAAAGGCAAGGCCGATCGACCAGCTTAGCAGGTGGGTCTCGGATCTTCCGACGACCCACATCATGCAGAGCGTCAGTCCAAGGGAGGCGCCCGAGAAGCCGATGGCGACGAGGATCGAAAACTGGTCGAGAAGCATGACGCCGGGCCGAGATGGGATCGGCGCCTTATACGTCACCGATCGTTACCCAAATGGTGGAGGCGCAGCTCGTTTGCAGTGCACGGTAATCAAATGGTTATCGCTATCGGTTGAAAACCATCAAATTGGCGCAGCGGATTTCTTGAGCGAAAAGAGGGGGATACTGGATACTCCGAAATCTCGAATTGAGATCAGCGTGGAAGCGGACTGCGATCAAGTTCAACCTCGCCCCGCGAGCGGGGCGAGGTTGCGAAAACGTCAGGAGCCCTCGAACTTGAAGGATACGTTGAGCTTGGCGCGGTAGGCCTCGACTTGCCCCTTGGCGTCCAGTTGCAGATCGAGTTTGACAACCTCTGCGACGCGAAGATCTCGGAGCGATTTTGCCGCTTGGCTGACCGCGTTGGCCGCGGCCTTTTCCCAGGATTCGTTGCTGGTGCCGATCAGTTCGATGACCTTGTAGACGCTCTCAGGCATGTCGTCCTCCTGTCCGGAATGAAGCAGGAAGCAGGTGCTCCCTGCCGCGGTCGAAACTAGCATCACGATATCGGCGTTGAAAGGACGCGCCCGGATCGCCGGCGGCAGGACAAATCGTTCGGAAACTTGAGGATCAGCCTCAAGTTGTGCTTTGATCTTGCGGCCACAACTGGGGTTTTATCATGATTTATTTGCGTTTCCTGGCGTTACGGCTGTTTGCTTTTGTTCCTTTCGGCTTCCGTCATGGTTTTGCAACTTGGATCATCGCCTGTGTGGCGGCGCTCACCGCAGGAGCGGCATCGGCACAGCAACCGCTCCCGCCCGGCGTGCCCGAGAAGATGCCCGCCGACATTCCCTATGGGACGCCGATCTCGCTCGATCTTGCCCGACAAGCGGTGGAAGCCGCGTTTGCGGAAGCATCCAAGCGGGGGTGGAAGATGGCCATCGCGGTCGTATCGCCCTCGGGCGACCTGACCTATTTCGTGAAAATGGACGACACCATGTTGGCATCGCCAACCATCGCCCAGAATAAGGCGCGCACCGCCGCGCGCTTTCGGCGCGACACCAAGGGCATGTTCGATCTGACGGAGACCGGCCATCCCTACGTGATGACGCTCGATCCAACGCTGGTCGCTTCGCCAGGTGGCATGCCAATCATCAGCGAGGCAAGGTCATCGGCGCCATTGGATGCAGCGGAGGAGCAGGCGTGCAGGACGCCGTCGTCTGCCAGGCGGGCATCGAGGCTCTCAATCGCAAATGACGCCTGAAGCGCGATAAAGCGAGATCGCCGAGGCGATCCGTACGACAGCGGCGGCTTTCGCATCGTTGTATGTTGCGCTATACATCGAGGGCGAACAGCCGGGCCGGAAGAGCTACGGAGTTCCGGTCCTGCAGGACGCGCAGTGAACGATCATCGATCGATGATCGTTCGTTCGAGGCATTGCCTCGTCCACCCCACGTCCATCAGGAACCAAAACATGAAACAGAATGACAGCGTTGCCCTGTGCTCGCTGCGACAGGGAGACTTGCTCAAGAACCGTAATGCATGGGCGCTCGGCGCGGCCGGGTTGATATTGCTCATGCTCGGCACGGCGCGTGCGGAGACGCCGATCGGCGTCCCCGACAAGAGCCATCCGGAGAGCGTAACCGCCACCAGCGACGGCACGCTCTATATCGGAAGCTTCAACCTGGGCGGCGTCATAAAGGCGGCACCGGGCGGAAAAACCGAGCAGTTCATCTCGCCCGGCGCCGACGGCAGCCGTTCGGTGCTCGGCGTGCTCGCCGATGAAAAGAGCCGCACCTTGTACGTCTGTTCCAACGACCTGAGCGGTTCGGGCGTTGCCGGTCCCAGCGAGACCAAGGGCGCCTGGCTGAAAACCTTCGATCTCGCCACCGGCGCCCCGAAGGCGAGCTTTCAGCTCAAGGATCCGAAATCGCTTTGCAACGACATCGCGATCGGCGGTGACGGAACCGCTTACGTCACCGACTCCTTCGCGCCGTATATCTACAGCCTGAAGCCAGGCGGCACGGCGCTCGACGTGTGGGCGACCAATCCGCTGCTGGCGCCGGCCAAGGACGGGGTCGGGCTCGACGGCATCGCGGTCGGATCGGACGGCCATCTCTACGTCACGACCTTTATTCCCGCCAAACTGTTCAAGATCGCGGTCAAGGACGGCAAGGCGGGGGAGATCACCGAGTTGAAGCCGTCCCGTCCGCTGGATCACGCGGACGCCATGCGCGCGTTCGGCGGCGACTTCCTGCTGGTCGAAGGCGCAGGCCGGCTCGACAAGGTCACGGTGACGGGCGATGAGGCCAAGGTCGATGTCATCAAGGACGGTCTTGCCGAGCCCGTTTCGGTGACCCAGGTCGGCAACACCGGATGGATCGCCGAGGGCAAGCTGTCCTACCTCATCGGTCCCAATAAGGGGAAAGATCCCGGTCCATTCGCGATCACGCCCGTTCCGTTAAAGTAACAGTTGAGCGACTTGCTCTAGTCTAGGGTGTGATCCGGAAAAGTGTGAAGCGGTTTTTCGAAAGGATCACGCTCAAACAACAACCTAAAGCGCGATGATGATTCATCCTCATCTCATCGCGCCTGAAGAGACGGCGCCGGCCGACGTCAATCGTGGCGCTATCGGCCGGCGCTCATCTTGTCCGTGAAAAGCTTCAATGGCATTCTAGGGGCAGACGCAACCAACGGATTCTGCATGTCAAAACTGGGCGCCAAATCGCTTCCACATTTGAGCGTTCGCATCGATCTCGATAGCGACGAGCGGATCGGGCCCGGCAAGATCCAGTTGCTTGAGCATATCCGCGATTGCGGGTCGATTTCGGCCGCCGGCCGCGCCATGGAGATGTCCTATAAGCGGGCGTGGGACCTGGTCGACGAGATCAACCGGATCTGCCGGCATCCGGCAGTCGAGCGGCAGACCGGCGGCAAGAATGGCGGCGGCGCAATGTTGACGCCGTTCGGCCTCTCCCTGGTCGCGCGCTATCGCAAGATCGAGCGCGATGCAGCGAGCGCGGTGCGCAAGGAACTGGCGGCCTTGCAGACCGATATCGCCCGCAAGGCGTGATGCCGCCGTCAGTTCGTGCGCAGCGTCACGCCTTGCTGCGGTTCGGCCGCGATCGCCTCTCCCAAGGAGTTCTGCTGCTCGCGCAGAACCGAGAAGCAGACGCTGAACCCATCCACCGTCCGCAGCGTCACCATGCGCACGCTCGGATCGCTCGATTGCTCGACCATCCAGGAATCCAGCGGATAAGCGTAGCGGAGGCTGCCGTCGCCGTAGCGGCGCTGCAGCGCCTTGTCGAGCAATCCCGGCAGGGTCATCACCAGCGTGCCGACCTGGTTGAGCGAAAGCCGCAGGGTCGCGGGATTACCGGCGGAATCGACGAAGCCAAGCGAAACGGCGCCATCAGCGGCGACTTCGCACGTCGTCAGGGCCTGGGTGTCGATCTGCATCATAGCTCCGAACAAATATACGTTATATCCATCAGGATATATCGATGCGATCCCGGGCGTCCAGCCCGTCTTTTTTGACCCTGCCGCGCCGCGTCACGGGTATGGCCGGAAACCGCTGAGACGTGATATGGTGACGGATATAACGGAGCCCGGACCGGGGGCCCGTCGCAAATGGAGATGAGGCCCGCCATGTTCGACTCCCAATGCGATCTTGCTGCGCTCGTGTATGAGCAGCATCAGGATCCCGACGAGATCCTGCGCGATTTCGCCGCCAGCCTGAACAGAGCCGGATATCGCGCGGTCGGGATTGTGCAGCTCGGCCATCACTGCCTCGATGCCGGCCTATCCGCCATGCTGGTCCATACCGGCGAGGAGCTGCAGCTATTCCAGGACCTCGGCAGTTGCTCGGCCGGCTGCCGGCTTGACGTCGGCCAGTTGCTCGATGCGGGCCAGCGGATCGCGGCGGCGATCGATCGCGGCGCCGACGTGCTGATCGTCAACCGCTTCGGCCGGCAGGAATGCGAGGGCAAGGGCCTTTGCTATCTGGTCGAGCGTGCGCTCAGCGCGGACGTCCCGGTCGTGATCGCGGTGCCCAGCCACCGCTTTGCAGATTGGATCAAGTTCGCCGACGGCATGAGCGTCCGCCTCAGCTGCGACCGCGATACGCTCGATGCATGGTGGAACAACGTCTCGGCGCGATATCCGAGGCCGGCGGGCATCGAACAACAGACGGTTTGCGAAGTGTTGAAATGACGTGAGCGCTGGAAGGCTCTGGCCTACGGCTTTTACGAAAGATGCTGCACGTACAGGGTGGGGACGTTGCACGTGCCGTCGCGGAGGGTGAACACCCGCGTTCCCGGCTTGGCACCGGCCTTGACATCGGACACGTTGCGGCCGGCGCGCAGCAGCCGCTCGCGGGCGGCGTCGGCATCGTCGACCGACCAGGCGATGCCCCAGAGGCGGTCCGCCTTGCGCGCGTCGCCTTCGGCCGGACGGTGGACAACTTCGATCAACATGTCGCCGCAGGCAAATTGCATCAATCGGCTTTTGCTCTTTGCGTCGGCGCGGTCGAAGATCAGCTCTAACCCGAGACGCGCGCCGTAGAGCGCTATCGCGCGCTCCGGCTCGTCGGTCGCAACCACCACCAGGTCCATCCTGCGAACCGTAGCCGGCGCTGTCGCTGCGGAGCGGGCCGCTTCGGATAGAAGCTTGCTGAAGCGGATCGGTACGCCATGTGATTGTTCGGCCGGCAAGCCGTTCCGCTTCCAGGAGAGCATCGTGTCGGTCGCAAGATCGCTCCAGGTGATGTCGGAGACATCGTCCGGCTGCAGCGAGATATGTTTCAATCGCCGATAACTCTTTTCGATGTCGTCGACCGCAAAGTCCAGACACCACAGGCCTTCGCCGCTCTCGGCAAGGACGGCGCGGGCGCGCGCGCCGAACGCGCCTTCGCCGTTGGGTGCCGCGACCCGAAAGGTAGCGTTGTCCAAAACGAAGAACGCGCTTTCGACGCCATCAGTTCTGGCGCGAAACGCCGGCTCCCTCGCGAGCACCTCGCGATAAGCGGCAATGCCGGTGTCGAGATCGTGAACCAGGACGCTGGTGTGGTCGAGGGTCGTGATCATGAGGGGCGCTCCCTGAGAGGCCGGCTCCGCCGCACAATGCTTCGAGCTTCGGTTGCAGCAGCATATTGGACGGTCTCCAGAATTGACAGTTCATTTTTGGAACTGTATGACGGGGACTAGCCAGGGCATGGCTGCAGATCGCCTGCGCGTGGCAGGCGGAGAATAACGGATGCCCGCGAGGAGAGGCCGGTGGGAAATCCCTTGAAGGTTGAATTCCATTTCGATTTCGGCAGCCCGAACGCCTATCTGGCGGAACTCGTGATTCCTTCGATCGAACAACGCACCGGCGTGAAGTTCGACTATGTGCCGGTCCTGCTCGGCGGAATTTTCAAGGCGACCGGCAACATGTCGCCGGCGGATTCACTGCGCGGCATCAAGAACAAGCCGGAATACATGGCGCTGGAGACCGAGCGCTTCATCCGCCGCCACAACATCACGACCTATCGATCGAACCCGTTCTTCCCGGTCATCACCCTGATGCTGATGCGTGGCGCGGTCGCTGCGCAATTCGAAGGCGTATTCGAGCCCTATTTCCGTGCGGCCTTCCACCACATGTGGGAGGAGCCGAAGAAGATGGATGACGTCGAAGTGGTTCGCGCCGCGCTCAAATCTTCCGGCCTGGACGCCGACAGGCTGATCGCACGGGCGCAGCAGGACGACGTCAAGAAGCGGCTGATCGACCTGACGGCAGACGCGGTCAACCGCGGCGCGTTCGGTTCGCCGACCTTCTTCGTCGGCAAGGAGATGTTCTTCGGCAAGGACCAGCTTCGCGACGTCGAGGAATCCATCGTCGAGCAGACAAGGCAGTTGGCCAAGAGCGCGTGAGCGCCTGGTCGCGGCGGCCGGAGATTGCCGAACAAATAAGGAGAACGTGATGCCGGGCCCTCTCAATGGCGTACGCGTATTGGATCTGACCGGCGTGGTGTCGGGGCCGTTCGCGACCATGTTCCTCGCCGACCAGGGCGCCGACGTTCTCAAGATCGAGCCTGTTGGCGGCGACATCACCCGCCGCAGCCGCGCCACCATCGACAAGTCCGGCGAGTTCTCGGCGCTGTTCATTTCCTCCAATCGCGGCAAGCGCTCGCTCGCGATCGACGTCAAGAGCGAGGCCGGCCGCGAGGTGCTGGCCAAGCTCGTCGCGCAGGCCGACGTGCTGGTGCAGAATTTCCGGCCCGGCACGATGGAGCGGCTTGGCCTTGGCGCGGATGAGCTCCGCCAGCGCCATCCGCGCTTGATCTATGTCTCGATCAGCGGGGTCGGCGAGACCGGTCCCTATGTGAAGAAGCGGGTGTACGATCCGATCATCCAGGGATTGTCTGGATTCGCCGACATCCAGTCGCAGCCCATTACGAACCGTCCGCAGATGATCCGCACCATCGTCTGCGACAAGACCACGGCGGTGATGACGGCGCAGGCGGTGGCGGCCGCGCTCTATGCCCGCGAGAAGACAGGGCAGGGCGATCACATCCGGGTCGCGATGCTGGATGCGATGATCTCGTATCTGTGGCCGGAAGGCATGATGCAATACACGGTGGTCGGCGCCGAAGAGACCGCCGCCGATCCGAATGACCGGCCGGATCTCGTCTTCAAGACCAGTGACGGCTACATCACTGCCGGCACGATCTCGGATTCCGAATGGCAGGGCTTTTGCCGCGCCACCGGCGATCCCGAGCTCGCCAAGGATCCGCGCTTTGCGACGCCTTCCGCGCGATCGGTGAATGCGACGGCGCGCATCAACAAGATGGCCGAATATATCGCGCAGCACACCACGGCCGAATGGCTAGAGCGGCTCGACGCCGCCGATGTTCCCTGCGCGCCGATCCTGCGCCGCGCCGAGATCATCCATAACGAGCAGGTGGTGGCGCGCGACATCATCACCGAATTCGACCAGCCCAAGGTCGGGCGCGTGCGGCAGCCCAAGCCAGCGGCGCGTTTCGAAGTCAACGAGGCGTCGATTGGCGGACCGGCCCCCCGCGTCGGCGAGCATTCGCGCGAAGTGTTGCGCGAGCTCGGCTATGACGACGCGGCGATCGATCGGATGGTGAGCGAAAAGGCCGTGCGGGTGGCGGTGTAGGTGCCGCGCAATCAATAAGCGACGAGTGGGACGCGCTCGCGCGCTCTCTCTCTCCCTCTCCCTCTCCCCGTTCTTCACGGGGAGAGGGACGGGGAGAGGGAGAACTGCTGTCCCGCGCTTGGCTGCTCACGCCCTCGGCGCGGGCGGTGTGACCGGGGCAAGCGGCTTGTTTGCGGCCTGGCCGCGCTGATACGCGTCCCGCTGATGGATGCGCTCGAGATAGGGATGGGCGTGGTCGCAGATGCCGACGCCGTAGGCGATTGCCCAATCCAGGCAAGTGGTGAGCAGGATATCGGCGCTGGTGAAACGATCGCCCATCAGGAATTGGCGGCCGTCAGCGAGCGCGATCTCGACGTGGCGCGATTGCTGGCGGAAATACTCCGCCGCCTGCGCCACGACATCGGGCGCGACCCCATAGATGTGGCCCAGCGCATTGCCGCTGTGGCGGCGCATGACGTACAGGCTGGTCGCATCGAGCTCGGCAACGATGAAGAAGCACCATTCGAGCCAGGCGGCGTAATCGCGCTGGCTCTCCGGAATCAGCGCACGCTCGGGCGTCGAATAAGTTCGCGACAGATAGGCCACGATCGCTGCACTCTCGCCGATACAGAAATCGCCGTCCTGCAGCAGCGGAATCTTCTGCCGCGGATTGAGCGAAGTATATTCCGTCGTCTTGGTCTCGCCGGTGCGGGGACCGATCGGCCGCGTCTTATAGGAGAGGCCAAGCTCATGCATGGCCCAGTGCGGCCTGATCGTCCGGCTCGTGCCTACGCCCCAGAGGGTCAGCTCCGGCGCGGCCATCTCACCATTTCTCCACCGAGGGGCGCAGATCGAGTTCGTGGGTCCAGCCGTCCCGAGTCTGCTGATGCGCGAACCAATAGGCGTCCGCGATCGACGACGTCTTGGTCAGGCTGTCCTGTGGGATCGCGCTCGCCTCGATGCCGCGGGCCTTCATGCGCTCATGGATGGCCGGGCTGTCGACACCGGCATCGATGATGAGGTGCACGACATGGATGTTTTTCGGACCGAGTTCGCGCGCCATCGCCTGCGCGACCCCGCGTAGTGCGAATTTCGCCGATGAGAACGCGGCAAAGCCGGTGCCGCCGCGGATGCTCGCGGTCGCTCCGGTGAAAAAGATGGTTCCACGGCCGCGTGGCACCATATAGCGCGCCGCCTCGCGGCCGACCAGGAATCCGGCATAGCAGGCCAGCTCCCAGGCCTTGAAGAACAGCTTTTCGGTGGTCTCCAGCAACGGCTTGTTGACGTTCGAGCCGGCGTTGAAGAGGCAGATCTCGATCGGGCCGATCTCTTTCTCGACGCGGGCGAACAGATCCTGGACTTCCGCTTCCTGCCTTGCGTCAACGCTGAGCGCATGGACCTCGTGGCCAGCGGCCTTCAATTCGTCGACCAGCTCCTGCGATTTGGTGGCGTCGCGGCGACAGATGCAGACGGTGTAGCCGCCGTTTGCGAAACGCCGCGCGACAGCGGCCCCGATCGCGTCGCCCGCACCAACCAATATCGCGACCCCGCGGCGTTCCGTCATCCTGTTCTCCCATATAGTTCTTATTTGGTACCGAATTATTAGAAAGCGTCGCGTGCGATGTAAATGGAAATATTCGATATCGCACCGATATTTGAGCAGCTATTGTCGTGTCGCCTGTCCGCGAGCCAAAGCTCGCAAAGAATTGCAATTGACGAGTTCTAAAAAAGAACGTTAGATATAGGAGTGATGAAGTCGCCTCGCGAGCGGCTCGATATATGTCGGGAGGTCTGAGGTGACGAATTTGGCAGGGACACTTGGCATCGGCGAAGCCGCAGGCTCCGCGTCGCACGCCATGGAACGCAGATCCGTCTACCTCGGCGGAATTTGGTAGGAGCGCTGTCCGATGGAGCTGGTGCTTTCTCCTGAAGAAGCCGCATTTCGCGACGAGGTACGAACCTTCATTGCGGAAAACTATCCGGCGGAGATGCGCGTCCCCAATCCGGACACCGACCTCACCAAGGAGCAGATGCTGCTCTGGCACCGCATCCTCTACAAGAAGGGCTGGATCGCGCCGCTTTGGCCCAAAGAATATGGCGGCCCCGGCTGGTCGATCACCAAGCGCTTCATCTTCGATCAGGAGACCACGCGCGCCGGCACGCTGCCGCCGCTCGCGTTCAGCGTCACCATGGTCGGTCCTGTGATCTACACCTTCGGCAATGAGGCGCAGAAGAAACGGTTCCTGCCGCGCATCCTGTCCGGTGAGGATTGGTGGTGCCAGGGCTATTCGGAGCCGGGCTCGGGCTCCGATCTTGCCTCCGTGCGCACCAAGGCGGTGCGCGACGGCGACCACTATATCGTCAACGGCCATAAGACCTGGACCACGCTCGCTCAGCATGCCGATTGGATCTTCTGCCTGGTGCGTACCGACCAGAACGCGAAGCCGCAATCCGGCATCTCGTTCCTTTTGATCGACATGAAGTCGCCGGGCGTCACCGTGCGCCCGATCATCACGATCGACGGCAGCCATGAGGTGAACGACGTTTTTCTAGAAAACGTCCGCGTGCCCGTCGCCAATCTGATCGGGGAAGACAACAAGGGCTGGACCTACGCCAAATTCCTGCTCGGCAATGAGCGCACCAGCATGGCCGGCATCGGCCGCTCGACGCGGTACATCGAGCGACTCAAGAAGATCGTCAAAGCGGAAATTCCCGAAGACGATCCGGCCCATCTCGAATTCGTCAGGGACATCGCCCGCATCGAGCTCGATGTGCTGGCGCTGGAGGCGACCGAGCTTCGTATCGTCGCGCAAATGGCGCGCGGCATCGATCCCGGCCCGGCGGCGTCGCTGTTCAAGATCAGGGGCACCGAGATTTTCCAGGCCATCACCGAACTGACGCACCGCGCGATCGGCAATTACGGACTCGCGATCCGCGAGCATCCGGTGAGCGCCAATCATTTCATGCCGGGGCCGGACTACGGACACACCGTATCGGAAAAATATCTCAACTCGCGCAAGCTCTCGATCTACGGCGGCTCGAACGAGATCCAGCGCAACATCATCGCCAAAGCGGTGCTCGGACTATAGGGCGACGGGAGGCATCGGAATGGACATCCAGTTCACGGAAGAGCAGGAGCTGTTGCGATCGAGCGTGCAGCGTCTGTTGCGCGATCAGTACGATTTCGACGCGCGCCGCAAGATCGTCGCGAGCGAGGAGGGCTGGAGCCGCAAGCATTGGTCGTCCTTCGCCGAACTCGGCTTGCTTGCCGCGCCGTTCTCCGAGGAGGTTGGCGGACTCGGCGGCGGGCCGCTGGCCACCATGATCATCATGCAGGAATTTGGCCGACACCTTCTGGTCGAGCCGTTCTTCGAGACCGTCGTTCTTGCCGGCGGCCTGATCGGAGATTTTGGCTCAGCGGCTCAGCAGGCCACGTATCTCCCTGACATCATGTCCGGAGAGAATGTCTGGGCACTGGCCTGGTCGGAAGGCCGCTCGCGTTACGATCTCGCCCATGTTTCCACCACCGCGCGCCGTGAGGGCGGCAGCTACGTGCTCAGCGGTACCAAGGCGGCGGTCGTGGCTGCGCCCTGGGCTGACAGTCTGATCGTCTCCGCCCGCACGTCGGGCGAGCGGGGTGATCGCAACGGCGTCAGTCTGTTCGTTGTCGATCGCCATTCCCCGAACCTTCATCTGCAGGGCTTTAGGACTATCGATGGCCGGCGTGCGGCCGAGGTTGCACTGATGAACGTCTCGGTGCCGGCGAGCCAGATGCTCGGGCGAGAAGGCGAGGGCGTTGCTGCGCTCGAGACCTGCCGTGACAGGGCCATCGGCGCGCTCTGCGCGGAGACTGTCGGCGCGATGGGAGAACTGAATGCGGCGACGCTCGAGTACAGCAAGACGCGAAAGCAGTTTGGCGCGACGCTCGGCTCGTTCCAGGTGCTGCAGCACCGGATGGTCGATATGTTCATTGCGCATCAGGAGGCGCTCTCCCTGATGCAGCATCTCAATCTCAGCCTTGCAGCAAAGGACGCCGGACGCTCACGGCTTGCGTCCGGCGCCAAGTCGAAGATCGGCTATGCGGCGAAATTCGTCGCCGACCAGGCGGTGCAGCTTCACGGCGGCATGGGCATGACTGACGAGCTCAATGTCGGCCATTACTTCAAGCGGATTTCATCCATCAACATCCAGTTCGGCGACCCCGCCTTTCATGTCCTGCGCTATGCGCAGCTCGACAAGGCCGCGTGAGGAGAAGAGGAAAGCACATGCGAGATGCAGTGATCGTATCGACCGCGCGTACAGGCGTCGGCAAGGCCTATCGCGGCGCGCTCAACAACACGGAAGGGCCGACCATGGCCGGCCATGTGATGGCCGAAGCGGTCCGGCGCGCCGGCATCGAGCCCGGCGAGGTCGAGGACGTGGTGATGGGCTGCGCGATGCAGCAGGGCACCATGGTGATGAACGTTGCGCGCAAGGGCGCGATCCGCGCTGGCTTGCCGGTCACGGTCGCCGGTACCACGATCGACCGGCAATGCGCCTCCGGCCTGCAGGCGATTGCAGTCGCGGCGCGCTCGGTGATGCTGGACGGCGTCGAGGTTGCGATCGGCGGCGGCATCGAGTCGATCAGCCTGGTGCAGAACGAGCACATGAACAGGTTCCACGCTGTCGACGATGAGCTGATGGCGATGAAGCCCGACATGTACATGTCGATGTTGGAGACGGCCGAGGTCGTCGCCGAGCGCTACGGGATAGGGCGCGAGCAGCAGGATGAATATTCGCTCGAGTGCCAGCGCCGCGTCGGCGCCGCCTTGCAGGGCGGCCGCTTCAACGACGAGATCGTGCCGATCACGACCAGGATGGCGGTTGTCGACAAGGATACCAAGGAAGTCTCCTACAAGCAGGTGACGCTGGCCAAGGACGAGGGACCGCGGCCCGAGACCACGGCGGAAGGTCTGGCGAAGATCAAGCCGGTGTTCGAGGGCAAGACGATCAGCGCCGGCAATGCCAGCCAGCTCTCCGACGGCGCCTCCGCCTGCGTGATCATGAGTGACAAGGTCGCCGCGCAGAAGGGACTGAAGCCGCTCGGCATCTTTCGCGGCTTCGTTGCCGCCGGGGTCGAGCCGGATGAGATGGGCGTCGGTCCGGTCGCCGCGATCCCGCGGCTGCTCAAGCGGCACAATTTGAAGATCGACGACATCGATCTCTGGGAGCTCAATGAGGCCTATGCGGTGCAGGTGATCTATTGCCGCGACAAGCTCGGCATCGACCCTGAAAAACTCAACGTCAATGGCGGCTCGATCGCGATTGGCCACCCCTACGGCATGACCGGCGCGCGGCTGACCGGCCATATCCTGATCGAGGGGCGGCGGCGCAAGGCGAAATACGGCGTGGTGACCATGTGCATCGGTGGTGGCATGGGCGCCGCGGGCCTGTTTGAAATCGTCAACTGATCGGGAAAGCGGAGAAACGTCTTGAAGACAGCGATCACTGAATTGTTCGGCATCCAGCATCCGATCATCCAGGGCGGCATGCACTATGTCGGCTTTGCCGAGCTTGCCGCGGCGGTGTCGAACGCCGGCGGTCTTGGCATCATCACCGGGTTGACGCAGAAGACGCCGGAATTGCTCGCCAAGGAAATCGCGCGTTGCCGCGACATGACCAACAAGCCGTTCGGCGTCAATCTGACCTTCCTGCCGAGCTTCACCGCGCCGCCTTATCCGGAATATATTGCCGCGATCCGCGAGGGCGGGGTCAAGATCGTCGAGACTGCGGGCCGCAGCCCCGAGCAGTACATGCCGGCGCTGAAGGCCGCCGGCATCAAGGTGATCCACAAATGCACGTCCGTCCGCCATTCGCTGAAAGCCGAGAAGATCGGCTGCGATGCGGTCAGCGTCGATGGCTTCGAGTGCGGCGGTCACCCCGGTGAGGACGATATCCCGAACATGATCCTGCTGCCGCGCGCGGCGGATGAATTGAAGATTCCGTTCGTGGCTTCCGGCGGCATGGCTGACGGCCGCAGCCTCGTCGCGTCGCTCGCGATGGGCGCCGATGGCATCAACATGGGTACGCGCTTCGTCGCGACCAAGGAGGCGCCGGTGCATGAGAATGTGAAGCGGGCGCTGGTGGAAGCCACCGAGCTCGACACCCGTCTGGTGATGCGCGCGCTGCGCAACACCGAGCGCGTGTTGAAGAACAAGGGCGTCGACCGCCTGGTCGAGATCGAACGCGAGAAGGGCAGGGGGCTGAAGATCGAGGACATTCTCGATCAGGTCGCGGGCGTCTATCCCAAGGTGATGGTCGACGGCGAAATGGATGCCGGCGCCTGGAGCTGCGGCATGGTGGTCGGATTGATCAATGACATTCCGACCGTGCAGGAACTGATCGACCGCGTCATGACCGAAGCCGAGCAGATCATCCGGCAACGGCTCACCGGCTTCCTTGACGGTGTTGTGGCGAAGGTGCCGGCGCGCGCGGTCGCCTGAGAGCTCTTTGAGGTTCCGAGATGTTGGCTGGTTCGCCCGAGCAGGCGAACCAGGCTGCGGGCGGCTGCCTGCATTTTTCTTAAATGATTGGCCTGCGCGTGACGGGCTTTGGAGGGAGGGTAACCATGAAGGTGAAATTGAGTATGGCGGCGGCGTGCGTTGCGGCATCGCTGCTCGCAATGCCGGCGAATGCGGCCGATGAGCCGGGCGTCAGCGCAAGCGAGATCAAGATCGGCGGGATCTTTCCGTTCAGCGGTCCGGCGTCGTCGATCGGTCTCGTCGGGCGCGGCGTACTCGGCTATGTCCAGATGATCAACGATCGCGGCGGCATCAACGGGCGCAAGATCAACTATATCGCGATGGACGATGCCTACAGTCCGCCGAAGGCGGTCGAGCATGCCCGCAAGCTCGTCGAGAGCGACGAAGTCGCGTTCATCTTCAGCCAGCTCGGCACCCCCGGCAATTCAGCGACGGCGAAATATTTGAAGGCGAAGGGTGTTCCTTCGATTGCGATCGTCAGCGGCTCGAGCAAGTTCACCGATGTCGCCGAGTTTCCGCTGACGACGACGGGGCTCGTCAGCTACCAGACCGAGGGCCGCATCTACGCGAAGTTCCTCGAGCAGACGCTGCCGGGCAAGAAATACGCGATCCTGTTCCAGAACGACGACCTCGGCAAAGACTATGTCGCCGCGTTCAAGTCGATCCTGAAGGGCGATTTCGACAAGCGCGTCGTCACCGCAGCCTATGAAGTGACGGAACCGACCATCGATTCCCAGGTGGTCAATCTCAAGAGCTCCGGTGCGGAAGGCTTCTTCATCGCGGGCACGCCGAAATTCGCAGCGCAAGCGATCCGCAAGGCGTCCGAGATCGGCTGGAAGGCGACCGTGATCCTCAATTTCCCGTCGGGCTCGATCGGAGGTACGTTGAAGCCGGCCGGACTTGAGAATTCGAAGGGCGTCATTGTCGGCACCATCAACAAGGACCCGACCGATGGGCGATGGGACGATGACGAGGGCGTGAAGGCCTATCGCGCGTTCTTCGAGAAGTACCTGCCCGGCGCCGACATCCAGAACACCAGCTATCTCACCGGCTATATGCAGGGCATGATCCTGGAGCAGATCCTGAAGCAGTGCGGCGATGACCTGTCGCGCAAGAACATCATCAAGCAGGCGAAATCGCTGAAAGACTTCGTAGTCCCGACGGCATCTCCTGGCATCAAGGCCAATACGTCAGACAGCAACAATATGGTCTGGACGCAACTGCAGATGCAGCGCTGGAGCGGCACCAATTGGGAGCCGTTCGGCGCGATCCTGGACGCGAATTCGGAGTGATCTCTCGGCTTTTTCCCGCAAGTGGAACGCTTGTCGCCACAAACACCTTCGTCATTCCGGGCCGCCACGAAAGTGGCGAACCCGGAATCCATTTCAGCGACAGCGCTTGCAGTCCGATGGATTCCGGGCTCGCGCTACGCGCGCCCCGGAATGACCAGGGCGGTTCTTTCTCACGCGCGCCCGAGACGATATTTACTGCCCGTGAAACACCGGCCTGCGCTTCTCAACGAATGCGCGTACGGCTTCGTTGTGGTCGGTCGTGCGTGCCGCGCGGACCATATGCTCGGCTTCCAAATCCATCGAGGTCAGAAGGTCCGACGTGAGGGCGTGGTCGAGATTGTCCTTGATGTAACCAAGCGCGATCGGCGGGCCATCGGCGAGCTGCCTTGCCAGCTCCAGTGCGGCCGATCGGAGCTGATCGTCAGGCACGACGCGGTTGACCAGTCCGAACGCTTCGCAGCGCCTGGCGTCGAGACGCTCCGAGAGGAACATCAATTCGCGCGCGCGGGCCGTTCCCGCCAGCCGCGTCAGCAGCCAGGCAACACCGTAGTCGCCGGACAGGCCGATGCGGGCATAGCCGGTCGCCATGATGGCGGACTCGGCCGCGATCCGGATGTCGCAGGCGAGTGCGATCGCAAGGCCTGCACCCGCAGCCGGGCCGGGAAGGGCAGCGACGGTTGGTTTGCGGACCGCCACCAGCACGCCGGTGAGCGTGCGCTGCCTTTCCTGGAGAATGGCGGCACGCTCCTCCAGCGTCCGTTCTGGCCGGGCGATGCCGCTGCCCATGCCCTTGACGTCGCCGCCGGCGCAAAAAGCAGTGCCCGCGCCCGTGATCAGGAGGGCGCCAATCTTCGGATCGTCGCCCAGGCTCTTGATCATGCGGCGCAAGGCCGGGGTGAGATTGTCCGACAGCGCGTTGCGCGCCTCGGGGCGGTTCAGCGTCAGGATGGCGACGCGCCCGTCGATATGGCACAGCAATTCGGCGGTGCCGGTTTCAACCTCGGTTCGATCCTCCGGCATGGCCGTGCCCTCCAGTTATATTTCGATCATAATATTATGGTGCGGATCGCGGTGCAATAGAGTGTCAAGTCACTTTCACTCCGCCACGTCATTCCGGATGTGCGCTTGCAGCGGTTCCGGATTTGAATACGATCCTGCGGCGCCCTTGGATGGGCATGCACGATGCGGAGAACACAGATGGAATACCGACGCCTGGGAAAGTCAGGGTTCAGCGTGCCTGCGCTCAGCTTCGGGACCGGCACCTTCGGCGGCGTCGGTCGGCTGGCAGCGTGGGGGAATACCGACGCGACCGAAGCGCGGCGGCTGGTCGACATCTGCCTCGATGCCGGCGTGTCGATGTTCGACACCGCAGATGTCTACTCGATGGGCGAATCCGAACGCGTGCTCGGCCAGGCGATCAAGGGTCGGCGCGACAAGCTGCTGATCTCGACCAAGGCCAGCTTCCGCTTCGGCGAAGGACCGAACGATATCGGTTCCTCCCGTCAGCATCTGCTTGCGGCGGTCGATAGCTCGCTGAGCCGGCTGGGCACCGATTATATCGACCTGTTCCAGTTGCACGGCTTCGATGCGTTCACGCCGCCCGAAGAAGTGCTCGCAACGCTCGATGTGCTCATGCGTGCCGGCAAGATCCGCTATGTCGGGGTCTCGAACTTCTCCGGCTGGCACCTCATGAAGGCGCTTGCGGTCGCCGACAAATAGGGCTTCCCGCGCTACGTCGCCAACCAGACCTATTATTCGCTGATCGGGCGTGACTATGAGTGGGAGTTGATGCCGCTCTGCCTCGACCAGGGCCTCGGCGCGGTGGTGTGGTCGCCGCTCGGTTGGGGCCGGCTCACCGGCAAGATCCGGCGCAACCAGCCGCGTCCTGATGTCAGCCGGTTGCCGCAGACGTCTTCCTTCGGACCGCCGGTGCCGGATGAGCACCTCTATCGCGTCGTGGATGCGATCGACGAGATCGCCAAGGAAACCGGCAAGAGCGTATCGCAGATCGCGCTGAACTGGCTGTTGCAGCGACCGACCGTCGCCACGCTGATCATCGGTGCGCGCAACGAAACGCAATTGCGCGAGAATCTCGGCGCGATCGGATGGTCGTTGACCAAGGAGCAGGTCGCCAAGCTCGACGAAGTCAGCAAGGTGACGCTGCCTTATCCCTATTGGCACCAACGCTCGACCTTCATCGATCGCAATCCGCCGGCGGTCTAGAGCAAGATCCGAAAAAGTTGAAACCGGTTTTCCCTCGCGACAAACGCGAAGCGTTTGCGCGGAGATCATGCTCAAACAAAATCTAGGACGGGTGAGCGGAGCAATGGCGGGTGCCTCGCTCCGCAACATGATCACGTCCAGCGTCGCAGGATGATGCTGGCGTTGACGCCGCCGAAGCCGAACCCGTTCGAGATCGCGTGCTCCATGGCCATCGGCCTGGCTTCTCTGGCGACGAGGTCAATGCCCGCTGCAGCATCATCAGGGTTTTCCAGATTGAGGGTTGGCGGCGCTACCTGATCGCGCAATGCGAGAACGGTGAAGATCGCCTCTAAGCCGCCGGCCGCGCCGAGCAGATGCCCCGTCGCGGATTTGGTTGCGCTCACCGCGATCTTGCCCTCGCGACCGAATACCGACTTGATGGCTTCGATCTCGGAGTGATCGCCGGCCGGAGTAGAGGTCGAGTGCGCGTTGAGATGCTGCACCTGGCCGGGCTCAAGCCGCGCCTGACGCAGCGCGAGTTCCATCGCGCGGCGAGCGCCGTTGCCGTCCTCGGGGCCTGCGGTGATGTGATGGGCATCCGCGGTCGTGCCATAGCCGATGATTTCGGCAATGGGCCTGGCGCCGCGCTGCAGCGCATGATCGAGTTCCTCGATGACGAGCATGCCGGCGCCTTCGCCCATCACGAAGCCGTCGCGGTCGCGGTCGAACGGACGGGACGCGCGCTCGGGCGTCTCGTTGAAATCGGTCGACAGCGCCCGCGCGGCGGCAAAGCCGCCAAGGCTCACGAGGTCGATGCAGGCTTCCGCGCCGCCGCACAGGGCGACATCGGCCTCTCCCGACCGGATCAGGCGTGCGGCATCGCCGATCGCCTGCACGCTCGCGGCGCAGGCGGTGACGGGCGCTCCGATCGGGCCCTTGAAGCCATGGCGGATCGAGACGTGGCCGGCCGCAAGATTGGCAAGGAACGACGGCACGGTGAACGGCGACAAGCGGCGAACGCCGCGCTGATCGGTGGTGCGCACGGCTTCGACGATCGCCGGAAATCCGCCGATGCCCGATGCGATGACGGTCGCTGTCCGCTCCATCGCATGGGCATCCGCGGGCGTCCACGCGGCCTGCGCAATCGCCTCGGCCGCCGCGACCAGCGCGAACAGAATGAAACGGTCCATCTTGCGCTGGTCCTTGGGTGGCGCCCCGAGATCGGGATCGAAGCCGCCTTCGGGATCATCGGCCTTGGTCGGCACGATCCCGGCGACGCGCGCCGGCAGCGCGGCCGCCCATGCCGGCAAGGCGCGAAGCCCCGATCGCCCGGCTGACAGCCGCGACCATGCGAGCTCGACGCCGCAACCGAGCGGCGACACCAATCCCATTCCCGTAACAACGATGCGGCGCATCACAACAACACCCTATGCTCTTGACTTTGCGAGAACCGTCCGTTCCCAATCAGAACTTGTGTGCTCGCAAATGGAAAGTCGAGTGGGTGGCGCACAATTTCATGATTGACTTGTTTCGCGTCCTTCGCCGCGACAGCGATGCCTGCGGATCGGCTGTACGCCTCCCGTCAAGGACCCGCGTGCGTCTCATGTTGAGGAGCATTCCAGGGTGGAAAGGGGTCGTCGAGGCTGCGCCAGTCGTCCGGATCGAACCCATTTTCGCAAGGGGTGAGGCAGGAATCGAGCGAGGCGCGGATCTGTGCCTCGTCCATGCCTGAGCCGATGAAGACGAGTTCCTGGCGGCGATCGCCCCAGTCGTCATCCCAATGGCTATTGATCTGCTCCTGAAATTGCTGATGGCTGGGCCATGCCGGCTTCGGAACGGTTGCCCACCAGAAACCCATCGGCTCGCACCGACGCTGGATCCCGGCGACGGATAGAACACCTACCCAATCCGGACGGGTGGCAAGCCAGAAATGGCCTTTGGCGCGAATAACGCCCGGCCAGGGTTGGTCGAGAAAAGATCGGAAGCTGACGGGATCGAACGGGCGCCTAGCTCGGTACACGAAGCTTGATATTCCATACTCCTCGGTCTCCGGCACGTGCGAGTCAGCGTTGTAGAGCTCCTTGTGCCAGAGCGGATGCGTCGCAGCTTTCGCTTCATTGAAGAGACCGGTGCCGAGCAGTGCCTTGGGAGGAATCTTGCCGAAATCGGCTTCGATCTGGCGCGCATCCGGATTAAGTGCAGCGATGATCTTCCGGAGCGAGGCGCGTGTCGTCTCCGCCACTTCCGAGATCTTGTTGATCACCACGACATCGGAAAACTCGATCTGCTCAACCAGGAGGTCGATAAGCGTGCGCTGGTCGTTTCTGTCGCGCATCTCGCCGCGCTCGCGCAGCAGTTGGCGGCTGCCATAGTCGGCGAGCATGCTCGTCGCATCCACGACCGTAACCATCGTGTCGAGCCGGGCGACATCGGAAAGCGAGACGCCGCTCTCATCGCGAAAACAGAACGTTGCCGCGATCGGAAGCGGTTCGGCGATTCCGGTTCCTTCGATCAGCAGATAATCGAAGCGCCGTTGTTCGGCCAGTCGCCTGACCTCCTGCAGTAGGTCGTCACGGAGCGTGCAGCAGATGCAGCCATTGCTGAGCTCCACGAGGCTCTCCGTCGTGTGCGACAGGTCGGCGCCGCCATTGCGGATCAGACTTGCGTCGATGTTGAGTTGACTCATGTCGTTGACGATGACCGCGACCCGAAGGCCGTCGCGGTTCATCAAGAGGTGATCGAGCAGCGTTGTCTTGCCTGCGCCGAGAAATCCGCTCAGCACGGTCACTGGCAGCAGATCTTTCCCGTTCCTTCCCATGCAACCCTAACCGACCAGTTGGGGCTGGAACACAACATCGGCCCAGTAATTGGCAGAGTTGAACGTACTGGTCGGGAACAGCCCGGTCGTGCTGTTGCCGCCATAGCCATAGACGCCGTTGCCGCCCGCGCTCGCACTCGAGGGCGCCGTCAGCGGCCCGCTGGTGACGGGAGAACTGAAGCCGCCACCGCTCGCCACATAGGCGCCGGTGGTGTGATAGGATGCGATGTAAGTGGTGTTGGCGTTGATCGAGACGGGCGTCGGAAGCTGAACCGTCTGCCAGCCGCTCGCCGTCGTGTTGGTGAAAGTGGCGGTCGCGAGCCTGGTGCCGGTGGCGCTCCAGAGGTCGACGACATCAGGGCCGGTGTCGCTGGCGCTCCGGTAGAATTTGAGCGCGGTGATCTGGCCGGCGACCGAAGAGGTGAACTTCACGCCAAGTTCAACCTGCTGGCCGTCATTGAAACTGCCGGCCGGCGTGCTGGATGCGCTGAACAGGCTGACCGGCGCAGGCGGGGGCGTGGTGGACACCGCGATATTGAAGGTCTCGCTGGTGGCAGCGCCCGCAAGGTCGGTGGCTGTCACCTTGATGCTGGCGGTGCCGACATTGGCTGATGTCGGCGTGCCGCTGAAGGTGCGTGTGGACGCGTTGAAGCTGAGCCAGGTCGGCAGCGCGGTGCCGTCGGCGGACGTTGCCGCATAGGTCAGGGTATCACCGGTATCGACGTCGGTGAAGGTATTGGCAGGCAGCACCAGCGAGAACGACGAGCCGACGGTTGCGTTCTGGTTGGCGGTCTGGGTCGCGAGCACCGGTGCGTCATCAGCGCCGTGAATGGTGATGGTGAGCGTGGTGGTCGAGGTGAGGCCGGCGGTGTCACGCATGGTGTAGTTGAAGGTATCCGTTACCGTGTTCGTTGACAGCCGCAAGGCCTGCACGGCGGAATCATTCTCGTTGATGGTATAGGTGAACGTACCGTTGGCATTCAGCACGAGGCTGCCGTGCGCGCCGGCGAGCGCGGTGCCGAGCGTGCCTGCCGTCGCACCAAAGCTGACCGCGGTGACGGTCTTGGTGTCGCCGGCATCGGGGTCGGTATCATTGGTGAGGACATTGCCGGTGGCGGGCGAGCCGCCCGAACCGTTGGCGATGCCGCCTTTCTCGGTCGCGTCGGCGACGTCGGCAACAGCCGTCGGCGCGGTGTTCGATGGGCCGCCCGAGACGGCGATATTGAAGGTCTCGCTGGTGGCAGCGCCCGCAAGGTCGGTGGCTGTCACCTTGATGCTGGCGGTGCCGACATTGGCTGATGTCGGCGTGCCGCTGAAGGTGCGTGTGGACGCGTTGAAGCTGAGCCAGGTCGGCAGGGCGGTGCCGTCGGCGGAGGTGGCCGCATAGGTCAGGGTATCACCGGTATCGACGTCGGTGAAGGTATTGGCAGGCAGCACCAGCGAGAACGACGAGCCGACGGTTGCGTTCTGGTTGGCGGTCTGGGTCGCGAGCACCGGTGCGTCATCAGCGCCGTGAATGGTGATGGTGAGCGTGGTGGTCGAGGTGAGGCCGGCGGTGTCACGCATGGTGTAGTTGAAGGTATCCGTTACCGTGTTCGTTGACAGCCGCAAGGCCTGCACGGCGGAATCATTCTCGTTGATGGTATAGGTGAACGTACCGTTGGCATTGAGCACGAGGCTGCCGTGCGCGCCGGCGAGCGCGGTGCCGAGCGTGCCCGCTGTCGCACCAAAGCTGACCGCGGTGACGGTCTTGGTGTCGCCGGCATCGGGGTCGGTATCGTTGGTGAGGACGTTGCCGGTGGCGGGCGAGCCGCCCGAACCGTTGGCGACGCCGCCTTTCTCGGTTGCGTCGGCGACGTCGGCAACAGCCGTCGGCGCAGTGTTTGGCCCGCCGCCAGATCCGGACGCGATGAATACGACGTCGGCCCAGTAATTGGAGGCGTTCCAGGTGCTGGTGGGGAAAATGCCGGTGGTGTTGGTGCCGCCATAGGAATAGACGCCGTTGCCGCTGGCAATCGCCGTCAGCGGCCCATTGGTGACGGCGCTTGTGAAGAAGTTGTTGGTCGCAACATAGGAGCCGGTGGTGTGATAGGAAGTGACGTACGTCGTATTGGCGGTGAGGTTGACGGGTGTCGGCAGTGCGACCGTTTGCCATCCGCTGGCCGTGGTATTGGTGAAGGTGACTGTTGCCAGATTGACGCCGGTCGCGCTCCAGAGGTCGAGAACGTCAGGACCGGTATCGGTGGCACTGCGGTAGAATTTGAGCGCGGTGATCTGACCAGCCACGGAGGTGGTAAACATCATGCCGACTTCAAGCGCGGCGCCGTCATGGAAACTGCCGCCGGGTGTGCTCGATGCGCTGAACAGGCTCACCGGCGTTTGCCCTGGTGCCAGCACGGTGAGGCTGACATTGGCGGTAGCCGTGCCGCCGCGCCCGTCCGACACCGTGTAGGTGAAGCTCGCGTTGCCGGTATAGCCGGCGTCCGGCGTGAAGGTGATGGTGTTGTTTTGCGGATTGCTCTGCACGTTGAGCGTCACGGTCCCGTGGCTGGCCCCGCTCACCGCGGTGATGGTCAGGGGATCGCCATTGGGATCGCTGTCATTGCTGATCAGGGACGCAGCGGTAAGCGTAATCGCCGTGTTTTGCGTCACGTTCGGCCCGACGTCGTTTGCCGCCACCGGCGGCAGGTTGGTGTTACCCGAGGAGGGGTTGAACATGACGTCAACCCAGAAATTCGTGGCCTGGAACGTGCTCGTCGGGAACAGGCTGGTGCTGCCGTAGGCAAAGACGCCATTGCCGCTGGCGGGCGCGGTCAGCGGTCCATTGACCACGTCCGAGGTGAAGAAGTTATTCGTGTTGGAATAGTGGCCGGTGTTGGTGTGATAGGAGACGGTATAGATTTGTCCAGGCGTCAACGTGATCGGACTGGAGAAGGTCGCGCTCTGCCAGCCGCTCGCGGTTTCGTTTGTGAAGGTGACGGTTGCAAGCTTGACACCGGTGCTTGACCAGAGTTCGCCGGTGTGGGTGCCTGTGTCCTGGCTGCTCTTGTAGAACCGCACGCCGGTTACGGTGCCTGCGACCGAAGCCTGAAACCTCACCCCGAGTTCGACCGCGCTCGCGTCTGTGGTGTTCACGACCGCAGGGGTTGCTGTCGGTGAGAACAGCGAGACGAAATTCGGCGCCGCAACGGTAACGGTGCGACCGGCCGAAGGCGTTTCAAGATTGATGCTGTCGTCGACCGCGCGCGAGAGGATGGTGTAGGTGCCGCCGATCTGCGGCGACCAGGAATAGGTCCAGTTCTCGTCGCCGGTGGCCGGATGCCAGGTCGCGCCGTTGTCGGTCGAGACTTCGACGCCGGCGATCACGCCGCCCCCGAGATCGGCGGCCGTGCCGGAAATCGTGACGGTGGCTCCTGCAGTAATGGATCCGAGCGGGTTGATCGTGGAGGTCGGCGGGGTGTGGTCCGTCGAGGCGGTGGCAGCGACGAGGCCCGATTGAAGCGTGCCCGGCTGAATGCCCATGTCGGCGAACGTGTTGACCATTGCCTGTTGCGCACGCGGGTCGGTCGGCGTCGCCTGCAGGTCGTGATTGTCGCTCAAGGCCCAGGGCCAAAAGACGGTCCCGGCACCGAAGACCAACGCGCCGCTCGCAGCGCGATAGAGCGTGAGGCTGTGCGTCGAGATGCCAGGGCCGGTCGTGTTGCCGTAATCGAGCAGATAGGTGCTCACCGGAACGGTCGTCGAGGAGAGCCGCACCAGGCCCGCGGGATCAAACCCATTGTCGACCGCGTCGTCCCACTCGTAGCCGAGATAATTCTGGACCAGCGATGCGGTCTGACCAGGCTGCAGATTTGCAATACTGGTGTTGCGCCAGAAGCGCAAATTGGCGTCGTCGTACGGGATATCGATCGACTCGAGCTTGGTGCCGACGTCATCGACGTCGAAGAGCTGTCCGGTGAGCGAGTTCTCCGGATTGCCGCCGCCGATCGCCGGCGGGCTGAAACGCGGGTCGCGGAAAGTGCCGGTCCATTGGTTGGTGGGATCGATCAGGCCGTTCGCCCATGTCTCCTTGTAGGAAATCAGCGTGCGATAAGCGGTCGCGTCGCTGCTGATGCTATTGCCCCAGCGGGTGCGCCAATAAACTTCGTTGCCGCTCCAGAACTCCAGGTTGACGCCGGCATCGCGCGCGGCCTCGACATTGGTACGCTGCTGACCTGACCAGTACTCGTCGTGGCCGGCATCGACATAGGCTTTATGGTTGAGCAGCAGGCTGCCGTAACGGTCGACGTCAACTCCCGCCATGTAGGAGACGTCGTATCCGTTCTGCTCCAGCCAGTAGATCCCCGCATATTCGGCGCCGAACAGATAGTCCTGGGGCCCGGCATACAACCCCACGCCGCCCCGTGTGTCGATGGGACGATTATAGCTTACCGCATAGGCTCGGCCGGCGCCTTGGCCCGTCGCGGGCCCGTTGCCGCCGTAGAAATTGGCTCCGCCCCATCCATTGTAGGCCTGCCAGGTCTCGTCAGAGGTTTGGAATACGACGTCGCTGTGGCTGCTGTCGTCCCGCACGATGAAGGGGATTTGGTTCTCGCCAGACGTTCCATCCAGCCGCGTGAGCTTTGCAATGTAGACGCCTGACACGGCGTCCGCCGGGACGTCCCAACTCGCCGAAACGGACCAGTTGCCCGCATCGACCAGTCCCGTCGTGTTGTCCCGCAACGGCGCCGGCTGATTCTGCAAGCCGGTACGATCTATCGTCCCGACCTTTCGGGCGCCCATGCCTCCGTAATATCCGAGGCGGTAGATATCGATCCTGTAGTGCGTCGAATTGGTATTGATCTTGAAGCTGACCGTCGAACCGTGATTGACGCTGATGTCCGTGGCGAAGCCCTCGATGTTCGAGTCGCCCGCACCGTCGATGCCCCACTCGCTCTCGGGATTTCCCTGTTTCTGGTTTTCGAGGACGATCGGGTTGGTTGATGTCGCCGCAGCCGTTGCGGTTGTTGTCGCGGCAGCGGTGGTCGTAGTAGCCGCAGTGGTCGCCGGCACTGCGGCTGCTCGGAGGCCGGGTGATGCCGCCGGCGCAGCTTGTGGCTTGGCGGTTGTGACCGACCCGGCCAGAATCCCGATTTGGACAGCTGTGGTGCCCGTGCCGGTCTCTCCGCCGCCAGGCAATTGCGTGTTCCAGTTCGCTACCGGTGCCACATCCTGTGTTGACAAGGCCGCGCTTGTGGAACTGCCGATAAGCCCGGCCTTGTTGGTCGGCACGAAATCAGCTCCGGACCCACCGCTATGCACCGACTGGCCGTTCAACTGTGTCTGCGCCCCATTGGTGTTGCCCTGGCTCATCGCCTGGGTTGGGCAATTGATGTAGCCGCACGAACCGCAGCAAAGCGGTGCACTGGCCGGGGTGGCCACCGCGGAGGTCGTGGGGAGCATGGATCCGGTGATAGCTGCAGCAACGGCGGGCGAAGGGGTGCCGCCGAGGATCACGACGGGATTTGACGTTGCGGCTTCAGTCGTCGCGGAGACAGGGGTGGGGGCTGCCGCCGACGCCAGTCCGGCTTTCGCCGCTTCAAAGGACAGCGGCGCTATGAGCGCATTGGTGTTCCCCGATGTTTCCCGTGACCGCAGTGCTGCCAAGGACAAGAACGAGTTTTCGTCTCCTGCAATGGAGGCTTCGGTTTCCGCCTTCTTCCCGCGCGGGAGAACGCGTTGCCAATTCTGCAATCCGAGAGCCGCACGGCTCCAACCAGAAGCTTCCTGAAAATCCTTCGTCATAATTGGGTCCTCGCGAGAGAGGGGGGATAAGCCTGAAAAAACCGATCGAGGGGGCAGCCGTCGGGACCGGAAAGGTCTCGGAGCGGCGGCTGCAATGTCAGGGGGGCGAGCGCCATCGCGGTACTGGGCGGCCGTGCCGATGGGGATCGTGGGACCGCAACACGGCGCGTGGCGGTTCGAGAGCTCATGCTTCTCGACGCAGCAGCCGACCGTGACGGCAAGCTCATCCTTGCAATGGATGCCGCGACCATGGCACCTTCCCGCTAGCCCCAACGCGATGGGTCGGCTACAAATTAAATGAGGTATTTAATATTATTTTACCTCTTAGTCGAGCAATAAATTTTGCTGCTAAAAATCAGAATTAAACCAACGGGCATAATGAGGTACCATCAACCTGAACGCGTGCGCAAAGTACACAAATACGTTATCTGCTCCTATTTTTCAGTCTGAATTCAATTCAAGAAGGTCTCGCATCATCAAGAATGCGTGGGTGGGGTTCGATCCAAATTAAATGCATAATAATAAATTGGACGTCAAAAAATAAATAATATAATGATCCGGACTTGGGCTTTGAGCCTTCGGGGATGCGCTACGCGAACGCGCGGCTTCCCAGCCAAGTTCTGCTTATTGAATTTTGCTGATCCGATTTCAGAAGAGATTTAGGACCGGGAGCCACTGATGGACCGTCATGCCGAGTTCAAGCTAGTTTGCGACAATTGCAACTCACTGAGCATTCGGATCGACCTTGCGGAGGGGGCTCCGTCCTCGACCCCGATCCGATGCGGTCACTGCGATGCGCCCCGGGGCACGTTGGGTAACCTTCGACGCCTTGCCAGCAAGCGTGATTCGCTCAAGTTCGACCTGGACGAGGCGTTCTTTCCTGCGACACGTAGCCCTGACGCGCTTGAAGGCGGTGACCTGCGATAGCGGCCGGAGGCGCGTTCCCTCATCGCTGCCGCTTGTAGGGCTTTCCCGCCGACCATCATAGGGCGTTCGGCTCTCCCGCGTAGAGTTGGCTGAGCGTTCCCCCATCGCAACACTCGGGCGGCGAATTCAGCGCTTTCATGCGGTGTGCATGCAGCCGGCGACGAACAGTCCACTGTTCTCGGAATGGTCGCACCGCCGGATAGACTGGCAGGAGCGCACTGCAGCATCGGGCCATACTTTTATCCGGGAGCGAGAGTCGACCATTGCAAGCCAGCCACACAGAGATTTCGCTCGCATATGCGGGAAGTGTTTAGTTCGATTTGAGAAAAGAGGTAAGGGCGCTTCGCGTCGCACCTGATTTAAGTTGCTTCGTTTTGTGGCTCGATTTAAACTATTTAAATGAACGCGAGTCAGTCTTTCGTCCGGCCGTCGAATTTTTGACCGGCGAGCTGCCAGACATACGATGAATTTTCATGTGTAAAATTGTCGCAGGCGAGATGAACCATCATCGATGATCGCCGACTAACGAAAGTGACTATTGCCGACCACCGGTCATTTGTTTGGGTGAGGGGGTCAATAATGAGAAATATTTACAAGTCGAGTGATTGCGTCCTTTGGGATTCCCTTAACGCGATCAAGCAAGCGCAAGTTCAGCTTCATCTTTTAAATGGCGAGGGAGCCAACCCAACCGTCATTGCCTCCCGAATTCAACTCTGCGACGTTCTTCTGGGTGAGATTTCGGGCATCCGTACCAGTCTCGCCAGGCACCTCGAGTACACGCGCGGCGCGGCGCCTGTTCAGTTGCACAGCTAACATATCTCGGCGAACGACGCGCTCAGGAGCGGTGAGCGTTGTCGTCCGTCGCCTTGTCGCTGTCCTCGATCCTGAACTCCTCCAGCTTGCGCCCGGACTGCAGCGCGGCGACGAGCCATCGGGGTTGTTTGCCGCGACCGGACCAGGTTTCGGTTGGCTCCATCGGGTTGCAGTATTTCGGCGGCACCCGTGGATATCTGCGGCGCGGCCGTTCGGCGCCCGGCTCGGAACCTGCACTATCCTGCATCGGCTCGGGCGGATTGAGTTGAGCCAAGCGTTTCTCCAGTTCGAGCTTCTCGGCCGTGATTCTCTCCGACAAAATCTTCGTAATCTCTTCGTGGAGAAGCCAAAGCTCGTCGAAAGTCATCGTCTCTAAATCGGATTTGCGCATCGTGCTCTCGCGACCAATTTGAGCCTGAGCGGGGGCAATTTCTCTACAAAACACACTCTCTGCTCAGGCGATAAAAAGCGCTGAGCGCCGACGTGAATGGAAGACATTATATGTGACATAAATATTATATCCAATGATTTATTTAATGCTTGATAATTCGTTTTTTATTGGCAAGCTATGGCGGAATTTCAGGCGATCTGCGGAGTTTAAATAGATAAATAATTGTGCGCGGAAATGTGGTTTAAGTTGGTATTGTAAGGGTTTGAGAAATGGACCGTATTGAGCTTCCCCTCTGCCATCTTCATGAGACCGTCAGTCGCTTTGTCGTCCCTTCCGCTGCCCTGCGGGATATTCGCGCCTTGCAGGCCCAGATCGAGCTTCGACGTCTCGCCCTGAGGGATATCGAGGTAATTCGCTGCCGGTTGCGGCCGCTCATGCGCCGGAGAAGCAAGCGGGTTATCCCGAGCCTGCGGAAGAGGCATGGGAGGCGATTACGTCAGGCGCCGGCGTTCCGCGCCAGGGGTCTGCGCGAGTCCTGCGCCGTGTAGCCCCTCAAACTCGGTAACATATCTTATTGCGGGTTACCTTCGGCTGTTGCAGCTTCTGGAATAGGCTGTGGGTACATAAATGTATGCATGGCTGGTTTATCCAGAACTTGCATTGGAACTTTTTGGTATTCCCCTTGATTAATAATGAACGAGGCAATATGACAGCCGATTATTAAGGCGGAACCGCGGGACGACCATGTCGGCGAAAGAAATCGAACTCAAGTCCATGTCTTTAGATGATCTCTGGTCACTTCATGAAGAGATCAGCGGGATATTGTCGGCCCGGATCGAAGCGGAAAAGCGCGAACTTGAGAAGCGGCTGGCGGTTCTTAGCCGGGGTGTGGGTGGCGCGCGCGAGTCGGATGATGCGCGAACGCTCCAGGGCGGGAAGCCGCGGCGGAAGTATCCGAGAGTGCTGCCGAAATACCGTAATCCGAAGACCTCCGAGACTTGGTCGGGCCGTGGCAAGCTGCCTCGGTGGCTTGTCGCCGCGATGAAATCAGGAAAGAAAATCGAAGAGTTTCGGATCAGCGAGAGCGGTTCGAAGGGCCGGCAGCGCGCCTGATCCTCGACGAAGTCCGGGATCGCAAATCCTCCTACCTGGTCGCCGAACGACAGCCTGGAGGAGGCATGCCATCCGGGTTTAGCCGTTTTGCGTCCGTTCATTTGTGCTCCCATTGCCGAAAGCGGCGTCGATCCGATCCTTGGAGCGTTTCCGGGCGACGTGGATACCTGTTTGGCGTGAAGGAAACGCGCCAACAGCGTCGGTTCTGATGCAATCAGGACCGAATACGGTCAAAAGGCGTTGCGCGCGCGCAATACTTCCATTGGGGTCCGGAGCAGAATTGCGAGATCCAGTCGTAGACTCCAGTTGTCGATGTACCACAGGTCGAATTCGACCCGTTGCTCGATCAGGGTCCTTGTGGGCGTCGGGCCGCGGCAACCATGGATCTGAGCCCAGCCGGTGAGCCCGGGCTTGACCCGCCGGCGGAACGCGTAGTGTTGGACCGCCTCGTCGAATTGACTGTCGTGCGCCATCGCATGCGGTCGCGGTCCGATCAGGGACATGCTCCCTTCCAGGACATTTAGGAGCTGCGGCAGCTCGTCTATGCTGGTCCTGCGCAGCCATTTGCCAAGCCGGGTCACGCGGCTGTCGGCGGGCCCGGCTTGGGTGATCGAGGGTCCATTCTCCAGCACACGCATGGTCCGAAACTTGTAGATCGCAAAGCTCCGGCCGTTGAAGCCGCAGCGTTGCTGCCTGAAAAGGACGGGGCCCGGCGAGTCAAGCTTGATGATGATGGCAACGAGCGCCAGCAGCGGCGCCAACATGATCAGGCAAATTCCAGCGCCGATCAGATCAATGCTTCGCTTGGCAGCGCATTCAATCGGGGTGAGAGGCCCGCGCTGCACCTCGACGCCTATGGTGCTGCCGAGATCCCGGGTCGGTCGCGCGAACATCTCCGATGCAGCCCCGACCGGAACGAAGACGACCGGAAACGGCAAGACTCTCAGCTCGGCCACGAGCTCGCGCAACTCGCACCATCGGTTCGGATCCGCTTCCACAATGATCTGTTCGATGTCGAAGCCGCGTGCATGCCGGACGACAAGGCCGCTAAGCCGCCTGCGGTAGCTTGGACTAGCGCCGGGCCGAGGCAGGCTGAAATGTCCAGCCAAGCGAAATCCCAATGCCGTGAGCGCCTCCGCCAGCCCCGTGTCCTGCGATCGCGCCTGGTCCGTGATCAACACCACATTGCCGCCGGAAAATTTCCGGTCGTTGAGGCCCTTCGAGAGCAGGGCTCTCATGACGACCCGATGTCCGATCAGCATCGCCAGGCCGACGACGGCAAATGCGACGCCGGCGCCGCGGGAGAGTTCGGCGCCGATGTTGAAGACGCCGACCGCTGCGCTGAGCAGAACGAACACGAACATCCAGGAGAGGCAAACGGCGTGGACTTGACGGCGAAACGCGAGCAGCTCAGGTGGTCTGTACATGCCTCGCATCTTCAGCAGGGAAACGCAGAGCGCCGAGACGACGATTGCGGAGCCTACGGCCTTGCTGACATCTGCTGCGGCCGAGCCGGAATACAGCCGGTAAAGCAGTGTGGAAAGAATGCCGGCGATCAGGATGATCGCGACGTCGCTGCAGGTCGCGAACAACTCAATGGAGCGATAGCGGATCGGCCATTTTCGTTCTGACTTCAGCGGTGGACTGAAGCTACGAGCGGCAAACTCGCCGTCGACGTCCGCTGCAATGTTGCGGCTTATGAAATTCATGGCTTGCTGAAATGATCAGGGTGGCCCGTCTTAACCACTATTTAATGTATAATAACATATTAAATTGGGCAAGAATTAATTACGGATTAAATGAATTTAAATGGATGGTCCTTCCCCAGGGTGCGCCCCGTTCGCGCGTCGCCGCAGCGGCTCCTGTATCTATCGCACGTCTGCATCCGGATGCATCGGACGACAAGCGATGAGGCTTCTCGCGGTGCCCTAGACTAGGAGACGGCGCGGCGCATGGAGGCTCGCGTGGCGCGTCAAGCTCGCCGATTCTAATCGTACAGAACTAGAATCTAATGGCAGATGCTGCGCGCGATCAGTTGCCTGCGGGCGCTTCCTCGCTCCGCATCGCTGGCCCGGAGCCTCCTGATCAATGGACGCATGATCTCATCCCGGAGATCATGCCGTGCCGGTAGCGTCGCTGGGCATAAGCCCGCCGAATCACCGAGTGATCGCTGGTGTAACTGTGACCGATGGTGAAGTAATTGGCGTCGGTGTCGTGATGACCGTGGTTGATCCGCCCGAGGTGGCGGCCTTGAGCGCATAGCCGTTGGTCGCGTAGATGATCGGGTCGTTTGCCGTGGCCATGATCGTTCGCAGGAAGTTCAGGAACTTGGTGGTCTCGACCGCAGCGGCGTTGGAGGTGTAGATGACGTCCTTGTTCCGCAGTTCAAAGGTCTGAGCGAGGAATAATCCGGAAGGATCGCGCAGATTGATCAAATAAATTATTGGAATGATCGGGCCTTTAAAGGGCCTGCAATCGACGCCCATTTCCTTGGCCACTTCTCGCGTCTCGCCCCGATACAGGAACACCGACGACGGATCAGCCAAAGCATCGTTCATGCCGCCCTGCTTGCCTATCGCTTCGGCTAGCGAGATACGCCACGCATCGAACTTGAATTGCCCCTGGAGACCGGACGCGCCGAACGCGACAAAGGTCTGCGGTTGGCTGTAGAGATAGATGACGTCGTTCGGCAACACGTAGATGTTGTTGGAAGGCTCGTACATCAATGCGCCGAACGGGACGCTAGCCCGGTGTCCCTTGCGCTCGAGCGAGACCCACATGTCATAGCCTTGCGTCGCAGGTCCGCCGGCGCGCGCGATGGTGTCGATGATGCGCTCGGCGGACGGACTCGCACGAAAGCGGCCGGCGTTGCGCACGTCGCCAAGCACGCTGACCAAGGACGTGTTCTGCTCGGCCAGAGCCACGACGACCTGCGGCTCGAGGGCCCGGCCCTTGAGCTTGTCCGTGACCTCGTCACGGATCTCCGATGGGGTGCGGCCCAGCGCCCGGATCGTGCCCGCGTACGGAACGGCAATATATCCCCTCTCGTCCACCGCCTGGTTTGGAACCGTAACGAAGTTGCCGGCGCGGACGCCGGCGTCCGATGTAAACAGGCCGCCGGCTGCGGATTCGAATATCGTGATGCTGACCGTGTCGCCCACGCCGAAGCGGAACGCCTTCGCCGGCGCCTTGTCGGCAAAGGCCGAGGACAGCCTTGGCGTATAGCGGCCGAGGACTTCAACAACCTCGGGCGTCAGCTTGACCAGGGCGTAGGGGAGGACGGCAGGCTCAAGTCCTTCCGACGCCGATCGGACATCCGTCGCTAATGGGCCGGATCCAGGCGTGATAATGCACCCGGCACAAGATAGCGCCAGGAGGCCAGCAACGATCCTCCCACATGTTTGCAGCGCAATAATGGTGATTATCCCCAAGTCGTCCCAGTAAGGGTAAGGTACATTAATACGCGATTCAGGCCAGCGAATCATCGCATTAACCTGAAACGCAACCGGAGCTTGTTGCCGATATGCAACATGGGGGCGAGGGGGCGGGGCGCGCCCGAGCCTGGCAGGTATTGAACCGCTTCAGTTGGAGACGGTCAGCCCATAACGGATATAATGATCGTCGCGATAGTAGTCGCTGCGGTGCGTGTCGTAGCGAGACATGGCCTTGATGTCGGTCTTGTTGAGAACCGCTCCGATGAGGCACTCGTGGATATTGGGGGCGGTGTGCAGCGCATGCTTGACGACGTCGACCTTCGTCTGTCCCCATTCCACCACCAGGACGAAGCAGTCGATGAAGCTTGTCGTCGAACGCACATCGACCAGGGGGGTCAGGGGCGGAAGATCGACGATGACGTAGTCATACGTCGATCTTAGCTGATCGAACAGCTTGCGCATCGAATCCGCTGCCAGCATCTCGCTGGTGTGAAGCACCGGTGTCCGGCTGATGGCGGGCAGGAATGCCAGATTGGTTTTCGGATCGCGCCAGATCGTCTCCTCGATCTGCTTTCCCTGGGTAATGACGTCTACGATGCCTGTAGTGGCGTTCGCGGCGAGACTGGCGGACAGCGACGGGTTTCGGAGGTCGCAATCGACGACGATGACGCTCTTGCCGCTATGGGCGATGAGCTGGGCGAGCGAGGCTGCGATCGTCGTCTTGCCCTCGTTGGGCAGGGCCGAGGTGATGCCGATTACCTGATTGGAGGCTTTGCCGGGATTGAGGTCTATGGCGAGTTTGATGGCACGGATCGACTCGGCGTACCGAGATAATGGCTTGCCGATGACCGTCCTGTGAAATGTCGAACCGGTGGAAATCTTTCGCTGCCGCATGTCATGATCGGAGTTCCATGACGCTGCCTTTGCTGTCGACGACCGCTTTTCGGCCCGCAACGCCGGTACCAGCGACAGGCACGGCAGTCCCAACGTGGTTTCGATCTGAGAGGACGTACGGAAGACGCGATCCATCATTTCCCTGAACAGGCCGAGCCCCAAGCCCAACCCAAGCCCGCCGAATAGACCCATCATCATGATGATTGGTCCCTTCGGTTTGCTCTTGCTCTGCGGCGGCACCGCCGGATACATCACCCGCGCTTCCGCGAGAGGAAAGCCTTCTTGCTGCGCAGAGCCCACATAGCGCTGCAGGAAGGTATCGTGCAGGCTGCGCAAGCTTTTCGCCTTGCTTTCCAATTCGCGTATTGTGATCTCGGCCAGGTTTGTCGTGCGCGACTGCTCCACAGCCTCGGCCATTCGCTTCTCAATCTCCTGCTGCCGCTGCTTGGCGACCTCTAATTCGCTCCGGCTCGTCTCCGCATACCGCTTGACCTCGTCGAGGATCGACCCGCGAAGCTCGCGCATCCGGTTTCGTAAATTTACGACCGCGGCATGGTCGCGGCCAAAACGCGGCGCCCACTCGGCGACACGCCGCTCGAGCTCCAGATATTGTTGGCGAAGATTGATGATGATGGGGCTGTTAAGTGCATCCGCGCCCGCTGCATCCAAATTGCCGATTGATGGTGCGTTCGCCGGATTGGCTTCCAGGATCGCCTCGTAGCGGTTCAGCTTGGCCAACGCCTCGGACGTTTGCGCGCGCGCGGCGACCAATCGGCTGTTGAGCTCCGAGACCTGCTGCTCGTCGATCGGCCTTCCCCCGGAGGAAATGACGTTGTTCTTGGACTTGTAGGCACTGACCGCGCGTTCAGCAACGAGGGCCTGCTCTCCGAGCTCCTGTAGCCTCTGCTGCATCCATTCCCTTGCCCGCCGATTTGTCTCCTGCCTCGCGTTCTCCTGGTCGGCAAGATAGACGCTCGCGATCGCGTTGGCGATCTCGGCGGCTCGTACTGGGTCGCTCGAACTGTAGCCGATCTCGATCAGATCGCTGAAGCTGATCCGGTTTACTGAGACGCGGCTCTGAAATGCACTGATCAGGCCATCCTGCGGCTCGTTCGGCGGCGGCGGTTGCAGATCCTGCGGCGGAGACGATCCAAACACAGCACGAACTCGCTGAAACACGGAGGGTAATGACCGTGGCGATGGCTTGAAATCAGGGTCGTCGGCGAGCTTGAACTGAGTGATGATCTGGACTGCCATCCCTCTCGATTTGAGGACCTCGACCTGAGTTTCGAACAGACTGCGATCGAAGGCCGGCTCAGCCAAGATCGATTGTTGCCGGATAAATTGCGCCTTGGCGTTATTCTCGAGCATGACCTGGACGAAGGCGGTATAGGTCGGCGGTGTGATCCGCAGATAGATCAGGCACGCGGCCATGCCGAGTATGGTTGCAAGAATGATCACGACGTACTGACGTCGCAGGAATGCAAGGGCGGTATTGATGAGTTCGCCGATTCCGCCGCTCTCGGCCACATCGTTGTAGGCGGGTGCGCGAAGCCTGTCGGGTTGCCGCATATTGCTCTGGAGCATTCGGTGTTCGCCTCCGCCACCTGGTGAATCCCGCCGCGCCGCCGCCCGCGTAAATTGGCATGGCCCGCCGAATGCCGGGCGCCGTGCCGCCCTGCACTTAATAAATATACCGGAAAATGTGGTTTGTTCAAATTAAATGTAAGATAGTTAATTTTCGGATGCTGAATGGTCTGCTCGCGAGTATTTAATGTGTGAGGCGGTTGAATGACCCCCGCAAGCATGTCCGCAAAATCGCGGGGGAACGGGAGGTTCGTCCGTGGCCGCTATGGGCGAACTGACGCTTGCTTCCTAGCCAAATCTTCATTCAGTCGGAAAACAGTCTTGTTCGTGAATGGGTTGAGTGGAAGCCGCGTAGCGGTTCCCCGAATCTGGATTCAGCGATAGGTAACGTCCGAGATAATATATATGTCGTGTGATTGCGACATAATCGATTGACATTTAATTTGCTGCGTTCTTTATTTATTTTCCAGAATATCCGGTTGGTCATTTCGGGTGCTGGAGATGCGGAGACGGGAACCATGGGGTTTGTTTGATGACTCCGATGCCCAGCTTTCGGCTTTCCGCCATTTCCGTGGGGCCGGACGGATATCGAAGCAGCAACAGCCCGGGCCTCGATCGGCCGCTCCAGGTCCGTGACTATCGTCAGCGTCGATCCCCCAGCTGCAGGTCGACGCGGGGCTGAAGTTGGCAGCATTGGAGGCTTTTGATGCACGACGAGCTCTATACTGACGGGGTGGAAGAGATCACGATTGGCGGGTCGATCGTCCGTGTCGATCTGGTCAGCCTTTCGCCGACCGAACGCGACGCCAACAATGCGCCGAAGAAGGTGTTCCGGCAAAGGCTGATCTTTTCCGTGGAGTCGTTCGCGAACTCGGTCGAGGTGATGCAGAACGCGCTGCAGGGACTGGTCGACGCTGGCGCGGTGCGGCGCAACCCGCCGAAAGGACAGGCCGGCCAGGCCCCGACCACTTCGACGGATCGCGAACCGCCCAACAGCCCACGGTCCCCCAATGCATCAAGCAATTTCCGTTGAAGCCGACCTCACGGGCGCGGAAGCGTCGCCCGTGAACGCCGACGAGACCTTGCGCCCGGCCTTGCGGACAGAACTTGAATGTCTCGCAAAGATCGCCGCCTATCATGGCGTCGATCTGCCGGTAGAGCGACTCAAGCACAGCTACGCCATCGACGGGGTTCCTGTCTCGGCAACGCGACTGCTGCGGATGGCGAAGGAAGCGGGCATGCGCGCAACGCGCACGCAGCTTGACTGGGGTGCGCTGTTTCGGTTGGGAGAGGCTTATCCGGCTCTGCTCCGACTTGCGAACGGCAACTGGATCGTCGTTCTCGCGGCAGGGCAGGGAGCCGATGGTGCGGAAGCGGTTAGCGTGTTCGATCCGCTCGCCGAGCGCCGGGACGAGCCTCTGATCGTCGACAGGGATACGTTCTGCGCCCGATGGAGCGGCGACGCCATCCTGATCAAGCGCGAACGGCTCGCGTCGGACCATCGGCCGGCGTTCGGGCTGCGCTGGTTCATCCCCGAACTGGCCCGTCAGTGGCGCCTGTTTGTCGACGTCGCGATCGCCGCCATCATGCTCTATGCACTGGGGCTCGCGACACCGATCTTCTTCCAGCTCGTCATCGACAAGGTCCTTGTGCACGAGAGCTTCACCACGCTCTATGTGCTGGCAGCCGGTGCGACTGCCGCGCTGGCGTTCGACGCGATATTCGGCTTTCTGCGGCGCTATCTTTTGCTCTATGCGACCAACAAGGTCGATATCCGGGTAGCAACCAAGACCTTTGGTCACCTCCTTGGCCTGCCCGTGACGTTCTTTGAGCACATTTCGGCCGGCGTGCTGGTAAAGCACATGCAGCAGGCGGCGCGAATTCGCGAGTTCCTGACCGGTCGCTTGTTCCTGACCACGCTCGACGCGCTGTCGCTATTCGTCTTCATCCCGGTGCTGGCGTTCTACAGCATCAAATTGACATGCATGGTGCTGGCCTTCACCGCCGCGAGCGGCCTGGTCGTCGCGCTGCTGATGGGACCATTCCGGCGCCGTCTCTATAGTCTGTACCAGGCGGAAGGCGCGCGGCAGGCTCTGCTGGTCGAGACTGTGCACGGCATGCGCACGGTGAAGTCGCTGGCGATGGAGCCGCTGCAGAGCAGGGTCTGGGACGATCGCTGCGCACAGTCGGTGACGATGCGGTTCGGCGTCGAGAAGATTTCTGCTGCCGCCCAGTCAACCACCGGATTTCTTGAGAAGATGATGACGCTCGGCATCATCTCGTTTGGGGCGCTCGACGTCTTCAGCGGCGAGATGACTATCGGTGCGCTGGTCGCCTTCAATATGCTGGCAGGGCGCGTGTCGGGACCACTGGTTCAGTTGGTGACCATGGTTCATGAATATCAGGAAGTCGCGCTGGCGGTGAAGATGCTGGGCGAGGTGATGAACCAGAAGCCCGAACGCGATGGTAATCGCGAGGGGCTGCGGCCCGACTTCGCGGGCAGGATCGAGTTCGAGAATGTCTCGTTCCGCTACGGCTCGGAAGGCGCGCCGGCGCTGGACGACGTCTCGTTCTCAATCGCCCCGGGATCGATATTCGGGATTGTCGGCCGAAGCGGCTCCGGCAAGACGACGCTAACGCGGCTTATTTCCGGGATGTATCCGGTGCAGCAGGGTCTGCTGCGCGTTGACGGATACGACTCGAGGGAGCTCGATCTCGCTCACCTGCGCCAAAATCTCGGATTGGTCTTGCAGGATAATTTCCTATTTCGCGGCACGGTTCGCGACAATATCGCCTGCGTGAAGCGCGACGCGACCTTTGCAGAGGTCGTCCGCGCAGCTCAACTCGCAGGGGCCGATGAATTCATCGAACGACTCCCGCGCGGCTTCGACACCATGCTGGAGGAGGATGCCTCGAACCTGTCGGGCGGACAGAAGCAGCGCCTCGCGATCGCGAGGGCGCTGATCGTCAATCCGCGCATCCTGATCCTGGACGAGGCAACGAGCGCGCTCGATTCCGAAAGCGAGATGATCATCCGGCGCAACCTGCGCCGTATCGCCGAGGGGCGTACCGTCATCATCGTCTCGCACCGGCTGTCGATGCTCGCAGACGCGAACCAGATCCTCGTGATCGACCGCGGCCGGATCGTCGACGTCGATCATCACGACCGATTGCTGTCGAAGTGCATGATTTACCGACATCTCTGGAACCAGCAGACGAAGCAGATCGCATGACCAAGCCTGAAAAATCCGGCACCGATGCAAACGCGCCGGTGCGGACGACCGAACGGCGGCGGCGCGGGCTATTCCGGCCCACCAGGCGCCGGCCGCAGATAGTGACGGAATTCCAATCCGACGCGATCGAGGTCGAGCACCGGGCGCCGCCGCGGATCGCCCGCGTGACGCTCTATTGCGTCCTGGCTCTGATACTCACCGCGATCGGCTGGGCCGCGGGGTCGCAGGTCGACATGATCGTGACGGCCCAGGGCAAGCTGGTCACCACGCGCCCCAATATCGTCGTCCAGCCGCTCGAGACCTCCGTCATCCGCGAGATACATGTCAAACCCGGCGACCGGGTCAATCGCGGCGACCTGCTGGCGACGCTCGATCCGACATTCTCGCAGGCGGATCTCGACCAGTTGAGCAGCAAGGTCGGTGTATTCAATGCCGCGATTGACCGTCTCAAGGCTGAGTTGAATGGTGAGGAGTATGTCATCGGCGAATCCGCCAACGCCGACCAGGTCCTGCAGCGCAAGATGTTCCTGCAGCGCAAGGCGGCCTACGATGCGCAGGTGGAGAACTACCAGGCGCAGATCGCGTCCGCGCGCGCCAATCTGAAGACCGCGCAAAACGAAGAGACCGTGCTGCTTCAGCGGCTCGAAACGATGAAGTCGATCGAGGTCATGCGCGCGACGCTGATGGACAAGGAGGTCGGCTCGAAGCTGAACTTGCTGCTGTCGCGCGATGCTCGCCTCGACGTGGAAAGCAATCTGGCCCGCGTCCGGGGCAATATCGCCGATTATACGCATCGCCTCGACAAAGCCGAGGCGGACCAGAAGGTCTACGCCGAGGATTTTCGCAAGACGGCTTATCAGGACCTCGTGGAGACGCTGGCGAAGCGGGATAGCGCGGCGGAGGATCTCAAGAAGGCGGAGCTTCGCCGGCAGTTGATCGTGCTGAAGGCGCCGGCCGATGCAATCGTGCTCGATATTGCCAACCGAACTGTCGGTTCGGTCGCGCGTGAGGCCGAGCCGATGTTCGTACTTGTTCCCCGCGATGTGCCGCTGCGGGCCGAGGTCAATGTCGAGGGCAAGGACGTCGGCCAGGTTTCGGTCGGCCAGCCTGTCCGTATCAAGCTCGATGCCTTTCCGTTCCAGAAATACGGGACAGCCAAAGGCGAGGTCGCCGTCATCAGCCAGGACTCGTTCCCGCCGGATCCGAAAGCCGAAGGTGCGCACCGTCCGACCGCTCCCTATTACCGCGTATTGGTCGACTTGTCCGATACGCACCTTCGGCTGCCGGCGGAGCGCGCTCAATTCATCCCCGGCATGGCGGTGACCGCCGAGATGAAAGTCGGGCGGCGCACCGTGATGTCCTATTTCCTCTATCCACTACTTCGCGGGTTGGACGAAAGTATCCGCGAATACTAGCTGCAGACACACATTGCATATCGGTCATTTCATGAAGTTGGAATCCAATGCCAGTCGCCTGCTGGTGATGCCTATGACCGCGAACGAGCGGTCACGGACGTCGAGCCTGGTGGACTACGCGCCGAGAGGTTTACAGCGGTGCTGGCTGCGGGAGCACGGTCACTGATCTCATATCCAAGAAATTGAGGACATTTTCATGCAAGACATCCGCGTTGGTATGGGCGTCGTTGGATACGGCTATTGGGGGCCGAATCTCGTACGCAACTTCGTCAGCAACCCGTCCGCTCGCCTCGTTGGGATCGCCGATCTCGACCCGGGGAAGCTTGCGGCGAGCACACGCCTCTACCCGGGCGTAGCCACCACTGACCGCTACGAGGACTTGCTCAGGGATCCGAGCATCGATGCGATCGCGATCGCCACACCGGTGCGAACGCATTACGAGTTGGCGCTTGCAGCTCTGAAGGCGGGCAAGCACGTGCTGGTGGAGAAGCCACTAGCGCCAAGCGCGGATCTTGTCCGCCGCCTTATCGACGAGGCCGATCGGCGAAGGCTAACGCTGATGGTCGACCACACCTTCCTCTATACGCCGGCGGTTCAGAAAATCCGCGAACTGGTGCTTAAGGAAGAACTCGGCGAGATCTATTATTACGACAGCACGCGCTCGAGCCTTGGCCTGTTCCAGAGCGATGTGAACGTCATATGGGACCTTGCGGTCCATGATGTCTCGATCATTCAGTATATCTTGAACGAGGACCCCGTGGCTGTCTCGGCGACGGGATCTTGCCATGTGGCCGGCACGCCGGAGAACATGGCGCATATCACGCTGTTCTTCGATAGCAAGTGCGTGGCTCATGTCAGCGTCAACTGGCTCTCCCCCATCAAGGTCCGTCAGACCTTCGTAGGCGGGAGCAAGAAGATGATCGTCTATGACGATCTTGAGCCTACCGAAAAGATCAAGGTCTATGACAAGGGCATCACCCTCGACGAGCCGTCCGAAGACGCCCATCAATTCCGGATTGGCTATCGCGCCGGCGACATGTGGGCGCCTCACATCTCCGCGAAGGAGGCGCTGCAGACCGAGGTCGAGCACTTTATCGATTGCGTGCGTACGGGATCGCCGCCGATCTCCGGCGGCATGTCGGGCCTGCGCGTGATCGAAATTCTCGAGGCGGCATCACGCTCGATTGCCGACCAGGGCCGTCCTGTTCTGCTGCCTGGGAGGCGAACCTCTGTAACGCCGGTCAGAGCGACGGCCTGATAGATGAAGGGCCTCGATCAGCCTGGTCCGTCAGGCACCGCGCCGGGTTCGCGACGCTCCGTGCAACGTTCGATCTTCTTTTCAGCGATCGAACGCTACGGCAATCTTGTTGTGTTCCTGGTCACGACTGCCGTGCTGGCACGTCTGCTGACGCCAGCGGAGTTCGGGATTTATGCGGTCGTCAATGCTGTGACGGCAGTCGTTGTCGCGTCCTTCCAGGAGTTCGGAGGTGCCAATTACCTGATTCAGAAGCGCGAGTTGTCGCGCGCCAGCGTGCAGACTGCTTTCACGGTCACGTTTGGAATTTCGGCACTCACCGGGCTGGTGCTGCTCGCACTGTCGGGCGTTCTGTCCCAGCTATTCGAGCAGGAAAGTTTGCAGAAAGGGATCGCGGTCTCGGCGCTGAGCTTCCTGCTTGCACCATTCTCTGGAACGATTACCGGCCTGTTTCGCCGTGACATGGCGTTTGGAAAGCTCGCCATCTGCAATCTTGTATCCGGCGTCGTGGCGGCCGCGGTATCCATCGCACTTGCAATGTTGAGCTTTGGTTTTATGGCGCCCGTCTGGGGCGGCGTAGCCGGCAACGTGGTCTTGACTATCATGTTGCTGAGGCAGCATCGCGATTTCGGCGTGTTTCGGCCGTCGGTTGGGGATTTTCGTGACGTCGTCAGGTTCGGCCTGTATTCGAGCGGCATAAGCATCATAAACGTGTTGTATAATCTATCGCCTCAGCTGTTTCTGGCGAAGATTCTCGACTTCACCTCTGTCGGCTTGTACAGCCGTGCCACGAGCATAACTCAGGTTTTCGACAGGCTCGTCGTGCAGGTCTTGAACCCCATCATCATGCCCGCTCTTGTCTCGAGGAGCAGAGATGCGGCGGGTCTGAGGAGTGCCTATCTTGATGCGGTTGAGCTGCTTTCGGTTGTGCAGTGGCCCTTTCTGCTCTTCATCGCGATCATGGCGCATCCGATCATTCTGATCCTTCTCGGTCAGAACTGGCTGGAAATCGTGCCTCTGGTTCGCTTTCTCTGCGTCGCGAATTTGGCGCTGTTCGGCGCCTGTTTGAGCTATCCGACATTGGTGGCTACAGGCAGCGTGCGCGACGCGCTCACGTCGTCCTTGATCTCCCTACCGCCCTCGCTTCTCGTGATTCTGTGCGCGGCTTTCTTTGGGGCCGAGGCCGTGGCAGCTTCAGCATTGTTGACCTTGCCGTTCCAGGCTGCTGTGGCTTTGTATTTCATCTGTCGACGGCTTGCCCTTGAGCCAAAACACCTTTCTCGTGCTTTGCTGAAGAGCGCCGTTGTGACGGCCATGTCCGCTTCAGGTATGATGGTCTGCGCGGCGCTCATCGAAGCGAGGATCGTACCATCCTTCGTTGGCCTGATCGTTGCGTGCGGTGTCGCCGCCCTCTGTTGGGGGCTCGGGCTGATGCTCACCGGACACCCGCTGCTGCATCACCTTTATCGAGCGGCAGGTGGGGTAGTTGTGATTGCGCCGTGGCTTAGGCTGCGGCGTCTATGAGAGTGTTGCAAGGTTGTTGAGAGCTTGGAGATAGCAGATGCCTATCGCAAAGGACGTTCAACTCGGTCGCGACGTCCGAATATTCCATCCGGATCTCGTTAATCTCTATGGCTGTTCGGTCGGGGACGACACAAGGATAGGAACTTTCGTGGAAATCCAGATCGGCGCGACAATCGGGGCGCGCTGCAAGATATCTTCACACAGCTTCATCTGTGAAGGCGTGACCATCGAGGACGAGGTTTTCATCGGGCATGGCGTGATGTTCACCAACGACAAATACCCGAGAGCAACCACTGCGGACGGCAAGCTGCAGGGACCTGCGGACTGGAAGGTCGAACGAACCCACATCGGCCGCGGGGCATCCATTGGCTCCAACGCCACTATTCTCTGCGGTGTCACGGTCGGCGCTGGGGCCATCGTGGGCGCCGGCTCGGTGGTGACAAGGGACGTTCCACCGCGGGCGATTGTTGCTGGCGTACCCGCGCAGGTTCGTGAACCGCGCCACGTCGCGGCAGAAGCCGCAGACCGTTAATCAAGGATTGGATTCAACCCAAATTTCTTCGCGCGGCTATTTTCATCGCACGATTTATATGATTTAATTTTATCTGGAATAATAATTTAATATATTATTGGGTCCGGGTGGCCCGGAGAGGATAACCACTTGATACCTTTTCTGGATCTGAAGGCTCAGTATCGCCAAATCAAGCCACAGATTGATGCCGCGGTTGCGCGGGTCATCGACAGCACTCAATTTGTTCTGGGGCCGGACGTCGCCGCCTTTGAGGATCGCTTTGCAGCTTACTGCAACGTTGATCACTGCCGCGCGGTCAATAGTGGAACCTCGGCGCTGCATCTTGCGCTGCTCGCAGCCGACATTGGGCCGGGCGATGAGGTGATCACCGTGTCGATGACGTTCGTCGCCACGACCGCGGCGATCCTGTACTGCGGCGCCAAGCCGGTCTTCGTCGACGTCGACCCGGTCTCCTGGACAATGGACCCGGCCTTGATAGAAGCCGCGATCACGCCGCGAACGAAGGCGATACTGCCTGTGCATTTGCACGGACTAATGGCGGACATGGATCCGATCATGCAGATCGCTCGCCGCCACGGGCTCGTCGTCATCGAGGACGCGGCGCAGGCGCATGGTGCGGAATACAAGGGCCGGCGCGCGGGATCCGTCGGCGATCTCGGCTGCTTCAGCTTCTATCCCGGCAAGAATCTGGGAGCATACGGGGAGGGCGGAGCGGTGGTTACCAACAGCCCTGACCTCGCGCGACGAATTTCGCTGCTCCGTGATTGGGGGCAGGAATCCAAATACAATCACGTTGTCGCTGGCTACAATTTCCGCATGGACGGCATTCAGGGCGCCGTGCTGTCCGTCAAAATGGACCATCTCGAATCCTGGACCGAGGGGCGGCGAGCAGTTGCTGGGCAGTACGATTCCCTGCTCGAGAAGCTTCCGTTTGAAGGGCCCCGAGCGCCGACCTACAGCCGGCATGTCTACCACGTCTACGCGTTAAGGCTTCCCCAGCGTGACGAGGCGCTGAAGGCGCTTCAGGAGGGCGGAATTGGTGTGGGCATTCACTATCCCGTTCCGGTTCACCTGCAGAAGGCCTACGCGAATCTTGGCTGTCGCGCGGGCGACTATCCTGTCACCGAACTGCTGGCGAACGAATTCCTCTCGTTACCGATCTATCCGGAACTGCGGCCGGACCAGGTGGCAGAAGTCGTGTCTCGGCTGCAGAAGGCGGTACTTGTCGAGGCTGCCTAAGGCATCCCGGTCAAAGCAGCATGTCATGCACGTCTGCTTGCCGAGATCCAACAACAGGAGAGCGTCTTGGCTGATCTGAAGGGTAGGCGGATTCTGGTTACGGGTGGCGCCGGCTTTATCGGCTCGCACATCATTGACCTGCTGTGCGACGAAGGGTGCCTCGAGATCGTCGCGCTTGATAACATGGTGAGAGGGCGGCCCGAAAATCTTCAGCGCGCCGTCTCGCGCGGTCCTGTGCGCCTCGTCCACGGAGACATCCGCGACGGCAAGCTCATGGCAGCGCTGGTGCAGGCGGCCGACATAGTCTTTCATCAGGCCGCGCTCCGCATCACCCATTGCGCCGCCGAGCCGCGCTTGGCCATGGAAGTCATGGTCGACGCGACGTTCGATCTGCTCGAACTGTGCGTCAAGCACAATGTCCAGAAGGTCATCGCCGCGTCCTCCGCATCGGTGTACGGCATGGCGGAGGAGTTTCCCACGACGGAGCGGCAGAATCCTTACGACAACCGTACCCTTTATGGGGCGGCCAAGGCGTTCAACGAGGGGCTGCTGCGCACCTTCAACGACATGCACGGGCTCGACTACGTCGCCTTCCGCTATTTCAATGTCTACGGCGACCGCATGGACATCCATGGCCGCTATACCGAGGTGCTGATCCGCTGGATGGAGCGGCTGGAAGCGGGCCTGCCCCCGATTATCTTCGGCGACGGTCAGCAGACCATGGATTTCATCCATGTTCGCGATGTTGCTCGCGCCAACATTATGGGAGCGAGGGCAAAGCTCACCGATCAGGTTTTCAACGTCGCCAGCGGGACCGAGACCAGCCTGTTGCAGCTTGCTACGACCCTCGCTTCGGTGATGGGCCATCGTGGCTTGTCGCCGGAATTCGCTCCGGAGCGATCGGTCAATCCGGTGCCGCGCCGCCTGGCTTCGACGGGGAAGGCGGAGCGCCTGCTCGGCTTCCGCTCGAGTGTGCCGCTTGAGCAGGGACTTGCCGATCTTGTGAAATGGTGGCGAGTCGAACGCGGATCGCTCGAGCCATCGCGCCAGAAAGAAGCGGTGGCTTCGTGATGCCGATCGCACTGCCGCTGCTCGCGGGTGAGTTTGATCCATTTCGACCCGGCTAGCCATGATTTCGATCGTCGTTCCGGCCCACAACGAGAGTTCCGTGATTGCGCGGACGCTGAGCCAGTGGGTCACCGACCCGGCTTCGGACGAAATCCGCGTGGTCGTCGTTTGTAACGGGTGTACCGACGACACTGCGAACGTCGCCCGGCGCTTCAGTCCGGCCGTCCATGTTGTCGAGTCGGATATCGCAAGCAAAACCCACGCGCTGAATCTGGGTGATCAAATCTCAAATGGGTTTCCGAGGATTTATGCTGACGCCGATATTGTTCTGTCGCATGACGCCGTTCGAGCTCTGGCGAAACGCCTCGAGCAAGGCGACGTTTTGGCGGCGGCACCTACCGCCGAGATCAATGTGACGGGCTGTTCCTGGCTGGTCCGCAAATACTACGGAATTCGGTCGCGGCTGCCGTCTTCGCGCCAGGGAATCGGTGGGTCTGGCGTCTACGCCTTATCCGAGGCGGGGCGCAGGCGATTCGGCCAGTTTCCGGATGTCATTGCTGATGACACCTATGTTTGCCTTCAGTTCAGACCAGGAGAGCGGGAGACACTACCCTACGTCAGCTCCACGGTATTCCCCCCACGCACTGTGCTGCAACTGATCGCGGTCAGAACGCGTGCCTACAGGGGAATATTCGAGCTCGTCCAGCGCTTTCCCGAACTGCGCGTCAACAAAGCGGAAGCCAATCATCGGACGCTCGTTGCACTGTTCAAAGAGCCTCACTTGTGGCCCGGATTACTGGTCTACTGTTGTGTCAACATTGTCGCCCGGCGCAGGGCGAGCATGGCTTCCCGAAGTGGAGCCCATCTGTGGCAACGCGATGAGACTTCTCGTGCAGCGCTAACCGCAGATTCACTCAAATGAGGGCGCAATGATCCCGATTGCCATTCCGCTTCTTGACAAGGAGGAGGCCGACGCGGCTCGCGAGGCCGTGTTATCCGGCTGGGTTTCGCAGGGGCCACAGGTTGCTGCGTTCGAGCGGGAATTCGCTGCTCTGGTTGGTGCGCCTCATGCGTGCGCGGTCTCGAACTGCACGACGGCATTGCACGTGGCCTTGACAGCGGCAAACATCGGGCCAGGCGACGAGGTGATTACCGCAAGTCATTCCTTCATCGCAACAGCCAACTGCATCAAATATTGTGGCGCAACTCCGGTGTTCGTGGATATCGACCCGGACACGTACAACATAGACCCAGGTCGGGTAGCCGAAGCGATCACATCGCGCACGCGTGCGATCATCGCCGTTCATCAGATGGGCATGCCCTGTGATCTCGCGGCGCTCGCTACGATCGCCGATCGTCATGGCGTCATCCTGATCGAGGACGCGGCCTGTGCCGCCGGCAGCGAGGTCCGCGTGAACGGCCACTGGGAGCGGATCGGCAAGCCGCACGGCCTGATCGCGTGCTTTTCGTTCCATCCCCGCAAGGTCATCACGACCGGCGAGGGTGGAATGCTCACCACCGCGGACGCGGAGCTGGATCGAAAGTTCAGACTGCTGCGCCAGCACGGCATGAGCGTGCCGGACACAGTGCGCCATGGCTCGGCGCAAGTGATTTTCGAAGACTATCTGATGGTGGGCTTCAATTACCGCATGACCGATATCCAGGCCTCGGTCGGCCGCAAGCAACTTGAGCGGCTCTCCGAGCTTGTCGCGCGCCGTCGCTCGCTTGCCTTTCGCTACACGGAACTGCTCGGTAACATCGAGGGATTGATCTTGCCGTTCGAACCGCAATGGGCTCGTTCGAACTGGCAGAGCTACTGCGTCAGACTGCCGGATCGCGTGGATCAGAAGGTGTTGATGCAGCGATTTCTCGATAAGGGAATTGCAACTCGGCGCGGCATCATGTGTGCGCATCGCGAGAAGCCCTACTCGAATGACAAGCAGCCTCACGACCTTCGCCAATCGGAGCTTGCGCAGGATCACTCGATCCTGCTGCCACTGTACGCTCAGATGACTGACGAGAATCAGGTGCTGATTGCAGAGACCTTGAAGAAGGAACTTCAAGTCTAAATAGATCGTGTCGATGTCGCGAGCCGGCAGTTGCGCCGGTGACGCCGATCATTTCGGTTGGGCTCAGGGAATCAGGCGCATGGCCAAAGTTGATATCGTTGTACCCTGTTACAATTATGGGCGGTTCCTCGAAGCCTGCGTGGGGAGCGTTCTCAGGCAGTCCGTCGCAGATCTTCGCGTGCTGATCATCGACGACGCTTCGTCCGATAATTCGCTCTCGGTGGCGAGAAAATTGGCGCGAGACGATTCCCGAGTGACCGTGGTCGCGCATCAGCAGAACAAGGGGCATATCGGCACATACAATGAGGGAATTGCCTGGGCCTCCGCCGATTACTTCCTTCTGCTGTCTGCGGATGATTTGCTGGTTGCCGGCGCACTCGAACGCGCTGTCGAAGTCATGGACAAAAATCCGGACATTGTTCTCACGCATGGCGAGTGCGTCAATTGGAATGATGATTCTCCGATCCCGAATATCGAACCGAAGCAGAACTACACGTGGGCTCGCCAAGAGCTCTTGGAAGAGATGTGTGCGACCGCGACGAACTTTGTTTGGACGCCTACCGCTATTGCGCGAACGAGTACGCAAAAAGCGATCGGCGGCTATCGAGCATCGTTGCCGCACAGCGGTGATATGGAGATGTGGCTTCGTTTCGCGGCGAGCGGCTCGGTGGCGCGCATCCATGCGGTGCAGGCAATCTATCGAAGGCACTCAACTGCAATGTCTAACGCGTACTTTGCCGAAATCATATCCGACTATCGACAATGTCAACTCGCGTTTGAGAGCTTCTTCGATGAATACGGGGATCGTCTCGGCTCCTCGCGTGACTTGAAAGGTTTAGCTCGTCGTGCATTGGCCGAGCGAATATTCCATCGGGGAATCGGGCTGCTGCGACGGGGACGCTTTAATGACGGCCTCGGCCTCATGCGCGAAGCGATGGCTATGGATCGCCGGCTGCGTTACTTGCCGCCGCTATGGCGATTGCTGAAGATTCCGGGCGAGGGCGGCCGTCAATGGGCTTTGTCCGTTATCAGGAGGACGCCGGGCAAGCTATTGGGGTGGGCATTGCAATCGCCGAAGAGTCAGCATCAACCCGAGGTCGATAGCGGTCGTTTCTCTTCCGGGAACCATATAGGTCATTAGATGGAGTCAAAACAGATACGAGGTCCAATCGTGCTCGCTTGTGACAAGCGGTATGCCATGCCGCTTGCCACGACCCTGCGGTCGATTGTGGAAACGGATAGAAGCGGCGAGCCGCTCGAGTTTCATGTGCTTGCCGATGGGCTTTCCGAGCGTATTCGAAGGAGGATACTGGACTCCCTTCCGCATGGTTCTGCGTCGATCCGATGGATCGAGGTGGACTTGGGAATGTTCCAGGAGTTCTCGACGATTAGTTACATTTCCAAAATCACCTACGCTCGATTCCTCATTCCGCGTATTTTCCCGGATACGGTCTCCAAGGTATTGTATCTAGACTGCGACCTTCTTGCTCTTGATGACTTGCAGGCGCTCTGGGCAACAGATCTGGAGGGAAATGTTCTTGGTGCGGTTTTGGACCGTCTCGATTCTCAGATTAAAAATCAAACCGTTCGCCTACCGGTACCTCGCGTGCGGGACTACTTTAACGCCGGTGTACTTCTGATAGACCTGCACCAATGGCGAAAGGCGCAGATCGTCGAAACAGCGTTAGACTATCTCAAGCGCTGTCCTGGATCTCCCTACTCCGATCAAGACGCACTGAATGTTGCGTGCGACGGCTTTTGGAAAAAGCTCGATTCCCGATGGAACCATCTCGCTTACAACGAGAAGCTCGACGTCTCTGAACTGGCGGGCGAACACAAGCCCAGCATAGTTCATTTCACGACCTGGAACAAACCTTGGAGACCTGGCGTTCCAAACGCGAATGCCGCGTTGTACGACTCGTTTCGAAGCCGCACGCGGTTCCCGCGCAACTCCATGGACAGAATGGAAGCTACGCTGCGTATCGGTTGGTCCCACATCAAGGGCTTCCAGAAGGCGAGACAAGACAAATCAGCTCGCTCGGACGCTATGGTTGATCGTCAGACTGATCAGAGTAGCTTCAAATGATCGAGCAGTTTCTTCTCTAATCATTCGTTGGAGGGGCAGGAGTTTGCGATTCGGGCCATTCAGCCTAAGCAGCGGTCAACAGGAAAGCTGCCTGATCTCCCTGTTGTTCGATATTTAGCTTTGCCGCTCGTTTGGCAAACCCTCTCAACTGATGACGGCTAAACACATCGTTTGGCCCGGACGATGTGAGCGGCTTAGACTTCCGGTACATTTCGCTTCCCCAGAACTGAAACGCAGTAGAATCATCAATCGATTGTCTGACAGAGAGGCCGCAGCGCTCCGCCAATGCGTTCATTCCGTTGCGGGAGGGAATCACAATGTGGCGCGGTGCATCCAGTTGCACCCAATTCGGGCCGTACTCCATCCATGCTTGCGAGGACGAAGTTGGGATGCGAACCAGAATGCGGCCCCCGGGTGCAAGTAGCCTTCTTGCATTGCCAAGACTTTGGCCCGGATCAGGGACGTGTTCTAACGAGTGATTGAACATGATGAAATCGAACTCGCCGGACATGCTCTGAAGATCCGACTTATGAATCGTCACGGCACCTGATGTCGGCTTGGAAATGTAAGGGTCTACTCCAGTAAGGTTCGTGAACCCTGCCGCAGACATTCTATGAAGAAGTTTCCCGGAACCGCAGCCAACGTCCAGCACCCGAGAGCTAGGATCGATCTTAAAATCTCCGATGACCCCCACGATAGGGTCGTACCTTACAAAGGATGCCACCGCTCCCAATATGCTTTTAATGCCGAGTGCATGCGCGTCCCTGATTGCGATGACCCGCGAATTTCGCGAAGGCTTGGCGAATGAATAATACCCCTCGGGGTAAAAGCGACCTTCGTCTGCTACATCCGCCAGGCGCTGGATCGTCCCACAATCGATACATTCCTGGTATTCAAACCGCTCTCCTGTACCAAACATCATCTCGGTAAATACGTGGCGGCGATGCTCGCCGTCTGACAAGCAAGCTTTACAAATCATCTCGAGTACCTAGCCACTCCAGGGGTTCGAATCCGGCTCAGCCAGCATCGGAGAAGCCGTAACGGATCTAGTGGTCGTCGCAATAATGGTCGCGGCGAAACTGACGCGTTCGCCAATGCCGCCGCTTTCTGCCTTGTCGCTTTGCCCAGCTCCGTCGATCGGGCACGGGCTCTGTCACTTTGCAGCCTATTCATCCGAAGGTGCTCGCTCGCCCCACCTGTCGATCTCGATCGGCCGTGGCCCGCACCATGATGTTCACCGGGATGCCGATTAACGTTCCGGCTGAGCGTTTGTTGCATTATAATAATATATTGGATAAAATCGGCGTTGTCCAAATTAAATAATTGTCGGTTAATTTAGATAATGTGTTGAAGGCAAGCGCTGGACCCGATTGACCAGGAGCTGTTCATGGCATCCCAAGCATATCCGCCCAAAGCTGAAGGGGTGGCTGAAGGTCCCCTCGTCACTGTCGTGATGTGCGTTTACAATGCAGGGGAGTATTTGCGGCCTTCACTGTTGAGTATAATTGATCAGACTTACAAAAATCTGGATATCCTCATTATCGACGATGGCAGTACGGACGGCTGCTTCAACTCAGTTCAAGATCTGCTGGCCGACCAGCGTGTTCGCGTGCTGCACCAGGCGAATTCAACCAAGCCTGTGGCTGTCAATCGAGCGCTCGATCAGATCCGCGGCGAGTTTTACGCCATTCAAGACGCGGATGACATCAGTCATCCAACGCGAATTGAAAGGCAGGTTCGTGCGCTGCTCAACAAGCCGCATTTGGCTGCCGTATTCTGCGGTAACGAGCTTATCATTAACGGAAGAGTCATGGCGCCGGTGTTTGCGCCGATGAGCGAGGACGACTGCCAGTCCGAGATTAGAGCCTTTCGAATGCCTGCCCTTGATCCGACAGGAATGTTCCGAATGTCAATGGTCGGCGATATGCGGTTCGAGCCCTCGTTGAAGGTTGCTGAGACCTACGATTACATATTGAGAATTGGGGAAGTATATCCAATGATCGTATTGGGCGAGTGCCTTTACTCGTACCGCATACTTCCCAATTCACTTACCCGGCGTGCGCCATCGTGGCGTAAGCAGTTTGAGGTTGAGGCATACAGGCGAGCGTGCGAGCGGCGAGGTTTACGGTTCGAGCCGGAATGCGAGGATAGCGGCCACAGCTCTCGCAACAGTTTATCGGATAACAACATCGCCGCCCATTTTATGAGGAGCGTGTTGGATTGGCGTCGGTCTAACCGTCGTTTGTGGGCCTTGAGGACGGGTTGGCAATGTGCTTGTTTGCACCCCGCGGATCCGCACTATTACAAGGCGCTTATTTACGCGCTGATTTCACCCAGCGTAGCGAAGCGCCTACGTCGTAACTTCCTGGCTATTCCCTTGGAAACGACGAAATGAAGCGCTTCTTTAGACCGAACTGTCGCCTTATGCGGCGACTTGATTTTGAGCGCTGCTTCTTTTTTGCGAGATGTCTTGGGCATTAGAGGTATTCGCGTTGAACCGCAGAAGCTTAGAATTGGATCCGGGTTTTCGACTTGCCTATCTGCAGGATCGGCAGCAAAGTCTGGGTGGGCGTACGGCAGGGGGCTCACTCTCACTTAATGAGCTATATCTGAAACTATTACTGGTCGCGATTTTTCTGCCCGAGGGCCTATCTTTCTTCATCGGTGATTTTCGCCTCTCGGTCGCTCGAGTGCTGATTTTTGTGTCCTCCATCGCGGCGATATCGCGGCTCTCAAGCGCGCGAACTGTAGTGTGCGTCCCATCAGATATTGTGGCCCCGGTTGCGGGCGTTTGGATGATGCTGGCTGCCACCGTGACGGCCGGTTTTACGGGTCTCAAAGGGGCGGGAATCGACGCAATTGTATTCACTGGCGCATATTTGACCTTCCGGTATCTCAGTCCTGGCGATAGCTCCGTGCGAGTCGCACGCTTCAGCTGCAAGCTGGCAGTTCTAGTTATCTGTGTCGGTCTTCTCGACCCTTTGAATGACAAACTGTTCACCTATGAGTTCATCAAGGGCATTACTGGTTATGTGAAATTCAGCTATGAAGGCGCATTAGCGACGAAGGCCGAGACGCTGTATAGGGACGGTGTTATTCGAGCCATGGGTCCGCTGGAGCATTCGATACTATTCGGTGCCATTTGCGCTTGGTTCGGGACCTTGGCTTTCACGACGTTTAGGCTTCAAGTATTCGGCTGGGCTGTTGCAGGTATCGCGCTCATCGGTGTGTTGTTTTCGCAGGCGCGGAGTCCATTGCTGGCTTATCTGATCGGATTTGCGCTGGCGATTTTCTATGCTGCGACCCCGCGCTTCACAGCTCGGTGGAAATTGGTCGGACTGTGTGTGAGTGCCGTAATCGTTACTGTCTTCACTTTCTCAGGCAACCCTGTCGTAACGCTTGTACGCCTTTGCGGAGTAAGTCCGGAGGCGGCCTGGTACCGTCAAGCGATCTGGGAGGTGGGGGGGCGTGTGGTACTCGGTTCGCCGATCTTCGGAATTGGTGTGAACGGAGACTGGAATTGGCAGTCCCACGGCGCGCTTTTGAGTGAGAGCGTGGATGCCTTTTGGCTTGCCACTGCAATGGCGTATGGAATTCCCGGAAGCATATTGGTCCTTTTGACAATTGTGGGTGCATGCGGGCTTGGTTCGATCGATAAATCGCGTCACCTTACTCCCGAAGAAGGACGGCTATCGGTAGCGCTCGGAATTGTCATGACGACGGTCGTTTTTCTAGGGTTCATGGTGCATTTTTGGGGCATCTGTTGGATCCTTATCGCCGTTTTTGCCGGGATGCGAGCGAACCTCGCGGAAACCGCGGTACTGCGCGATAGAGCTGCACGAGCGGCGGAAACATGGGTGTGATCGATTTTATCAGAGGTGTTTGCTGACGAGGCCATGGCGCCGTGCCACGCGGAGGAGCCCGCTAGCGGATCGCTATGTCGGTGGCAATCGAATTAAATAAATTTGATAATTATTGCGATGTCTGATATTTAATATATTTAATTCTCCAGAGGTTCCTGTCGTTGAATCAACGCGGGAAGAGTGGAGCGCACGAAGAGTGCCATGATTGCTTTTGGTACGATCTGCCGGTTGCGCCGTGTGTAAGGGAATAAAATGAATCACTGCCACCCCTCCGGCAGCCAGGCAGCGCGGCGGATCGCCTTCGCCACGATCGGCGACGCGAGCGAGGTCAAGTTCTGGTCCGGCACCCCCTTTCACATGTCGAAATCGCTCGCAAACGAAGGTCATGAGGTGGTCCATATCGGTCCCCTGAACGCACCGATCCTGCCTCTTTACAAGACGTATTCCAGACTTTGCCGCACCTTTCGCAGGCGGGGCCTCTCCCCATTCCATGCGGGGCCCGTCGTTGCACAGTATGCGGCGGACGCAGCACGCAAAATCCGCGCCGTCTCGCCCGATGTCGTCTTCGCGCCCGCCGGGTCCAACTTCGCCTGGAATGTGCCTGAAGGCGTTCCCCTCGTCTATGCGTCCGACGCGACCTTTCGACTTGTCGAGAACTACCATCCCAACTATCGGAACCTGTCGCGTAACGCTCGGGAGATTGCTGAACGCCTGGAACGCAACACGATCGCGCGCGCGGATCTGGTCCTCTACCCCTCGGAATGGGCCGCGGAATCTGCGGTTAGGGACTACGGCGTCGACCGTGCGCGCGTGCATGTCATTCCGTGGGGTGCCAACCTCGAGGAAGCGCCGGATCGTACCTCTGTGCTTGGCCGCCGCAAGCCAGGCCCGTGCCGGCTCCTCTTCATTGGTGCCAACTGGAAAGAGAAGGGCGCGGACATCGCGGTCGCAACCCTCGCTGAACTAAGGGACAGGGGCGTAGACGCTGAGCTCGTGATCTGCGGATGCACGCCGTCCAAACCTGTCACCCAGGATGGCCTGACAATCATTCCTTTCCTCAATAAGAACGATCGCGAACAGCGCAATCGACTGGATCAACTCTATCGCGACGCGGATTTCTTTCTGCTGCCGACCCGGGCAGATTGCTACGGTATCGTATTTTGCGAGGCTGCGGCCCACGGCGTACCGAGCATCGCGCCGGCCACGGGTGGCGTGCCCGGTGCTATCCGCGATGGGGAGACAGGCATCTTGTTGCCGCCGGATGCGACGAAGGAGGACTATGCGACGGTCATCTCCGAGACCTTTGCATGCCCGGAACGGCTGGCACGCCTGAGACAATCGAGCCGCGACGCTTTCGAAGTCCGGCTGAACTGGCAGGCCTGGAGCCGGCGCGTCTCAGATCTGATACAAACTCTATGATTGTTCTGAACTATCACGAGCTGGTGGAAGCGTCGCCTTCGAATGCGTGGTGCCTGACGCATGAAACATTCGATGCGCATCTCGCGCTTTGCGGGGACAGCCTGGTCTCGCCTCAGTGTTTTCTGGAGTATTGCCCCAATCCGAAAGCCAGCCGTACCGGCTCGGTCCTGCTGACCTTCGACGATGGATGTCTCTCGGACTACACGTATGTCTATGCGCGTTACGTGAAGACCGGCCGGATTCCAGGTTTCATGTCCTTTATCCCGGTGGATTTTGTGGGCTCGCCGGGACGTATGAGCTGGGAGATGATTGAGGAACTTGGCAGGAACGGCGTTGCGATCGGCTCCCATGGCATGGCCCACGTCGATTTGACTACTGTCTCGGACGTCGAACTCGGTCGCGAGCTTACGGTGTCGAAGTCGATGCTGGAGGATCGCCTCGGGCAACAGGTTACTCTTTTCGCCTTCCCATATGGGCGCTTTTCCCGACGGGTTTGGGACGCGGCTCTGAAGGCCGGTTACACGCACCTCTTTACAATCCAGCTTGGTTATCATCGGGGATTTGAACCTTTTCTCTATTCCCGCCTATGTCTGACGAACAACATGGATGCGGACTATATGCGCCAGCACTTGCGCGATCCGGATGCGATGCGTGGTGTTGCCTGGAGGGTCAGCACAAGGCTGGGGCTCTATCGCCAACTGATGCGCTGGCGGCATCGATAAGCCGAACCTTCCCAAAGCCGGCAATAACAAAGACAGTCAATTTGACTCGGTCAGGCCTGCCGGAAGCTGGGACGCGGAATCGTGGTTCTTTCGAACTAGGGAAAGCGCTATTTGAAAAGAGCGTCGTAAGCCGCAATCAATTTCGGCTCTTCGTGCTCCCACGACAGCTCGTCGCGCACACGCTTGCGTCCGTACATACCCATCTCGCGGCGACGATCTGGGTCGTCGATAAGTTCGAGGATCTTGTCACCAAAATCGGCCGTGTCGGGGTTGCGCGCATAGAGAGAAGCAGACTGGGCCGACACCCGTCCTTCGACCAGATCAAACTGCACGATCGGCTTGCCGAGCGCCATATACTCCATGATCTTGTTCATGGTGGACATGTCGTTCATCGCGTTGGGACGATCCGGATTGACGCAGACGTCCGCAGTTGAAAGCACCTTGAACAGCGTCGTGTCGTCGACCCTGCCGGTGAAAGTGACAAATTCCGAAAGTCGCATCCGCACACATGTCTCTTTGAGCTGCTCCAGGCTCGGCCCTGCGCCCATGATAACGAACTGGATGTCGGTACGTTGACATGTGGACGTGATGTGCCGAACCGCCTCTAGCAGAAGATCAATGCCTTCCTGCTCCCCGATCACGCCGACGTAGGCGACCAGATGCGGCCGGCCGTTGCGCCATGTGTTATCGGGGGCGAGCTCACGCACGCGCGCGAGATTTGGCCCCGAGCGGACGACAAACACGCGATCGGGTTCCATCTTGCCGCGTTGGACAGCGACGTTGGCGTAGGACCGGTTGGTGGCGATGGAAATGTCGGCCAGGCCAAAAGTCAGGCGCTCGAGAAAGACAAGCACCTTCCACATCAGTCCGCGATGTCCAAACTTTGCCTCGAACAGCTCGGGGTTCAGATCATGATGGTCAAATACGAACTTCTTGCCGAACAGGTACTTGTAGAACGCCCCGACCAGGAAAATGAGATCTGGCGGATTGCAGGCGTGAATCACATCGAAACCGCGCCCCCAAAACACCTTGAGCGAATAGGCGAACTCCCACCATAGCGCGCTGCTGTATTCGGCAAGATAGCCGAGCTTGCCCTTGGCCTCGATTGGCAGCGGATGGCGATAAACATCGATGCCGTCGATCGATTCGAACGGAGTTTCTGCGAACGGTCCACGGGGACAGATCACCGAAACCTCGTGACCTGCCCTGTGCAATGATTGCGCCTCCGCCCAGACCCGGCGATCAAAAGGAACGGGAAGATTTTCGACAATGATCAGGATTCTCCGCCGGCGTACGCTGCGCGTCGCCTCAACGACCGTTGCCAGTGTCATGATCGCTGTCCCAGCGACTTACCAACAAATGCCGCGATAGTCGTCTGCGGTCTGCTTTTCCGGCGAGATGCGTACAAGATCGATGATTACTTTGTCATGGCCGTTCAAAACCAATGAGTTCTTCAGAAACTCCTTGCGGTTCCCCACGACGAGAACGTCGGCAAAGGCGGCGACGTCGCTCATTTTCTCCCGAAGCAGACAGGCAATGTGCGGCAGGCGACTTGTCAGGTGATCCCTGTTGACCCCCGTGAGCTGAGACAGGCGAACGTTCGAGTCATAGATTGCGAGCTCGTAGCCACGACCAATCAACCTTTCGGCAATCTCGAGCATCGGACTGTAGCGCAGATCGTCCGTGTCCGGCTTGAAGCTCAGCCCGACGAGTCCGATGCGCCGCTTCCCGGTCGCGGCGACAAGTCGGAAAGCGCTGCGAATTTGGTTCTCGTTCGCCTGGAGCACGGCGTCGAGCAGGGGCGTGTCAACGTCGACAGTTCGTCCTGCATAGCGCAAAGCGCTCACGTCTTTTGGCAAGCAGGACCCGCCAAATGCAAACCCTGGTTTGAGGTATGCCGGCGAGATATTCAGCTTCTTGTCGGCGACCAGGACGTTCATGACTTGGTGGCTATCGACGCCCATCGCCTTGCAAAGCAATCCCATCTCGTTCGCGAAGCTGATCTTGGTCGCGTGCCAGGCATTGTTTGCATATTTGACTGCCTCGGCGGCCCGAATTGACAGGACCAGGGGCGTTACCGCGAATCGCTCGTGAATTTGCATGAGGCGCCGAAGCGTAAGCGGATCATCGTCGACGCCAATGACAATGGTTCCAGGATCATCGTAGTCGGCTATGGCCGTTCCCTCCCGCAGAAACTCGGGCAGATAGGCGACCCCGAAATCTTGCCCCGCTTTCTTGCCGGACGACCGCTCCAGAATGGGTATGACGATGTTTTCCATCGTGCCCGGTAGCATCGTCGAGCGCATGACGACGGAATGGAAGTTCGTGGTCTTGCGGATGCTTTCTCCAATCTCCTGCGCCACCCGCGTCAGGAATGATGTTTCCAGTGATCCGTTCTCCTGCGAGGGGGTTCCAACGCAGACCAATGAAATGTCTGTCGACGAGACAGCGGCCGAGGAATCGGTGGTTGCCTTGAGCCGGCCGGCGCTGACACCGGAGCTAATGCTTTCAGCGAGCTTTGGCTCTATGATCGGCGATAGTCCACGGTTCAGAACACTGACCTTGTCCTGATTGACATCGACTGCCACGACATCATGTCCGTCGCGTGCAAGACAGGCCGCCGATACCGTGCCGACGTAACCGATCCCGAAGACGCAAATCCTGTATTTGCTCGCGCTGTCTAAGCGAGCCTTTTCTTTCTTATCCAGAATTGAGCTGTCCCATGCCGAGCGGGACGGACTTTGAACGAGCGCATCCATGTCTAATCTCTTGGCTTTTAATGGGACTATTTAAAAGGTGATAAAACTATATTTAAATAAAATCGGAAATCAACCGATATTTAATCGCGGATTAAATATTAAAAAGAGGGGTGTGGGGAGGTGATAAACCCCGGGCGGGCATGGGTTTTCGCGTTAACCCCGATGCCGCTGATTGTGTGTTGGCTTTATAGCCACACCAGCGCTTGTTCTTCTCGGCAGGCGGCGTGAAGCAGGGCTGTAGCTAAACAAAAGGCGGCAGACTTGAGCCGGGACCTCGTCCTGTTCTGGTGCAGGGCCTTTCCGTAACGGTGTCGCTTCTGGCTCGTCCGCGCAAAACGCTCATTCCGTCTCGCGCCCGCAGTCCGGCGAGAGCTCGATCGGTCCCGGCGAAGGCGGTGCCTAGAAACGGCTGTTCGAGGCCGTCTCCGGCAAACTGGGCACGGAATATGCCGTGGTCGGCGCCACCCTCGTCAAGGTCCGTCGCTACGGACAGGGCGCAAGGGGGGACTCAAAGCCATCGGCCGTTCGATGCGCTCGGCAATCTGGTGGGTTTCCTGCTCCTGCCGGGGCAGCGCTTCGACGCAGCGGGCGTGCTACCGCCGTGACAAGCTCCGATGAATCCTAACAGGCCCTAGGCCGTACGCTCGAATATTAGGTCAGCAGAAGCACGCTTACTTCCGTTCCATGGTCGCGGTTCATCGATACGACCGGAGAGGTAGGCGTCGAACTCATAGAAATTATCCAGGACGCTGCACTTAAATCCGGCTGCAGAAAAGCTCTCGATGAGGTCAAGATTCTGATCGCTCACTTCTGCAACGACGGTCAGTGATCTATCGAAAGCATCCGCGTTGCGAATTATCTCCTCCAAAACGGGCCGCTCTGCGCCTTCGATGTCAATTTTGATGAAGGATACGCGCTTGGCTCTATCGCCGAGGATGCCAATGAGCGTATCGGTCTGGATCATCGAATAATTACTGCCGTCTCGGGGCGCGATGAGAGAACAGTTGCCGGTGTTCAAACCGCCGAATTTCGATTCGAACAATTTCATTTGGCCTCGGGAAGCCGCCACGGCTTTGTTGACCACAGTGATGTTGTGTCGCCCGTTCTCGGCGACGTGCCGAGACAGTTCTTGATAATTGTGGGGCGAGGCCTCGATGGCGACCACTTCGCGTGCCAGCTTCGACATCAGCAGCGTGAAATATCCGATGTGAGCGCCAACGTCGACGGCGCAGGTTTCCGGGCCGATCTTGCGTTCCATGAAACGGCTCAGGTTAGGTTCCCACACGCCAAACGAGAAAATGCGTGCAGGAATATAATCAGAGAGATTGCCCGAAAGCCTTGCGCCGAAATAAGTCTCGAATTTTCTGTGCTCTTTCAGCGCGCGAACCGATCGGAGATAGGCGCGTTGCGCTAAAACATGGGCTTTGGAGAGGGAAGGTGTGTAAAGGGCGGAATTAATACTGGAAAAATCAACACGCCAAAATGCAGCCATTGGACAATCCTAAGCCGTCCGGCGCGAGTGTGCACCGGGTGTTTGACGAGAGCAGGTTACTCGACATTACTCCCCGCGGCTAGCCTCTTGATCATAAGCTGGGATCGAACTTTGAACCACCCGGACGGAGGTCTACGATTGCAGTCGCCTACAGCCGCGGCCGCGGGATGAGGTTTCCCAGGACGAGCCGATCGCCCTGCCAACTCGCCCAGCGCACGTTCTCCCATTGCGCGATGTTGATGCGCTGGCCGTTGACTACGTCGAACCGGAAAGCCCCGTACAGGAACGAACCACGCACGAAATAGACATTCTTCAGGCTCACCGAGGAGCCACCGGTTGCGGGGATGCGGAGTCCGAAAGTGCCGCCTTCGAACAGCACGTTCTCCAACACGTGTGAGCCTCGCCAATCGTCGGCCGACCAGTAACCCGCGGTCGTGACACCGGCCATCTTGAACGTCGAGTTCTTGACCGTGACCGTGCCCGTGGAACCCGGGGCATAGCACTGCAATCCATCCGCATGGTCATTCTCCACCCCCGTAGCCTCGATATAGACCCACGTCAGATTGATATTGCCGCTCTTGCAGCGAACGCCTTCTCGCGACTGAATACGAACCCGCGTGAGATTACAGGAGCCAAGGCAGGTAATCGTCGGGTCCCCTGAGTTCTCAATGATCGACAAGTCTGTTCGGGAGGAGTCCGGCGGCAGGGCGATATTGGTCGTGCCGCTCGTGACGTTGGCATAGACCGGATCGTTGAAGCTCAGCGGGACCTCGGCAGGGCTTGGCGCCGGATCAGGCGAGGGATGAGGCGTAGGGCCGGGCGTCGGGCCAGGAACGGCCCCCCCACGCACCTCTGCGGTCATACGATAGCCGCCCGGGCGCGTCTCGAAGACTGGCTCTGGAGCCCCCAAGGTGCGCTTGTTGCAAGCGTCCCCCGCCTTATCAGCCGGTGTGTGGCTCGAAAGTATGGCGCTCGAGGAATCTCGGCACATCGACTGCGCAGCTTCACTCGGCGTCGATGTGACGGTCGGTTGGGCAATAACTGCCCCGGCCGGCAATAGCGCCAGCGTTATCAGGTACCGCATGGGACGCTCCTAAGGCAGGATTTTCTGCCGAATCTCTGCACCGCCATCCAGCTCGGATATCTCGTAGCAGATAAGCGCATCGAAGCGCCTGGACGGCGACGCGTTATCCTAGGATAGCCCATGTTCCGGCCGCTATCGAGGCCCTGTTCGTGCGGCTTTTCCGGAGCCGTATCAAACTGGCCAGATGCTGTTCTATCGGCTAGTTTGCCAATGAGACTTTGAACATCAGCGTGATGCGCAACAACGGACACAGGCGCGAGATGCCGCGCGCCACATGCGGGATCCAACCGGGAAATCTCACAAGTCGGTTCGGCTTGGGGTACACTGCGCACAGCAGATCATCGCCGCCTTCGTTGAAGAACAACGTCTCGCCCGCCCAGTCCGGGTGCCAATGCAGATGTGGATAATAGAGCAGCGTATAGTGCTCGGGCCCCATCGAGTCCTTGTGCACCCCGCCCTCGGCTCCGGACGGATAACCGTTGGCGTAGCAGCGCAGCAGCCGCGACTGACCGCGCACTTTCTGCCACATTGCTTCAACCAGTGGATATTGGCGCAGCTCCTGCTCGGCCTGCGTATGTCGATCAAGCCCAGCAGTTGGGACCTCCCAGAACCCGGCGAAGTGCTTGTACCAGTAACGACTGGCATCGTTGCCCATATGTGAACGGGCGCCATAGCCCCAACCGGGGCCCTGCAAGAACTCATACATCTGCTCTTGCTCGACCTTGTTCAGATAGTTGTCTATCACTTCGACATCCGCGGCGCTGTACTGGCGCTGACTCGCGGAGGGTTGGCCTTGGATTGCCGTTGGCGTCGCTGACATTGTTTTTTCCGATGACATTAGTCGTACCTCGCAGCCCGACGGACCTATAGATGGGCATCTGTCCCAGGATTGGGGTTGTCCATAGGCCGAAACATGATGAATATGTGGCTAGTTGTTTAGTGCATTTTGGCATTGCTATCAGAGAATTTCTGGGACTGGGTCTGTCGAAGGCTGCGTTCGAACATGCGCAGGTCTTTAGTGGGTGACGGTCGTTCGTCAACGTCGACAGCAAATGAGAAGGTGTCCGGGCTATGTCGACCGCTAGCATCAAACTTGCTGTCATCATCGTCTCATACTGCAATGCCGATGATGTCGATCGTTGCCTGAAGTCGCTCGCTCGTTCGGATTGGGATCGCTTTGAGATATTCATTTGCGAGAATGGCGGGGAAGCAGCCTACGGAAGGTTACTGGCTACGCTCGTGGGACAGGATCGAACGTTGCAACGAACTTCCGAGGCGTCGGACAGTCTCGACCAGCCACAGAAACGACTGGTCTCAGTGACGAAATGCCGATTCCAGGCCCGCGCGAATGTCGTCCGAGTTGGGCTCGCGACCGAAAATCTCGGTTACGGAGGTGGCGTCAACGCGTGGCTTGAGCCATTGCTCGGCGTCCCCGATTGGAGTTCAGCGCTTGTCCTCAATCCCGATACCGAAGTGGATAGCCGTAGCCTGTCTGAATTAATTGCCAAGTCTGCTGAGGGATTTGGCATGGTTGGCGGAAGCCTGGTTTTCGACAACAGCCCCGACAAGGTGATCAACTACGGGTTGCATTGGTCCCATGTGACGGGCCGTGTCGTCGCCGTAGGAAGGAATGCGCCAGCGGGCAGCGCACCATCGGCCGAGGACCTCGGCAGGATCGATGCCGTAAGTGGCGCGTGTGTTCTGGTAACGCGAGCGTTCGTCGAAGACGTCGGTCTCATGGCCGAGGACTATTTCCTCTATATGGAAGACCTGGATTGGGGGCGCCGGCGGGGAAAGCATCGCATCGGTTTCGCGAGCAAAGCTATCGTTCGCCACATTGGGGGGACGACCATCGGATCTGCCGTTGCCCCCGAGAAGCGCTCGCACCTTTCGATCTATCTATCTGCTCGCAACAGCATTCTCTATGCTCGGCGCTTTGCGGGATGGCGCTGGATCTGCCATTTCGGAGTCGGACTGTTGTTTGCAGCGCGATATATGCTCAAAGGCTCGTTGTCGGCCGGAAGAGTTGCTTTTATTGGGTTGCTGGACGGCGCAAAAGGGAAGACGGGGCGACCGGACGCCGCGCCCGGGCCGCAACAGCTCGGTTGATCGGCGCCGATCCCGATCAGATCTAAGCACACGCCATTGGTTTGAGCTTGCCCGGATGGCGGAGGGGGCGCCAGCATTTCAACGGTCCCCTCCAATTACCGCCCCAACGGGGCAATCGAACCGACAATCGAGCCGAGTATGTTCTTGATTTTGGCGGGCGAAATGCTCGTTTCAATATCTGTATTCTCCAACCGGTAAGCGTATCAGTCCAGGTATCTGGCGGCAGATCCGTCGATCCTCGACGGTTCGATTATTTAATCGTTCTTGTCTCCAAGATAATATTGATGGGGCGAGCTGATTCGGGCGGCCCCAGTATTTCCCAGCATGTGTTGAGGCTCGCCGTTGCGGCACGCTGAAACGAGCGCCGCGTGAAAATCAAACCGTTCTCGCGGCTGCTGGGTCGTATTAAACGCCGCGATCTTATTAAATGCCTTGATGCGAAATTTACTCTGCGCAAGAACTGCTCGAAGCCGGCGTTTTTTCGCAATGCAATTAACCGCGCAGAAATCGTCGCTCCTTACCTTGAGGTCAACGTTGCGGTGCTGAGAACACCGGATTTATTATTCTTGTGGTTTTTCGAGCACACTGAGACTTTGGCCAGGGTAGCTAAGAAATCACCTTGGGTGGGCCGTCATGTCGTCCCAAAAAAGCCTCTGCCAACGACCAAGACGCGTACCCGGGCGCTGCGCTAGCAGAGCTGCACTTGGGGTATCGTCGCTCGGGACTCGAAAATTGGGCGCGTGCCTGGGACAAACTAGATAGGCACTATTAGGAGAGAACTACATGGCATCCATTCCGCTGAGCTGGAATGACCCGATGTTTAACAGCGTCGCTAGTATCAATGGCGCTTCGGTTGCACAGGGCGGGACGCTTTCGAACAAGAGTATCAGCGACATGTCCAGCGGCGACGCGTCCGTCGGCGGCACGGGCTCGTTCAACCTCGACACCGTCCGCATTGATTCAAGAGAAGGCGTGCGCGTCGCGAGCGGCGGCGACTTCAGCATCAACAATTCGTATATCGAAACGACCGGACTGGCGGGCGATCACGCGGATGGTATTCAGGCCTATGCCCCGGGCGAGAACGGAAATATCACCATCACCAATTCGGCGATCGTGTCCCACAATAACGCGAATGCAACCGCGGGAGTGTGGATTGCGGATAACTATGGTGGGTCGCTCACTCTGAACAATGTGATGTTCGAAGGCGGTCCGTATGGACTGCGTGTTGCCGCCGATAAACAAGACATCACGGTGGCCCTCAAGGACGTGTATTTTGTTGGGCCCTTTGGTGGTGGCCCGCTGCTCTTTCAGGCGGTCAATGCGCCCATACACATCACTCAGTGGGAAAACGTACGCTACGCATCGATCGTGAATGGTCAACTCGTTCCGGGCGATCTCATCCCGCCGCCATTTCCGGTAGAAGGCGGAGCTCCGAGCACGCCTCCGAGCACGCCACTGGACGCGCCGGTGATCGCTTCGTACTCGGACGACACAGGAAAAGCCGGCGACGGTATTACCAGCGACAACACGCTTCAGTTGAAGGGGACCGCTGCGGCAAATAGCACCATCAAGATCTTCGACGGCACGAAGCAGATCGGTACGACCACCGCGAATGCGAGCGGAAGTTGGGAATATATTACGTCGGTGCTGACCAACGCCCAGCATGTGCTGAAGGCAACGGCCACCAATGCTGCCGGTCAGACCAGCGCCGCTTCTGCCGCGCTTACAGTGACGGTCGACAATATTGCTCCGACTGCCCCGGTGGTGAAGAGCGATTCGGTGGTCGACACGAACAAGGTGCTGTTGTCCGGCACCGCCGAGGCGGGCAGCACGATCAAGGTCTATGAGGGGACGAACCTGGTCGGTACCGGCACGACGGCCGCGAATGGTACGTGGAGCATCACTACTAACGCCATGTCGGCCGGATCTCATACGCTGACGACCACGGCGACAGACGTTGCCGGCAATGTCAGTGCTGCCTCGCAGGTAGTCGATCCGGTGGTCGGTGGCCCGACGACGACGCCGCCGACGCAGCCTTCTGGGACGCCCAAGATCGTTTCCTTCTCGAACGATAGTGGGAAGGCCGGCGACAACATCACCAACGACAACACGCTGACGCTCAAAGGCACTGCCCAGGCCAACGCCTCGGTCAAGGTGTTCGACGGCAACACGCAGGTCGGGACGGTCAAGGCCGATGCCAGTGGCAACTGGAGCCTGACGACCGCAGCGCTGAAGGACGGTGCTCATAGCTTCACGGCTACGACCGCCAGCACCGATCCGGCGGCAAAGGCCGGCAGCGTGACATCAGCGGCGCTTGCCGTCACCATCGACACCACGGCGCCGACCGCGCCGGCGTTGAAGGCGAACTCTGTTGTCGATACTAACCACGTGCAATTGTCTGGAACGGCCGAGGCTGGCAGCACTGTCAAGGTCTATGACGGGTCGAATGTCGTCGGTACCGCCACGGCGGGGACGAACGGGAGCTGGAGCGTCACTACCAGCGCTCTGTCGAACGGCACTCACGACCTCACCGCGAAGGCAACGGACGTTGCGGGCAATGTCAGCGCCGCGTCGCAGCCCTTCCATTCGGTGATCGGTGGTGGATCGACCACACCGTCTGGATTGACTGGCCTTGTCGAGGTCGGCAACCATTATTTCCTCGGAGCGACCGGCCCCGAGCTGAAATATAGCGGCGCCGCTGTGACAGCCGGCCAATTCGATGATTGGATTCCAATCAGCTCAGTCAAGCTGGATGGCGGCGGCTACGATGTTGCGTGGAAAGACTCAAGTGGGCAGTTCACCTTCTGGACTACGGATAGTCAGGGCAACTTCCAGTCCTACCCGACCCACGGCGTTGCTCTTGCTGCCAACAGCACAACGGTCCAATCGTATGAGAATATTTTCCATCAGGATCTCAACGGGGATCACACCATCGGTGTTCCGGGCACGACCCCGACGACGCCAACGACCCCAACCACTCCAGCTTCAGCGGTGAATTTCAGTTCCCTCACCACGAACTCGAGCAATATAGTTACGATAAAAGGCACTGCTGATGCATTCAGCCAAGTCAAGATGTACGACGGCAAGGCGTATATCGGGACGACGAAAGCCGGTGCCGACGGTAACTGGAGCTTCACGAGCAAGTCTGCCGTATCCGACGCCGTGCACTCGTTCAAAGCGGTAGGGGTCGACAGTGCCGGTCACACGACGGCCAGTTCGGGTAGCGCGATCCTTGGCTCGACAGGCAGCAATACGCTGACGAGCACATCGGGCAACGACTTGTTCGTCGGCAAGGGTCATCCAGACACGTTCGTGTTCGCTGCGAATTTCGGTAAGGATGTCATCAAGGACTTCGCTGCTTCCGGGCCCTCGCACGATACGATCCAGTTCAGCAAGAGTGCGTTCAGTGACTTTGCCAGCGTTCTCAACCACGCTTCGCAGGTCGGGCAGGACGTGGTCATTGCGAACGGAGCTGACTCGCTCACGCTGAAGAACACCAAGCTTGGTGCACTGCAGAGCCACGACTTCCATTTCGCGTAAGCGAAAGGGCGCAATAAGTCGAAGAACATTCAGCGCCGTGGAGATTTAATCTCCACGGCGCACGTTAGGGGACACGTGCCATGACTAATCTTGGACGGCGGGGAGATGCCGCCGCGTCGGTAAATATTGAGGAGATGGAAGTATCGCGATGGGCGGTATTTATCGCTGCCTTGGGACTTCTGGCAGATCGGGCGCGATCATCGTCGCGAGAGCTCACCAGGTTGGGCGAGCGTTCGGTCGAGGTCGTGCGAGCGCGGCTGTTTGCCCGCCCGCCGCGTCCTGCCGACTTCTACGATGAGCCGCAATCCGAAATATCGGCATTCCTGAGTTCGTGCCGTCGGATATTCTGGAGCCTTGCCGCCTTCAGCGGCCTGAGCAATCTGCTGATGCTCACCGGCTCGTTCTTCATGCTTCAGGTTTATGACCGGGTGCTGCCCGGTCGCAGCATCCCGACGCTGGTTGCGTTGTTGGTGCTGGCGATGGTGCTTTATCTGTTCCAGAGCGGTCTCGACCTGGTCCGAAGCCGGATCAGTGTTCGGATCGGGCGTTACTTCGATGAAAGGCTCGGGCTTCGTGTGTTCGATGCAGTCGTGCGCCTGCCGCTCAAGACGCGCGGCGATGGCGACGGCCTGCAGCCATTGCGCGATCTCGATCAGGTCCGCAGCTTCTTGTCCGGAGGCGGGCCGACCGCACTCTTCGATCTGCCCTGGATGCCGATCTATCTTGGCATCTGCTTCCTGTTCCATTTCTGGATCGGCGTGACCGCGCTGTTGGGTGCGCTGGTGCTGGTCGGAGTCACAGTTCTGACGGAGACCCGCACGCGCGGTCCGGCGAGGGCCTTCTCGCGTCTCGGCGTTGCGCGCAACGCACTTGCCGCCGAGGGGCGGCGAAACGCCGAGGTCCTGCAGGCGATGGGGATGAGGCGGCAGGCGGCGCTGCGCTGGCAGGATGTCAACGGCAAGTATCTCTCTGCGCATGAGCAGGCGAGTGACGTTGCGAGCGGGCTCGGTGGGCTCTCGAAGTTCTTTCGCTCGTTTCTGCAGTCGCTTGTTCTTGCGGTCGGTGCAGTTCTCGTCATCAACCAGGAATCGACAGCCGGCATCATCATCGCCGGCTCGATCCTGACGGCGAGGGCGCTTGCGCCCGTGGAGGTGGCGATCGCGAACTGGAAGGGATTCGTTGGCGCCCGACAGTCGGCGCATCGGCTGGATCGCTTGCTGAAGCTCCTCCCCGACGAGGTTTCGCCGCTTGACCTGCCTGCGCCCAAAGATGCACTCGTCGTGGAGCAGCTCTATGTCGCGCCGCCGGATTCAGAGAAGCTGATCCTCTCCGATGTCTCGTTTCAGTTGAAAGGAGGCCAGGGCGTGGGAATTATCGGCCCCAGTGGGTCCGGTAAGTCGACGCTGGTTCGGGCCCTGGTCGGCGTCTGGCCGCGGCTGCGCGGCAAGATCAAGCTCGACAACGCGGCGCTGGAGCAATGGTCGCCCGATGCGCTCGGCAAGCACATCGGCTATCTGCCGCAAGACGTCGAGCTGTTCGAAGGCAGCATTGCCGTCAACATCGCGCGGTTCGACCTTCAGGCCACATCCCAGGGGGTGCTGGATGCCGCACAGGCAGCCGGCGCGCATGATCTCATCCTCTCGCTCCCGGATGGCTATGCCACCAAGGTCGGCGAGGGCGGAATGGCCCTATCCGCCGGTCAGCGGCAACGCATCGGGCTTGCCCGGGCACTCTACGGCAATCCCTTCCTGGTGGTGCTTGATGAGCCGACATCGAACGTCGATTCCGAAGGCGAAGAGGCGCTCACGGAAGCGATCCTGAACGTTCGCCGCCGGGGTGGCATTGTGGCGGTGGTTGCGCACCGGCCGAAGGCGCTCGAAGCGGTCGACCATGTCCTGGTGATCGGCGAAGGAAGGCTTCAGTCGTTCGGGCCGAAAGAGGAGGTGCTCAACAAGGTGCTGCGACCAGCAGCTCCGCTCCGGGTGGTGGCAGACGGGCAGGGAGGCGGACGATGGATCGCCAAGTAGTAACGCCGGCGCTGCACTCCATCCAGCGCTACATCATCGTCGGCATGTTCATGGTCGGCTTCGTCACCTTCGGCATCGGCGGCTGGGCTGCGACGTCGCAATTGTCGGGCGCCGTGATCGGCCAGGGCGTCGTCGTGGTGGATTCAAGCGTGAAGAAGGTCCAGCACGCGACCGGCGGCATTGTCGGCGAACTGCGCGTTCGCGACGGTGACCGCGTGAAAGCCGGAGATATTCTGATCCGCCTCGACGAGACGCAGACGCTTGCAAATGCAACGATCGTCACCAAGAGTTTCGACGAATTGCTCGCTCGCCAAGCGCGCCTCGAGGCCGAGCGCGACGGTGCCGATCAGATCGAATTTCCGCCGACGCTGCTTGAGCGGGCCAGAGACAGCAAGCTGGAGGCGGGGCGCGCGATCTCGGCGGAGCGCTCCTTGTTCGATTTGCGCCGACAGTCTCGGAGCGGCCAAAAGGCGCAGCTCAAGGAGCGCAAGGCCCAGCTTCAGGACGAGATCAAAGGTTATGCCGGTCAGGCTGAGGCCAAGCAGAAGGAGGTGGACTATATCCGCCAGGAACTCGAAGGCGTCAGGACGCTCTTCCAGAAGAACCTGGTGCCGATCACACGCCTGACTGCGCTCGAGCGCGACAGCGCGCGGCTGGAAGGTGAGCGTAGCCAGTTGAGCGGCATGATGGCGCAGGCAAAGGGGAAGATCGCCGAAATCGAGCTTCAGATTATCCAGATCGATCAGGACCTGCGAACCGAGGTTGGCAAGGATCTCATCGAAACGCGCTCCAAGCTTTCTGAGCTCACCGAGCGGAAGACCGCGGCCGTGGATCAGCTCAATCGCATCGATATTCGCGCGCCGCAGTCCGGCCGCGTTCACCAGCTTTCGGTTCACACCGTAGGAGGTGTGATCGCGCCCGGTGAGCAGATCATGCTCATCGTGCCCGATGCGGACGCCCTCGCGGTCGAAGTCAAGCTCGCACCGCGCGACATCGATCAGGTGTATGCCGGCCAGACTGCGACCATGCAATTTGCGGCGTTCAATCAGAAGACGACGCCGGAAGTCGACGGTGAGGTCAGTATGGTGTCGGCGGATCTGACGCAGGACCAGCGGACCGGCGCGAGCTATTACACGGCGCGCGTCCTGCTCAAGGCGGATGAGCTTGCAAGGCTCGGATCGGCCAAGGTGGTGCCGGGCATGCCGGTCGATGTCTTCATCAAGACGCCGGCGCGAACCGCGCTGTCGTACCTGGTCAAGCCATTGCGGGATCAGGCGGGGCGCGCATTCAAGGAACGCTGAGATTCGCGAACTGGCGGCGTGGTGGATCATCGACGATAACGTCGATGATCCACCCGCTCGCGCAGGCTCGGCCACCGATATCGATGCCGTTTGTCCAGCCGAACCGCGCTGGTCCGGCCATCGCGAGTGACGGCGCGCCGCGATTTATGCATATCAATTTTAAAATATAAACTTGAATGCGCCATTAATACATTTATTGTTTAATTTCTATTATAATGATTTTGAGGATTGTTCGGCTCAATGATCGATTGGTTGAGGGGTGAGGTTGTGTGGGACGGACGGGCCCTTTTGGTCCCCGCAGCCGTGCCGTCCGGTCAGGCCATTTGCAGAATACCTCGTGAGACGGTTCACGTGCTGCGATTGTATTCTGACGCGCTTGGTCGTGAGATAAGCCTTGAACGACGGAACATAGTGGAGAAGCTTGCTCCATTCCTCATGACGAAGCTGGCCGGGGCCAACCACGGCGAAGTCGTTGAGTTGTTCCCTTGGGAGGTCGATGACTAGAAGGCGATGCCGATCCGTCCGACCTCAGGGCCTCTCAAAAGGCAGTCATGAATTGAATTATACTTCCACGGACCCCACGACCTAGTTCGTGGTGGGACCTTGAAGCTCACGCCACGGAAGTCGTTCGGCGTTGCAAGATGAGTTCTCCGTCACGTTGATGACAGGCGAAACGGTTCTGGTCAGACGAAGCTCGCGAAGAAATCTGGACCAGAGATAATCCAGTACGGTCCAGAATACCGGTTGCTGCGTATACATCTCACCGCGAAAGACGACGAACGAGCGTTGCGCTCCTGCGGTAAGATGCCGAATGAGATTTGCGTTCGATCCATCGGGGGTTAGCTTAGCAACGTGCATTTCGCATGATGCTGTAGTGGCGCGGATGATCAGCGTTCCGGTCTCGTAGGTCGCGGCCACATTGAAGTGTTTGCGTTCAAGAAATTCAACAAGGTCTTCCTTCAGATGACCTTGATAGTCCGGCGGGAGCACGATCTTCCATCCGATGGCCAGCGCGAGCGCGGCGACGAGCGCCCCCTTAAATACGTTGGAAAAATTCACGCCTCACCCCTAGCAGGCAGCAGCCGACGATCAGGCCCAGGATAACCGCGTTAGTAACAGCAGCTCCCAATTCGCTATGGAATGTTTCGTAGTGCCATTGGCTTAAGCCCATGACGCCCATGCGCGTAACGTTCACCGCGATCACCGATACGCAGGCCAATAAGCACCAGAACAGATCGTAGGCCGATCTCTTATGGTCGACCCATCGGCTGATGGTAACCCAGCAGAGAAATGCAAGCGACATGTTGGCGAGCGAAGAACAACCCGGCAGGATGACCAGAACTCCCGAACCATCGGCGAATCCAACGACGTCCCCGGTCCGGGGAGTGTGCAACAACCAACCGACAAGCGCGGCATCAATCCGCAATATCAGATCGGCAAAGAACTGGAATAGCAGTCGGCTCCAGAGCACGGGTACGGTGGTCGCCACCAAGATGAAAGCGCCGCGGCGAGATGATGGGTCGTCGGTGAAGATGATGACGTACAAGCCTAGCGCCGTTACAGCGAGCCAGCTCAACGCGCCAATTGGCAGAATGACCAGAAGGGCAAATACAGCGCCTATGGCGAGCTCCAAACGGCGAATCCCAACCGTTCGATCTTGAAGAACGAGGTATACCCCCGCGGCGCACGATACCCAAACGAGTATGCTCACCTCGAAAGTCTCAAAGAAGGCCTCCGCCCACCCAAGCTTGTTTACCGATTGAAGGACGCGTGCTGCGAGGCCGCTTATGCAGCCAAGGGCAAAGAGTCCCGCGAAGAACTCACCGCGCGACTGTTCGCTCGCCAGTTGCGAAAGGCTTCGGCTCGAGATTGATTCATTTAAAATCGCCATCGCCAATTTAATAGCTTAACCGAATTATTTTAACTACCGTAAATCGGTTCGATGGCAGGGGTTTTTAATGGCCATTTGGATAGGTCGATACCGTTCGTTCGCGGATCGTGCTGTGCAGGCTTGAAGGAGGAGCGCGGGAGGATATCGAAATAACCGCGTGCCTGCGGGCCGTTGATCGGGCGCCGGCGCGCGCCGTTGTCGTAGCCGACCAAGACGTTATGGAACCGCGCCGGGCGCGATTCGCGAAGGATTAATCGGAGTTTATAATTAAATATTTAAAACAATTGATTAAATCTCGCTGGCGTCGTAGGGGTATTGGGACCGTTCGCCTGCGACCTCCGGCGACTGTGGGTAACGGAGAACGCGAGCTAAGCAGCAGGCCTCGCGCGGCGGTTCCCGTTGCGTCCTCGTTCGACGCGTGATGGTGATACAATGAAGTCCGCCAGGATTCGGCTGAACTAGGGGGGCTTTGGATGTCGCCAGACTTCAATTCCGGAATGTCCGAACAGCGAGTCGACGAATGGCTCGGGCTCATCCGCCATTTTCTGCAGATTCTCGCAGCGCGCAAGAAACGTCAGTTCTCCCGAAGGGTGTCGATCGGCGATCTCCTCACAGAGCGAGGGGATAACGCCGCCGCATACGGCTTCGGCGAGGGCACCACGATGTACGACAATGTGCTCGTGCTCGGAGACGTCCGGGTCGGCCGGCATACATGGATCGGACCCGGCTGCATTCTGGACGGTTCGGGCGGAGGCTTGCAGATCGGCGATTGGTGCTCGATATCGGCCGGCGTTCAAATCTATACACATCACACCGTCAATCGCTCTATCTCGCTCGGCGAGAAGCCGGTCGACTACGCTCCGACTAAGATCGGAAACGGTGTCTATATCGGTCCGAATTCCATCGTTCAGATGGGCGTGACCCTTGGCGACAAAGCCATCATCGGTGCGAATTCGTTCGTCAATCGGGATGTGCCGGCGGGCGCGAAAGTATTCGGGTGCCCGGCGCGCATGCGAGAGGCCGCGGAATCACCGGCTGGGGGCGCTGGCTGCGATCACGGCGCCAGCCCTTCTCGTGCTTCCGCCGGCTCTGCCGATTAGATCTCCCGACGGCGTAGCGCTTGCTCGAAATAGAGCGCCGCGCGGCCCAAGAACATGCCCACGCTGCCGCCTACCATCTTTTCAAAGGCGTCCACCAGTCGCGCATGGCGATCTATGGTCACGAGCTGCATGAGTTCAAAGAGTGCGGCGCTGCCAATGACGACGAGCCACACAAACATGACGTGGCGCGGATAGGCCAAGTGGAAGAGGAAGCCTACGGTCGCAAATGCGGCAATATGTTCCAGGCTGGTTGAGGCCGGGAGTGTTGGCCTCGCGCCGATTGGCGACACTGAGGCATAGGCAAGAAAGCACAGGAGTGCCCAGGCGACGACCGCGACGAGTTTCTGAGGCATGGGGGCGCTGGTTCTTAGAGGAAATCCCGGAGGCGAGCGATTTCGATGATCTGTTCGACGGACAATACGGCCGTCACGAGTTGCGTTTGCGGTTCAGTACGTATCTCGTAGAGAGGGCGTTGGTGTGCAGGCTTCGCCAGGAATGCCCGGATGCATGCGTCCAAAGAACCCTCAAGCAAAAGGTAAGGTTCGGGCCAGAGGGTTCTCTTTGCGCGCTCATTCCCAATTGAAGGCCATTTCCTCAGTGTCGCGGTTGCGCTGAAATCGACGGGCGCGCGCGGCAAGGATCCAATATATGCATCCGCCTCGCGCGTCCGTTGAGGCGACGGTGCGGTCGTTTGCGCCGCTCTAATCATGCGGGCAGTCGAAGCGGGACGGGCCGAAATCCATGCCCGAAGAGACGTGGAACGTCTTGGTCTCTCTTTCGCCGGCGATTTCGGTCGTCGAACCATCGCGCAGGGGCTTCGGAGGTTCGATCGAACTTGGCGGCATCATCTCTTTCCAGGCCGAAACCCTGGTCGTAACGTCATTGGGCAGATTGCGGATGCCACGCTGGGACACTGTCCTCTCCTACGATACTTTAGCTGCGCTGCACTATCTTCCAGGTCGGAACCCACTCAAATGTCATAGCCGCGCTTGCCTGGAGACGTGGTCGCCGGCCCCAAGCAAATTAAATATATTTAAATCGGCGTGATTTAAAAGAAAATAATTGGCTATGTGGCAGGCCGCCGGTGCAGGCCTGCAATCCGGAGGTGTGCCGTAGGCAAGCGGTCAGCATGCGAGGATGCTTACCGCATGGTGACGGTTGAGCGCGTCAATGTTTGACATACCGTACCGCTCGACATGCTGCAGGCTGCGGGCAGTCTTGTACGGCGGGACGATCGTGTTTCCGTTCTCGTAGTGGTGAATGCGAGGGCGCAACCGGACAGTTTGAGCGCCGCCTGGCTCCGCCTGTGCACCGGGAGTCGATCATAAGATCGAAGGAGATGGCCGGCTCAAGCGTCCGTGAGCGTCGGCGGGCCAGCATCTCGCTCGGGTAGAGAGATCAAAGAAGGCTGTGGAGCTTTGTTAACAGGGCCATCACATAGCAGTGTTCAGAGCGATGATTACGGGAATGCTAGAGGAAAAATGAAGGCGATGCTCGCACTAGTGTTTATTCTGAGGTGGGAATCCATTGGTGGTTGACCCGCGGTTCCGCCCTGACTAGGGTATCATATAGTTAAAACAGCTCATACTTCTCGAATTAAGTGAGCCGAAAATTCCATGCAGGGTCATGGGCCGAGATAGTTCTGGGCCTGGTGCAGCGGTATCCTGATCTTCGAGACCCTTCGGAGGAAACCATTTGTTTGGTGCCTTCGGAAGAAATCGCTTGAATGTGCGCTTCGCTCAATTGACCTCGCAGTGCAATCGGATATGAGCGGTTCGACTGTTAAGTGGCGATGCGATCGAAACAACGTTGTTGCGGCGCTCTGCCGTGGAGCGCCGATGATGTCCAATAGCGATCAAGGAAGCGGGCTCGGATCGCGATGATCCTGGTAGCGGAAGGTTGGTTTAACGCGACACGACCGGCGAACGAGGTCAAATTGATACGCGGTTACCGCTATGAAAATCAGGTTGCACCGCATCTAACACGAACGGCTAGCTTGCGCGGATAATGACTAACATTCTACCTGGAGCAAGGGCGTTAGCGACCCTTTCGGTGTTTCGCCCTCTCGTTTCTGACTGTGGGTATTTATGATAATTGTGATGCCGCTCGGGCCGAGTCTTCGGCTATGTCGGGTGGCGGATCCGGCCGCTAGCTGCCGGCCCGAGCGCGTTTAGGCGGGAAGATGAAGAAGCACTCTCACGAGGAGATATTGTTGAAGCTCGTTCGAGCAGACGAGCTTGCGCGAGCGGGCAATTCCCAAGTGGAGATTTGCAAGGCGCTCGGGGTAAGCGTGATGACGCTTCATCGTTGGCGGAAACTGCCTCTGCGCAGGACTGATGCGGTCGTTCCGTCCGATCCTGCGGGTGAAGGGAAGGTGCCGGCCAACTCGCCAACGATTGATGAAATGCGCCGTGTGCTGGAGGAACTCACGCTCGAGAACCAGCGGCTGCGGAAGATCGTCACGGATCTCCTGCTGGAGAAGATGCGGCTCGAAGAAGCTTCGGCCGAGGCCTTTCCCGTAAGCCAGGCGCGCAAGGCCTGATCAATCCTTGTTGAGCCCTCGTGACCGCAGCTAGCTGATCTTCCACTGGGGCGACAATCGCAAACACCATGGCGGGGCTTCCGGCACCCAAAGAGCTTGCCGGCACGGCTGAGCGTTGTTGCGGGGACGGGCGTTGGATGTTGCGACGATCCGAACGCTTGATTGACCGTGTACAAACTCGCTCCGAGCGGCCGGCATATATGTCGCGGACGCTTTTCGTAGACATCGCGCGCGATCGTCGGCTTCGGCGGGAGTGGTGGAAATCGCGCTAGTCCTCTCCAACCGCCCATTCTACTGCGTCTGCGAGCTGTTGGATCTCCTGATCCGCCGCGTCTCCGGGCATGAAGCTCGCGACCGATTGACCGCTTGTAAAGGAGCGGACGAATGCCGAGCGACTGGCGATGGGAGGCGCGACGATCTCACCGAACTCGTTCAACTCCTCGACCAGTTGTCGGCCCTCGAGGGTGCGGCGATCGAGACGGTTAGGAACCAGAATGACCTTAATCGCATCGCGCCGGCGCTCGCGTGCGGCATCGATGATGGCAAGCGTCTGTGCGGTCGCGTCGAGATCAAGTCCGGAGGGGGTGCAGGGGACCAGGATCAGGTTTGCCAGGGCGATCGACGCACCCATTTCGCGCGCGTTCGGAGCGGTGTCGATCACCACGAGACCGGCCTGGATATTTCGCACCTCCTGGGCCCAGGCGGATACGGTGGTGCCTTCCAGAGCCATTTCGTAAACGGGGAATTCCAGATTGCCCGGCTCGGCCCACTGCGAGGCGGAGCGCTGCGGATCGCTGTCGACCAGCGCGACGTCATGACCGCGGCGCGCCAGCTCGGCCGCGATACAGACCGCAATCGTGGTCTTGCCAACCCCGCCTTTTCGCTGGGTAACAGTAATGGTCCTCCGCATTGGTATGGGAGAGGTCATGCGGCGCCACACTAACGAATCTTCACATTTAAAAGCAAAATCAGCCGGTTACACTATCACTACCTAACGCATATCGACAATTGGCTTCCTCATTGCATCTCCCGGGATGTTCGATCATGGCCTGTCTGATGCTCACGCATACCTCATCTGCAGATTCCGTATGGTTGTAGTCGCGGATTGTGCCGAAATTACCCGAAAAAGCGCCCTTCGTGGGCGGACTCGGATCGCTGACCCGGCGATTAACAATGGCGTGACATTGAGCTCAAATCTGAGTTAATCGCGCGTGAATTTAATCCTTGACTTCGATTGTGCAGCGCGACTAACAATGGCTTAACAAACGGCGCGATGCACCTTAACATTGAACATGGTCGTGTCGGGTTAAGCTAGGCCTCTTCACTCTCGTTGTAGTTGTAGCACCTTCAACTTGCAGCACATTGGCGCTGACCGGCGTGTCAGCTGATCGGTGAAAAATCTTGGAATCTTGCCAGAGGGTACCATGGCCGTTACCTACTTGACGAAGACTGAGCTGGGTCAATTTCTCCACCACAGCGGCAACAACATCGAATCGAGTGTCAGATCGGCATTGATCGACTCGCTAGAGCAGAGCGGTGTGTTCAACGATGGGGGAGAGGATGGCACCAGGGGATGGTTTCAATCCGGACCATTTGCCGGTGGGCCGGTCGCTCCCACCATTCAGGTGCTGGACGTTAAAACCTCCACGACAGTCGACACGACGCCCAATCTGAAGGCGATCATCCTCGATGACGCCGGCGGCAAAACGCTTAACGTGACCGGTGCCGACAACGACGTATTCGTTGCAATGGGGAAGGGCTCCGACACGGTGCACCTGCACGATAGTGGCGATGATACGGTCTATGGCGGTGGCGGTAACGACCTGATCACCGGCGGACACGGCAACAGCTCGCTGTTTGGCGGTGCCGGCAACGACAGCATCTATGGCGGCACCGGCAACGACACGCTGGATGGCGGTAGCGGCAACGACTACCTGTTGGCTGGCACCGGTGCCCAGTCGCTGGTTGGCGGCGATGGCAACGATCTGATCAGGGATCTCACGTCCGGGCACAGCACGCTTTCGGGCGGCAGCGGCAATGACACCTTGGTCGGCGTGCAGGGCGATGTTTTCGAGGGTGGCAGCGGTAACGATCAGATCTGGCTCTATGGTGGCGCTGCGGGTGCGAACTCGACGCTGCAGGGCGGAGACGGCAACGATACCTTCCACATCCAGTCGCACTCCGGGAACGATACGATCATTGGTGGCAACGGCAACGATACCGTCGACTTTGCGGATCGTTCCTTCTTTGATGTCACCAAGATTGACGTTGATGCGAGCACGTCAACTTATACGCTCCACTTCAGTGACAACCAGACGGTTGCGGTCAGCGGAGTTGAAGATCTTCACTTCAACGACCAGGTCGTCACTCTGCCGAAACTCTAACTCGGCTGCTGAAGGTTATGCTGGTGAAGGCCCCGCTTCGGCGGGGCTTTTGCTTTTGTGATCAGAAGATGAGTCCAGGTGCGATTTACGCCTTTGTCAGGCCACATCGATCAGATGATGTCGTTTACACTTGATTTCGTATTGTTCTCACCCTCGTCCGATTGCGTCAGGAACCAGTCTTGTCCGCCAGTATGAAGCGCTTGCTCAATGCGGGCTCCGGCCCGGGACCTGCCCGCCGAATTGCTCGAATGGTTGGCGAGCAAGGTTGGGAGGAAGTGCGCTTCGACATCGATCCGGAAGTCAAGCCGGACGTTCTCGGCTCAATCCTTGATCTCGGCGGTTCCTTCGAGCCGCAATTATTCGATGCTGTCTGGTCGTCGCATGTGCTCGAGCATCTCTATGCGCACGAGGTCTTTCCAACGCTGCGTCAGTTCCATCGGGTCTTGAAACCCGACGGGTTTGCCTTGATCACAAGCCCGGATATCGAATCAGTCGCTCAATTCATTGTCGAGCGCGGGATTGCCGCCGTCGCCTACAATTCGCCGGCGGGTCCGATCAGACCGCTTGACATGCTCTACGGCCATTCGCGCGCCATCGAGGAGGGGCATGTCTATATGGCCCATCGTACCGGATTTACGGCCGAGCGCCTTGGCAACCTGCTGTTGATGGCGGGCTTTCCAACCGTGTCGATAACAACGGAGAACTTCGAGGTTTGCGCGCTCGCGCTGATGCCCGAGGCCGATAGCGAGGGCATCCAGAGGACTTTGTTAGAAACGGGCTTTAATTTTCAGGAAGCGTCGGCCTAGACGCTCATCACGGCGCCGGTTCGGCTGGCAGTGCAACCTGCAGTCGACGGCTGCGAGCGTTCGCTATCACGGTAAATGTTAGTGTTCCTGTCGTTTTTGTTGTATATATGTTAGTGGAAGAACAGCGCGCCGCTGGTCGCGCAGCGGTGCGTGCGTAAAAGATCGTAACAGACGCTCGTAACAGATACATGGACTGAGCTTTCATGATCATTCAAGCGGTCGCCGAGAATACTGATGCGGATCCTGTGCCTCCGTCGGCGCTCGAGTGTCTGATCATCGTCGCTCGACAGCACGGGCTGCATCTCACCTCAACGCAGCTCATCAAAGACAACCTTCTGACCGATCAGGAAGTGACGCCCGATCAACTCGTCCGCTGCGCGGAAAAGGCGGGCATGCGGGCGAAGCTCGTCAAGCTCGATTGGGACGGGCTTTCCCATTTGAAAAAGGCGCTCCCCGCCATCGTCCGCCTGCGCAACGGAAGCCATATGGTGCTGTTGCGGGTCGACGGGGATGCCAACAACACGCGCATCGTGTTGAGGGATCCGAATGCTGCGGAAGACGCGCTGCTCGTGATCGACCGGCCCCGCTTCGAGGACATCTGGTCCGGGGATGTTGTTCTGGTCAAGCGCAACTACGAGATCTCCGACGAATCGCAGCCGTTCAGTTTCGGTCTCGTGGCCGCGCTGATGTTCCGCGAGCGTCGGATGGTTCGGGACGTCGCAATCTCCGCGCTGATCCTCGGATTTCTTGGTTTGGCGCCGATCATGTTCTGGCGGCTGCTATCGGACAAGGTGATCTTCTACCAGGCATACAACACCTTCTATGTGCTGTGCCTCGCAATGCTGGTGATCATCGCTTTCGAGGCGACGTTCTCGTTCTTGAGGCAGTTTCTGGTTCATCGCCTGACGACCAGGCTTGACGTGAAGCTATCCACCTACGTCTTCGAAAGGGTTCTCAATCTTCCCATCGACTATTTCGAGCAGACTGCAGTCGGTCTGGTGGCCCGCGACATCCGCGAAGTGTTCCGCATTCGCACCTTCCTGATGGGGCAATTGTTCGGCACGATTCTGGATTCGACGACACTGATCTTCTTCCTACCTGTCATGTTCTTCTTCAGCCCGGTCATGACCTTGGTGGTCCTGGCGATGTCGGGATTGATCGTCGCATGGCTTATCTTGATGTTGCCGACTTACCGCAAGGCATCGGCCGCCGTCCTTGCAGCGGAAGGTGCGCAGGGCGCCTTCCTGGTTCAGACGCTCAACGGCATCCGGACGGTGAAGTCGCTCGCGCTCGATGCGAGGCAGCGCCATATGTGGGACGTGCTGGTCGCGCGCGTCTCCAGGGCCAGGCTTGCGGAAGGGATGACCGGAAACGCGATACAAGCGGTCGTGCGTCCGCTGGAGCGGTTGGCGGTAAGCGGTTCATATGCGCTCGGCGTTTATCTCGCGCTCGTCAGCAATGATCCCGTCGTCATCGGAGCGCTGTTCGCCTTTCTGATGCTGTCGCAGCGCGTGTCGGGTCCCCTCATGCAGATGGCACAACTTATCAATCAGTACGACGAAGCGCGAAGCGCGGTCGCCACCGTCGGCAACCTGGTCAACCAGCCTGCTGAAGAGGGGCGTTCCGGACATGGCGTCCGCTCGCCGCTTGTCGGCAGAGTGGAGTTTTCCGGCGTCACCTTCAAATACAAGGGCGCGGTCTCACCGACGCTGAACCGCATCTCCTTCGAAATTCCACAGGGAACCACGCTTGGCGTGATGGGCAAGAGCGGCTCCGGTAAGACGACGCTCACGCGTTTGCTGCAGCGGCTGCATTCGGACTATGACGGATTGATCAAGATCGACGGCATCGACGTTCGCGAATACGACGTCGACCATCTGCGCCGGAACGTCGGCGTCGTGCTGCAGGAGAACTTCCTGTTCAGCGGCACGATCCGGGAAAACATCTCCGCGGCCAAGCCGGACGCGACTTTCGATGACATCGTCAAGGCCGCGAGACTAGCGGGCGCTGAGGAATTCATCGACAAGCTCCCCCGTGGCTACGAAACCCAAATCTATGAAGGTTCGCCCAATCTGTCAGGAGGGCAGCGGCAGCGGCTTGCGATCGCGCGCGCGCTGATCGTCAATCCGCCGATCCTGATTCTTGACGAAGCGACCAGCGCGCTCGATGCCGACAGTGAGGCGATCGTGAACGCCAATATCTCGCGGATCGCGCATGGCCGGACGCTGATCATCATCTCGCACCGGCTGTCGTCGCTGACATCGGCCGACGCCATCCTGGTGCTCAATCGCGGCGTGGTCGACGACATCGGCCGCCACGAGGAGCTGTTGGAGCGCAACGACATCTACAGTTCGCTTTGGTACCAGCAGAATACGCATTTGGTGCCCGCGAACCGGAACGATAGACCGAACTTCCGGAGCCCGACCCTTGTCTCCTAATCAAGCGTCGCTTGCCACCGTTCGCCAATTCCAATCGGAGACCGACGCGATCCGGGAGGAGGCGGAGCCGCTCGTTGCCCGAGCCACCCTGTTTGTACTTTCGGCGTTCATGGTTGCGATCGTCGCGATTCTGTGCCTGACACGGATCGATCGCGTCATCACCAGCATTAGCGGCAAGATTGTGCCGGCCGGGCAGGTCAGCGTTTTGCAGGCGCTCGATCCCTCGATCATCAAGACGATCGACGTGCGGGAAGGCGAGCAGGTGCAGCCGGGACAATTGCTCGCGACGCTCGATGCGACCTTTACGTCGGCGGATTTGACCCAGGCGAAATTGCAGATCGCGAGCCTCGAGACGCAAGTGGCGCGCGACGAGGCCGAGCTGAAGCAGCAGCCGCTGGTGTTCCCCGACAAGTCGGACCCCGACTACCAGAAGTACGCGGCGCTGCAGAAGGCGCTCTATGATCAGCGGATGGCGCAATACACCGCCCAACTCAACAGTTTTGAATCGAAGATCAAGCAGACGCAGGCGACGATCGAAAAGCTTCGCGGCGACGATGCCAGGTATCGGCAGCGCGACGAGGTTCTGCAGAAGATCGAAACGATGCGTACGACGCTTGCCGAGCACGGTACCGGCTCGCAGCTCAACATGTACATCTCCCAGGACACCCGGCTGGAATTGCTGCGGACGTTGGAGAATACCCATAACAGCTTGATCGAGGCGCAAAATACGCTGGGATCGCTGATCGCCGATCGTGACGCCTTCAAGCAGCAGTGGTTCGCGCAATTGAGCCAGGATCTGGTCACGACGCGCAACAAGCTCGACGACGCGAGATCGGCTTATGACAAGGCGGAGAAGCACCAGGATCTCGTCCGCTGGACCGCCGCCGAACCCTCCGTGGTGCTGACCATGGCAAGGCTTTCGGTCGGCTCGGTCCTCAAGCCAGGCGATCCCTTCATCACACTCATGCCGGTCGATACCAAGCTCGAAGCGGAAATCAGGATATCGTCGCGGGATATCGGGTTCATCCGGGCTGGCGATCCCTGCACCATGAAGATCGACGCCTTCAATGCCGCGGAGCATGGCACGGCTGAAGGCAAAGTGCGCTGGATCAGCGAAGGCGCGTTTACGACGGATGAGGATGGAAAGCCGCTCGAATATGCTTACTACAAGGCGCGTTGTTCGGTGGACTCGTCCAATTTCAAGGACGTGCCGCATAATTTCCGCCTGATCCCCGGAATGACGCTTGCGGGCGATATCAATGTCGGCACCCGATCGGTCGGAATGTATCTGCTCGGCGGGATGCTCAAGGGCATTCGAGAGGCCATGCGCGAGCCATGACACTGTCGGCGCGATCGCTCTTTCAGTGGATTCGACCGCCTTCCGCGTTCTCCCAGGAAGGGCCGTTTGAGCGCGGAAAGGCTGCACACGAGAGCGGTCAGTATTTGGAGGCGCTCAAGCTCTGGAAGCTCGCGGCGCAAGCCGGTGAGGCCGAGGCGAGCTATCGGATCGGAATGCTTTATGCGAGGGGCGAGGGGGTCGTGAGAAGCGTCCCGGATGCTGCGATCTGGTACGAGCGTGCGGCTCAACTCGGCAACATCGATGCACAATTTCAGCTCGGCCTGATCTTTCTTTACGGGGCGAATCCGGTGCTCGGTCCTTATCGGCATGAGACATGGTACCAGTCGTCCGCCGCTCGGTTGGGGGACGAAGCGGCAAACGTGCAAGATCTGATCTTCCCGCACGGAACAAGCGTAGCGAAGGATGTCGACACCGCTTTTCGCTGGATATCGGCTGCGGCGGAAGGCGGGAAAGCCGAGGCGCAGACGGTCCTTGGCAACATGTACAGCGAAGGGCTGGGTTGCACGAAAGACTTCCAGATGGCGCTCGGATGGTTCCAGGCCGCGGCGGAGCAGAAGTGTGCGCCGGCCGAATTCGCGCTTGGCGATGTCTACTATCAGGGCCGGGGCGTCCCCGTCGATTTCGAGCAGGCCGCGATCTGGTATCGCAGGGCCGCCGATCAGGATCATGTGAGGGCGCAGGTTGCGCTTGCCTTCATGAACCTGAAGGGAGCGGGGATGCCCGAGGCTCCCGCCGAAGCGGCGCGCCTGTTCCAGAGCGCGGCAAAGCATGACGATGCGATCGCGCTCTACAACATCGGTCTGTTGCGCTTGAACGGCAAGGGCGTCACCAAAGATCTCGATCTGGCCGAAACCGCGTTACGCAAGGCGGCGCGCAAGGACTACCTTCCGGCGATCCAGGCGTTGGCGGAGTTCTATTCACACGGCGCAGGGGCCGAGCCGGATCTGCGGGAAGCGGCCACTTGGTACGAGAAGGCCGCCGAGCGAGGCGACGTGCAGGCGCAATTCTTCATCGGGCGCTTCTATGCGACCGGAACCGGCGTCTCCCCGAACATTCGTCAAGCCGCAAAGTGGTTCGAGCGTGCGGCCGAGAACGGCCACGCCACCGCCGCGTTCAACGTCGCGATCTTCTATCTCAACGGCTCCGGCGTCGAACGTAATGTGGAAACCGCGATCAAGTGGTTTGAGCGCGCTTCGGAGGGCGGCATCAGCGCCGCGCAGGTGCAGCTTGGCAGGCTCTACTCCGCAGGCAACGGCGTTCCGCGCGATCAAAAGCTCGCGGGAGAATGGCTCAGCAAGGCCGCTGTTGGCGGGGATCCTGACGCCAAGACCGCCTATGCGCTGTTCCTCTTGCATCACGATGGCTCGGCGGACCGACTTGCGCAGGTGCAGTCATTGTTGACCGAAGCTGCTGAAGCCGGCTACGCGCCCGCGGCCTTCCAGCTCGGCGCGATGCAAATGGGCAAGTTCGGTGGGGTTGCGGATGTTCGAGGCGCTATCCCATGGTTTACGCGCGCGGCCAAAGCAGGCCATGTCGAAGCCCAATACACCCTTGCGCTACTATTTGCCGACCCGAACAGCGGCGTGAATGATGCACGAGCATCAGCGACCTGGATGACCGCGGCCGCGCGCGCAGGCAATGCGGCCGCGCAGTTCCTGCTTGCCGTCATGTATTGCACCGGCAATGGCGTTGCCCAGGATGTTGCTCAGGGTGTGACCTGGTACGAATCCGCCGCGCAGCAGGGACACACGGTTGCGCAGTACAACCTCGCTGTGATGCTCGGAAGAGGGCAGGGCCGCGAAGCGGATCCGAAGAAGGCGGCCGAATGGTTTCAGAAAGCCGCGGAGCAGGGAATGGCGGAAGCGCAGCTAGCGGTGGGAGACGCGCTGATGTCGGGCGCCGGCGTTGCACAGGATAGGGACATGGCGGTGCATTGGTATCAACAGGCGGCGCGACAGAACAATGAAGGCGCAGTGCGCCGCCTGAGGGCGATCGGCCTGACGTTGGTGGACACTGAGCGATGAAGAAGGATGTTGTTCGTTCTGGAGCGGAAAGATGCAAAAGGAGGCAAGCAACAACAACAATTCGGGCACAACTGAAGCTTGCTTTCATATCGAAGACAGAAAGAGTGCGCTAATCTCGCGCTTGCGACGTAAAGTGCTCAACGCTGAAGTGAATGTGTGACGATGGCTGATTTTCTTTCGAAACTCGCGCGCGACGCCGGCCAAAAGGAGCCTCGGATGAGGCGCGGTGCGATCGCAAGGGCTCAACTCAAGGGAGAGACAAGCGTCGCAAAGATAAACGGCGCGGCTGCCAAGGAGCCCGTGAGCAAGCAACCAGAGCTTCCGCCTTCGCCCGATCCGGCTGCACCAGCCGTCGATCTCACGGATGCTGCGCGAACGCTCAAGGGGCTTGGGCTGTTCGATGAAAACTTTTATGCGACGAGCTACCCGGACGTGATCGCCGTCGGCGCCGATCCGTTCGAGCACTTCTTCCTCTATGGCTACAAGGAAGGCCGCAAGCCCAATCCGATCTTCGATCCGATCTGGTACGTCACGACCTATCCCGATGTGAAGGACGTGGATGTGCAGCCGCTACTGCACTATGCATCGATCGGCGAGCCCGAAGGGAGGCGGCCGAGCCCGTATTTCCAGCCTGCCTGGTATCGCGAGAAGTACGGCATACCGGAGAAGGAGAGTCCGCTCGCGCACTATCTGAAAAACCGGATCGGTCCGTTCAGCCCGATTCCGGAATTCGATGCGCACTACTATCTGCAGACCTATCAGGACGTCGCGACCGCCGGCGTCGATCCGTTCGAACACTTCATCTTCCACGGTTACAAGGAAGGACGAAACCCGTCGGCGGAGTTCGATACAAAATTTTACATCCAGCGCTACTTCAAGGGGAAGACCGACCAGAATCCGCTGCTGCACTATCTGGAGCATCGGCACGAGGACGGCATCTATCCGTCGCCGCCGGAAAACGAAGCCACTATCCCGGCCGAGATCAAGCGCTTCACCAAGCCGAGCGCGCAGTTCGAGGAACTGCGTCCCTTGCCCGCAAGTGCCAAGCCGCGTGCAAAGGTCCTGGCCTATTACCTGACCCAGTTTCACGCCTTCCCTGAGAACGACAAATGGTGGGGCACCGGCTTCACCGAATGGACCAACATCGCGCGCGGCGTGCCGCGGTTCAAGGATCACTATCAGCCGCGGATCCCGCGCGATCTCGGCTTCTACTCGCTCGGCGACATCGAAACCATGCGCAAGCAGGCGAGGCTCGCCCAGGCGGCGGGTGTCTACGGCTTTGTGTATTACTATTACTGGTTCAACGGCAAGCGTCTGCTGGAGAGGCCGCTCGAGCAGTTCTTGAAGGCGCGCGACATCAACATGCCGTTCTGCCTGATGTGGGCGAACGAGAACTGGACGCGGCGCTGGGACGGTATGGAAGGCGAGGTCCTGATCTCGCAGGACTATCTCGCCGACGACGACGAGCGCTTGTTGTCGGACTTCAACCGGCACTTCAAGGACAAGCGTTACATCCGCATCCAGGGCCGGCCGCTCCTGATGATCTATCGTCCGCGCCTCATTCCGGACACCGCCAAGGTGATTGCGCGCTGGCGCTCCATTTTCGCGAAGAAGTTCAACGAAGATCCGATCATCATCATGAGCCAGAGCTTTGATGATTACGATCCTGCTCCGAACGGCATGGATGGCGCGATCGAGTTTCCGCCGCATAAGCTCACCAAATATGTCCCGCTGGTCAACTCCGAAGCCAAGATCCTGGACGATACCTACTCAGGCCAGATCTACAGCTACGACGACGTCGCCAAATATTCCATCGAGGAGCCGCGCCCGAATTTTCCGCTGATCAAGACGGTCGTCCCGAGCTGGGACAATGACGCGCGCCGCCAGGGCACGGGTCTGGTGGTCCAGGGCTCGACGCCGCAGAAATACGAGGCGTGGCTGGCGACTCTGGTCGAGCAGGCGCAAAAGCACACGTTTTTCGGAGATGCGTTCGTCTGCGTCAATGCCTGGAACGAGTGGTGCGAAGGTGCCTATCTCGAGCCGGACCTGCATTTCGGATCGGCGTACCTGAACGCCACCGCGCGTGCTGCCACCGGCCTGACGCGCGACCTTTCGCTGCCAAAGATTCTGCTGATCGGGCACGATGCATTCCCGAGCGGCGCGCAGCATTTGTTGCTCAATATCGGCAGGACGTTGCGGAGCGCCTTCAACATTGAGGTCGAGTATCTATTGCTGCAGGGCGGCGCGATGGAGGCCGAATACGCGTCGGTTGCTCCACTCACCGTTCTCAAGCAGGCCTCTGAAATCCCGGCGACCTTGCGGCACTTCCGGGAGAAGGGGTTCACGGCCGCGATCGCCAACACTTCGGCGAGCGGGCGCGCCACCAAGTTCCTCGCCGAGATGGGTTTTCGTACCATTTCGCTGGTGCACGAACTGCCGCGGATCCTTCGCGAGAAGAATCTCGAGGACGTTGCACGGATGGCGATCGGCAACGCACAGCACGTCGTGTTCGCCTCCGAATTCGTCCGCGACAGGCTGGTGGAAGCGCTCAAGCTCGACGCCGGTGACGGGCGATTCATGATCCGCGCGCAAGGCAGCTACAAGCAGATCGAGCCGGCGCCGGCGGAAGCCGTCTTGGTTCGCAAGGAGCTTGGCATCGCCCCCACCGACAAGATGGTGCTTGGGGTCGGCTATGCCGACCTGCGCAAAGGGTTCGATTTGTTCCTGCAGGTTTGGAACTTGGTTCGGCAACAGCATCCGAACGTCCATTTCTGCTGGGCTGGCGGCATCGATCCCGGCCTGCAGGAATGGTTGGGGCCTGAAATCAAGCGCGCCGAGGCCACCGGCCGTTTCCATCTCGCCGGCTTTCGTTCCGACATGCAGGCGCTCTATTCCGCTTCCGATATCTACGCCCTGACCTCGCGCGAGGATCCATTCCCGACGGTGGCGCTGGAGGCGCTCAGCGTTGGCGTGCCCGTGGTTGCCTTTCAGGACTCCGGCGGCATCCCCGGCTTCCTTCTCAAGGAGAATGTCGGCCGCGTCGTGGCGTATTGCGACGTGCCGGCGATGGCGCAAGCCGTAGAGAACTTCCTGCGTCGGCCGCCATCTGAGCCCGAGCGCAACCGCATGACCGAGATCATCCAGACCAAATTCGCGTTCGCAGACTATGTCCGCGATCTGCTCCGGCTTGCGGTTCCTTCGCTGCCGACCATCTCGGTCGCGGTTCCCAACTACAATTACGCGCATTGTCTTCCGGAGCGGCTCTACACTATCTTCGACCAGAACCATCCGGTCGAGGAGATCATCGTGCTGGACGACTGCTCCTCCGACGACAGCATCTCCGTCATCATGAAGCTCGCCGACGAGCGCCAGCGCGATCTCACACTCGTCATCAACGAGCAGAATTCCGGTTCCGTGTTCGCGCAATGGGCCAAAGCGGCGGAGATGGCGAGGGGCGAGTTCCTCTGGATCGCCGAAGCCGACGATCTCTCCGAGCCCACCTTCCTCTCAAGCCTGCTCGCATTGATGAATGGTGATCCCGACATCGCGTTCGGTTTCAGCGACTCGAAATCCATCGATGCCGACGGCTCCCATCTCTATGCGAGCTACAAACCGTATTACGCCACCATTGAGCCCGGCGCATTGTCGCGGACCGAGGTGTTTGACGGCCGCGATTTCGTGACCCGCTACCTCGGTGTCAAGAACACCATCCTGAACGTCAGTTCGGTACTGTGGCGCCGCGAGGCGTTGTTGCGCGCGCTCGAAGCCTGCCGCGGTGACCTTCGCGACCTTCGCATGGCCGGCGACTGGCGCATCTATCTGGAGGCGCTCGGCACGCGAGGCGCCAAGGTCGCTTACGTCGCCGATCCTCTCAACATCCACCGTCGCCACGCCGCAAGCGTCACGCATTCGCTGAAGGCGCAGAAACATATCGCGGAGATCGATAGCATGCACCGTATCGCCCGCGAGCGGTTTGGTTTCGCGGACCGCGAAACCAAATCGCAGGCCGCCTATCTGGAAGAGGTGACTACGCAACTGCTCGGCGCGCCGCTGGAAGCGGAGAAGCCGAAGCGGGCCACGGAAAAGCTGCCCGCCAAGGTAAGTGCCAAGGCGTAAGGATCTGGGAATAACGAGTAGAGGTTGGGGTTATCAATGTTCGTTCCGTCTGCCGTTTCGATGCTCAACTCGCTGAAGATCGATTATGCGACCTTCGAAAACGGGGGACGGGTTGAAATACCTGCCAGACTTTTCAAGCTGTTGCTTCAGATTGCGTTGGCGTCAGCTGACTTCGACGAGGATGGCTATTTGAGAGAGAACCCGGATGTAGCGAAGGCGCTCGGCAGTGGTGAGATTGAGAGCGCTCACATGCATTTTATTGGATTTGGCTATTTTGAGGGACGGCAGGGCGGCGGTCCCGAAGTTGACGAGGACTGGTATACGCAGAAATATCCAGACGTCGCCGCTGCCATTCGCGAAGGAAAGATCAAGTCAGCCAAGCAGCATTTTCATTTGATTGGCGGTGCGGAAGGACGAAGTCCGAACCTCGATCAGGAGGAGAATGCAGCACAGTGGAAGAAAGCGCTGCGATCCTGACAAGGCGTCGCAAACGCTTTTCCGAAGTGTGGCGGCCCTGGATTGTCACACATCTGTAATGTCGCCGGGTTGTCAATTTGCATGAAATCACTCCGACTCAATGCCCGATATAACTCGGCCTCCTTGCAGGCTCTCGCTGTGTGCGTTCTTTCGGTGGTGTTGATGAGTTGGCCGGCGTTGGCCGGAGACGACGTCCTGATCGGCGCTCTTCGCTGGGATAACTGGACCTCGAAGAGTCCCGAGGTGAAGGTCCTAGCGCAACCGGAGTGGAAGGATCGCGTTCCCTTTTTTGCGCGCTATGACGAGCAGGGGCACCTGACCATCTCGGGTGACATGGACAATGTTCTGACGGCTGAGGTGGCTTATGCCTACTCAGCGGGGATCGACTATTTTGTATTTGGCTTTTATCCAGAGACGGGGTCGTGGGGGCGAAACGTAACTGATTCGTTGGCGCTCAATCGCGCACTCGCAACTTACCTTCGCCTGAAGGATCGGAAGGGCATACGTTTCGCCGTCTCGCTCAATCAAAGCTTTCCGGAACAGGACGTCGCCGACATATCCGAGAGCATCGCGGCGTTCGTCGCCGACAAAGGCTACGTTCGTACTGCAAATGGCAGCGCTCCCTTGTTCGTCTTTACGCAGAATCCGAAGGGATGGGGAGCGGTCTATGGGAGCGATGAAGCCGCGAGGCGGGTCGTTCAGCAGATAAAAAAGCGTGTATACGAGAAGTCGGGAGTAAATCTGCTCTTCATTCTTGAATACCCGGATCCCGCGGTTGCAGCCGAGCAGGCGCGCAAAACCGGCATGGATATGGCTAGTGCCTATTCGACTTTCTCGCCACCTCGGCCGGGGGAACATGTGTTTTCGGATTGCGTTGCCAACAACTCGAACTATTGGGGGCGTGCGAGCAATGCGGGATTTCCGTTCGTGCCCAATGTTACGCTTGGATGGGACCCGCGGCCGCGGGACTCGGTTAGAGTTCGTGAGGGCAAGGAGCCGCAGGTCAAATCCTGGTGCGATCCACCTCGAGACAACAATCTGAAACAACTGCTTCAGTCGGCTTTCCATGCAGTCGCAAGTCAACCCGGCCCTTTGCCATTCCGGAGTGTTCTCGTCTATGCTTGGAATGAATTCACTGAGGGCGGGTGGCTTGCTCCAACCTGGAATGGCGGAACGGCGAAGCTCGACGAGTTCCGCAAGGCGACCGGCCGGAATCGGACGATCGATCGCGTAACGATCACTTGGCCCGACGCAGCCAAGAGCGATCGATGTCCTGTGAGAACCGGGGAGCGAGATCGAAAGGAAGTCCTGCAACAATGCTCTCGCAACGTCGAGGTGAGTGAGATGCCGCGATGGCCATGTCCACCAGGGATGCGTTCGTCGGAAGACCGCGTTCGGGCGCCGACCGGTCTTGAGGCGCTTTACTGGTCCGGACTTTGGATCGAGCGGACGTGTATCGGCGGTTGATGTGCACCGTGACGATCAGTGACAGTCTGAAATTGCACCTTCGTTCATTACGTCACGAGTTGGTTGACGGTCCTCTTGGGAGTTATAGGTGAGCTCGCCTCTCAGAAAATGGCACGAACAGATACAATCCAATGCGGCTTCGATCGCGGAGCGCAAGTCGGATTTCAAGATCCTTTTAAAGACAAAAAATGACCGCTGGCTTTTGAAGGAATGGATCGAGCACCATGCACCTATATGCGGCATGGATTCGCTGATCATTTTCGATAACGATTCCAGCGATGAGCACGTGCTTGAAATCTACGAAAGCAGTCATCCTGACTTGCTCATCTACAACTTCTCGGGTCACCACAACAATCTGCACTTTGTTGACAAGAATCCGGAGTTGTATCGGGCTCTGGCGGAGTCCTGTCGCTTCTTCATCTTTCTCGATACCGATGAGTTCCTGCACTGGATAGATGGCAGTGGCCACTACGATACCAATATAGCCGATCGTCTCTCCAGGCAGCTCGGAGAGGCGGAAGGAGATTTCCTTTGTGGCACCTGGCTCCCGAACGTCGCCTGGGATGCAACCAGATATTGGATCGGCGAAGACAACAAGATCCTGCTTGACGGCGTGAAGTGGGGGAAGCCGCTACTCAAGGCATCGTCGCTGAGAAACGCATTCATCAACCATAACATTCAGGCGCGCGAATGCGGTCTCTTGCCGGCGCGGTGCGGCTCGCTCGTGGTGCAACATCGCAACCGCGTTCACCGTGAGCAGAGATTGATGTCGAATATCAACAAGCTCCGGCAGCGCCGCGTGATCGTCGAGCTCGATGAAAGTGTCGAGCGCATACACGACCGAATTTCGCAAGCAACGGATCCGAACATCGTTCTCTATTTGAGGGAAATACTCGAATTGAGAAATGCGGACGGGGCTGGCAAGAGCTACGTGCGCGGGTTTGTCAAGTTCGGTCCGGATGGCCGGCTGGAATTTCCCGGCAGCAGCGAAAAGGAGATGCTTCTCTCGTTTGTTAACTCACCGGCGGACATCATCGCGCTTGGCCTGGCACAGCACTCATCCTCCTGATCGCTGGTTGGCTGGGAAACTTCTGTATGTTATATATGTTATATGTCTGACCGGACGGGAGGAACTTAACGTCGCAGCAGCGCCACGGACTGGTTGAATTCGACGTCCGGCGTCCATGAGCTGCTCGGCACCGTGTCATTCAGTGAACCAGTAGAGAAAAACAATGTCCGATAGATCGAGCCTGGACGTTTCCGCTGAGAAAATAGGTCACGCCTGGAAGGAGAGTGCCTACTACGACGATGCAGAGCGTTGGACCAAGACGATTTTTTGGAATCCTGAGACGATTTTTTCGAAGCTGTTTTCTCGTCTCGATCTTACTACGGTGATTGAACTGGCTTGCGGTCGCGGTCGGCATGCGGAGCAAATCGCGTCTCAATGCGGTTCGCTGCTCGTTGTCGACATACATGAAGAGAATATCGAGTTTTGCAAGAGCCGATTGGCGCATCATCGGAATGTCTCTTATCTCAAGAACAATGGCTACGAGTTTAGCGGCGTTCCGAATAATTCGATGACTGCGATCTATTGCTATGACGCAATGGTGCATTTTAGCCCTGATCTCGTTGAGAACTATCTCAAGGAAACGGCACGTGTTCTTGCGCCAGGGGGGATGGCTCTCTATCACCACTCCAACTACGACGCACCGAACACCACCAGCTATGGGGCAAATCCCCACGCGCGTAACCATATGACGTTTGATCTGTTTTCGGAGTATGCGCGCAACGCCGGCCTTTTGATCGAGGAGAGCCACCCCATCAAATGGGCGCGGCTCGACGATTTGGACCGGGTGACCCTGCTAAGGCTTAGAGCGCTTTCGAGCGAAGTTGATACCGGGTCGCGCGAGGCGTCTGAACAGAAGTCCAGAGCTTCGGCTCTGATTCAATCAGAACCGAACATGCTGTAGGGCGAGCCGGTCACTGCGGGTCGAGGCGATGCCTCTGGAGTAGCTGCTGGGCTCGTTCGCTGTCGAGTTGAAGCGGCCTTTGAAAGACCGACATGTTGTTCGCTCGGGCGACTTCCCGAGCGATCTGCCTGACTACATGGTATTGGGGTCGACTGGCAAAATCGTGTATCGCGATGAACGTCCCTGGCGGCGAGTGAAGAAGGCATTGCGTAAAGCAAGCGACCCGGAATCGGCCATCGATGAAGTAGAGGTCAGCGTTGCGACTTTCGGGCCTTTGCCAGATGCTCTCGTGATACTGGGGCCATGAGCTCTCTCGTTCCCGGTCTGCCGGAAACCCCCACTCTCGAAGCTTGCCGATGTCGATGTAAACCAAATCAGGTTTTGTAGGGCAATCCTTCGTTGCATTGGCGACGTTGGCAAGCCACTCCTGAGATGAGTCAATCGAAATGACCCACTCTTTTCTCATCTGGGAAGCCAGCCACGTGCTGCCACCTGATCCAAACTCCAGATACCGGTCGGACAGATTCAGAAAGCTCTTGAACAGGCTCTGTTCGTGACTATCCATCGCAAGTTGCATTGTATGTCCCGTTGCTCCATGCGAGCCCGATCAATAGGATCGCTGGAATGGAGTTCTACGATTCAGTGTGCTGTTGCCGACAGGCTCAACCCGACCCGCTTGGCTTGATATCCCCGTTCCAAAATCCCGCGCCACCACGGTTGCTGGTCGATGTACCAGTGCACGGTCTTGGCGATGCCGCTCTCGAAATTCTCTTCCGCGCGCCAGCCGAGATCACGTTCCAGCTTGGAAGCATCGATGGCATAGCGGCGGTCGTGGCCGGGGCGATCGGCGACGAAGGTGATCAGGTCACGGCGGGCACCTTGTGCGCGCGGTGCGATCTCGTCGAGGAGATCGCAGATGGTTTCGACCACATGCAGGTTGCTGCGCTCGTTGCGGCCGCCGACATTGTAGGTCTCGCCGACCGCGCCGTGCTCGAGCACCAGCGTCAGCGCCTTCGCGTGGTCCTCGACATAGAGCCAGTCGCGGATGTTCTTTCCGTCGCCATAGACCGGCAGGGGCTCGCCGGCCAAGCCTTTGATGATCATGTGCGGAATCAGCTTTTCCGGGAAGTGATAGGGGCCGTAATTGTTCGAGCAGTTGGTGATCAGTGTCGGCAAATCGTAGGTCTCGCGCCAGGCGCGCACCAGATGGTCGGAGGAGGCTTTACTCGCGGAGTAGGGCGAGTTTGGCGAATAGGCCGTCGTCTCCGTGAAGAAGCCCTCATCGCCGAGCGAGCCGAACACCTCGTCAGTCGAGATGTGGAGGAAGCGGAAGCCCGCACGCTTCTCGGGCGAGAGCGTGCGCCAATGGCGCAGCGCTTCCTGCAGGATGGTGAAGGTGCCGACGATGTTGGTCTGGATGAATTCGCCGGGGCCGTCGATCGAGCGGTCGACATGGCTCTCGGCGGCGAGGTTCATCACCGCGTCGGGCTGGTATTTCTCGAACAGGCGGCGGAGCCCCGCGCCATCGCAAATGCATTGCTTCTCGAAGGCGTGGTTCAGGTTCTCTTTCGCTGCCGGCAGCGAGTCGAGATTGGCAGCATAGGTGAGCTTGTCGATGTTGACCACGCGGGCGTGACTGTCTCGCAGGAGATGACGCACCACGGCTGAACCAATGAAGCCGGCGCCGCCGGTGACAAAAATAGTCGAGCCCTTAAAGCGCATGATCTATCGCCTCCATGCAGTGGAATCAGCCCTGATACGAGCGGGCAACGGACTTCAGATACTCGCCGTAGCTGCTTTTCGCGGTCTTCTCGGCGACCTTCTCGAACGCTTGAAGCGAGATATAGCCCTGGCGCAGCGCGATCTCTTCGGGGCAGGCGATGCGCAAACCCTGGCGTTGCTCAAGGATCTGGACGAAATGGCTCGCCTCGACTAGGGAGGAATGCGTGCCGGTATCGAGCCAGGCAAAGCCGCGGCCGAGCACCTCGACATAGAGATCACCGCGCTCGAGATAGGCGTTATTGACGTCGGTGATCTCGATCTCGCCGCGGGCCGACGGCTTGATCCGAGCCGCGATCTCGACGACGTCGTTGTCATAAAAGTATAGCCCAGTGACGGCTACGTTCGACTTTGGCTGTTTCGGCTTCTCTTCGATCGAGAGCGCGAGGCCGGTGTGATCGAGTTCGACGACCCCATATTGCTCGGGCGTATTGACGACATAGCCGAACACGGTCGCGCCCTGGTTGCGGGACGAAGCGGCAGACAGCATCTCCGGCAATCCGTGCCCGTAGAAAATGTTATCGCCTAACACAAGCGCGACCGAGTCCGAGCCTATGAAGTCGCGGCCTACGATGAATGCATCCGCAAGCCCACGGGGCGTCTCCTGCGTGGCATAGGCGAAGCGCAAGCCGATCTCGCCGCCGTCACCGAGCAGCCGCTGAAACAGCGGCTTGTCTTGCGGCGTCGAAATGATCAAAATGTCCCGAATTCCGCCTAGCATCAGCGTCGACAGCGGATAATAGATCATCGGCTTGTCGAAGACCGGCAGAAGCTGCTTTGATACGACCGTCGTCACTGGGTAAAGGCGCGAGCCCGTCCCGCCGGCGAGGATAATGCCCTTCATAGCCCCTCACGTTTTGCTATCACAAAACATAACATATAATGTGAAGTGCACAAGGTTGTTATCAATGCAGTGATAGCATCGTGAGCCAGCAATTTCGAAGTGTTGTAAAATGAATGTCATCCAGACCGAGCTTCCCGAAGTCCTCATCATCGAACCCAAGCTGTTCGGCGATCAGCGCGGCTTTTTCGTCGAAACTTATCAGTCCTTCCGGTACGCCGAGCACGGGATCGCGCGGCCTTTCGTGCAGGACAACATGTCACGCTCGAGCTTTGGCGTGCTGCGCGGGCTGCATCTGCAGAATCCGGTTACGCAGGGCAAACTAGTCACCGCGCTACGCGGCAAGGTGCTGGATGTCGCCGTCGACGTGCGGGTCGGCAGCCCGAATTTTGGACGCCATGTTGCCGTCGAATTGAGCGAAGAGAACAGGCGACAACTCTGGGTCCCCCGTGGCTTCGCGCACGGCTTTGTCGTTCTCTCCGAAACCGCCGACTTTTTCTACAAATGCGACGATCTTTACAGTCCCAAGGATGAGGTCTCGATCCGCTGGGACGATCCTGCGATCGGCATCAACTGGGGCGTCGAAAAGCCGTCTTTGTCGGCCAAGGACGCCGTGGCACCGCCGTTAGCCGACGTGGAAAACCTTCCAGTCTATGGGCAAATCTGATGCGGATATTGTTGACGGGCACCAATGGCCAGGTGGGCGGCGCATTGCTGCCGCTGCTGGCGAAGCATGGCACGACCATCGCGCCGCCCCGCGCGGAGTTTGACCTATCTAAGCCTGAGACGCTCGCTGAGAGGCTCGACAGTTTCCGACCAGATCTCATCATCAACCCTGCCGCCTATACCGCGGTGGATCGCGCCGAAGACGAACGCGAACTCGCCTTCCTCGTCAACGCCAAGGCGCCGGAGATGATCGCGAAATGGGCGGCACAGCATCGCGTGCCGCTGGTGCATTTCTCCACCGACTATGTCTTCGACGGCTCTGGCGACAAGCCGTGGCGCGAGGACAGTCCCACGAACCCGCTCTCAGTCTATGGCGCCAGCAAGCTGGCCGGCGACGCGGCGATCCAGTCGGCCGGCGGGCCGCATCTGATCGCGCGCACGTCCTGGGTCTATGCCGCCCGGGGAGCCAACTTCCTGCGCACGATCGCGCGGCTGGCCGGCGAGCGCAAAGAGCTGCGCATCGTCGCCGACCAGATTGGCGCCCCGACACCGGCAAGCGCGATTGCCGACGCGATCGCCGGCATCGTGCTGCCAAATCTATCGGACTTGAACGGGCTGCTTGTGCGCAACAGTGGTGTGGTTAACCTTGTCTGCACCGGCGAGACCAGTTGGCATGGCTTCGCGAGTGCCATCGTCGCCGGCCTGAAGTCGCGCGGTGTGGAGCTCGCCGTGGAGACCATCGTTCCGATCGCGACCGCCGATTTCCCGACCAAGGCCAAGCGGCCCGGCAATTCTCGGCTCGATCTGTCGCGCCTGAAAGATCAGTTCGGAGTGACCACGCCGGCCTGGCAGGATGCCTTGACAGCGGAGCTCGAGGAGTTCGCGGTCATGCTACAAGCACCGGCGAGCCGCTGACGACTGATTTACCCTCGCCGGCGGAGGGCCTTCTGTGCGAAGGCCGATCGGCTCCAGTGCAGTTCGGTCGACTTGTAGCGGACCGGGCAGTGGATTCCGACCGAGCGCTGCAGCTCTCCGAGGTTCATCACCTGCGTTCTTCGGAGTAGGCCGACCGGCCGCTGCGCCGCCCACTCTTGAGCAAACGCACGAGTCAACAGTCCGGGACCGGTCGATAGCCAGATGAGGTCGCGATCACCGCGGCGTATAGCCGCCGCAGCAAGCTCCAGCGCCCGAGCCAGCACCGGATGCTCCGGCGTTGCCGCGATGAAGTTGTTGCCGATGGAACCGTAATTTTCCTGATGAACAACCAGCGTCGCATCGGGCCGAATGAAGCTGTCGACCGGCATCAGGCAACGATCGTCCGCGTCGGCATAGATTCCGCCACGAGCAACCAGGAATGCCAGACGAAAGATGTCCGCCTTTTGTGCAGGGAATGGCGCGCGGAAATAGGCGTCCACGATCTCGCGTCCGTAATGTTCGTTCAGGAACGCAACCGCCTTCTGGTCGTCAAAACATGTCCACTGATACGTCGGATGAAGCTCTTGCCATGACTTCATTAGGTCGCGGACATCCTCCGGGGGCGTAACATCCCAGAACTGCGCGATCGTAGAGGGAATGGTACGTTTCAGCGAGCTTTGGACAGTTGTTTCCTGCTGAAACTGGCCGGTCTGGCGCAGCGCGATCGCGGCGATGATCGCTGCGGGCGTATAGTCCGGGTGTTGCCTGATCAATTCCCTCAACGGTTCGAATTGCGAATCGGGCGGACGAAGGCGGATGCGGCGCAGCGTCGCCAGAGCCTCACTATCGAGCAGAAATTCATCGAGCAGCTGGCCGACATGGTTCTGCGATGGGCTGAGCGACTGGCCGCGCAGCAACAATGACGATTGGCTGACTTGGATGAAGGCGCCGAGCGCGGCACGGGCGACATCGACGTCGAGATTCATGAGGGCGGCGCGGGCGAGCTCGAAGTGCGACCAGGCATCTCCGGAATTCAAACGGATCGACTGCTGGTAAAGCGAAATCGCCTCTTCGTAGCGGAACTGCGCCTCGGCAAGCTGTCCGCCGAGCAGGGCCACGCGGGCCTCAGCGACCGTGTCCGATGCGGGCGCCTGTTGCAGGAGACGCGCGGCAGCGTCGTACTGGCCGGTCATCGTTGCAATCTGCACTTTGTGGGACCATAACCAGAAATTCGGCCGCGGTGCTTCGGCGAGCGCGTCATCGAGCACTTCCTGGGCCCTCGTCCAGTCGCGCATATGCCTGAGAAACTCAACCTCGACGCCCGCAATTTCAGGGTGAGGACCAAGGCACTCGCGCGCCGCCGTCACGACCTGAAACGCCCCATTGCGCTCGCCAAGCTCAAAGCAGACGCGCGCTTCCCCCAGCCGAGCCCAGACGCTTGTCGGATGCGACTTGCCAGCCCGCCGATACAGCGCAAGCGCCGTATCGGCATCGTCACTCTGCAAGGCGATGTCGGCCAGAGCAAGCAGCGCGTCGAGGTGATCGACTTCGATATCCAATGCCTTTTCCAGCCATTGCCTGGCCACATTCGGGCGGCCAAGGGCACGCTCTTCGGCGGCAGCTTCGACCATCGCCTGCGCACTGTTTGGGTCAAGCCTCAGCAACTCCGAAAAGGCGGCAAGAGCCTCAGATCGGCGTTCCTGGCGACGCAGCAGTTGCCCGCGCTGCAGCAATGCCCGGGCATCGGCCCGACTGACGGCGAGGACTTTATCGAGCAGCATTTCGGCGTCTTCAAACCGCCCGACGTCGCGAAGCTCGATTGCGATGTCGGTCAGGCGAGATATATTCGTCGGATCCGCCTTCGAAGCTCGGCGGAAAAACGCCAAAGCCTGCTCGCGATCGCCCTGACGCCGACGGATATTGCCCAGCGCGGCGAGACCGTCGGCATGCTCCGGCTGTCTGGAGATGAGTTCTAGCAAAAGTTCGGCGGCTTCTTCGAGGCGGTATCCAGCCTCCAAAAGGTGCGCCAGCGCGATACGCGCACCGTGATTGCCAGGCTCCCGGCGAAGAGCTTGACGTAAAGCTTCTTCCGCCTCGCCGGCGCGCCCAAGGCGGCGGAGGGCATAGCTCAGACCGACCAACGCGGCCGCGTTGCCTGGTGATCGATCGAGCGCGCCGCGAAACCGCTGCTCGGCCTCGGCTGGTCGACCAAGACGGAGCAGAGTATGTCCCGCTTCGATCAAGCCGTTTGGGTGGGAGGGATCATCGCGGGCGGCTTCGTCGAACGCCTCCAGTGCCTGCTCGACCTTGCCGGAAGCGCGCATGGCATAACCGAGGCCAAGATGAGCTTCGCGGCTTCGGGGCCACTCGCGCAGAACCTCTCTGAATTCGTCGATGGCATCGCCGAAGCGTTTCAAGTTCTGAAGGCAGTGACAAACCTCGAGGCGAATATGGAAGGCCTTTGGGCTGACTTCCTTCGCGCGAGCAAACAGCACGAGCGCATTTTCATGGCCGCCGCGCTGCCGTTCGACGAGACCGAGCGCGTGCAAAGCTCCGACATTGGTTGGTTCGATCTCAAGAATTTTCTCGAAGCAGACCTGGGCAGCTTCAAGAGAATTTGCCTTGCGATGCGTCCACCCGAGAGCATTCAGCGCGCTGATATTGAGAGGCGCCTCCTGCAGAACCTTTTCAAGGACGTCCCGCGCCTCGTCGATGAGGTCGGTTTCACGAAGAAGATGCCCAAGCTCGATTCTGAAGCCGAGATTGGCGGAATCGAGTTCCGCAAGCTTTCGGAAAGTGTCGAGTGCTTCGACTGCCGCGCCAGTTTGCCGCAACAAACGCGCAAGCGTCAACAGATGGGCAGTGTTATTGGGGTCTTGCGCGACTATATCACGCAGCGCGGTGACGGCCTCCTCGTTGCGGTCGAGATCGCGCAGCATGTGTGCAACTTCAATATGTGGTCTGATGTCTCTCGGATTGGCGCGGGCTGCAGCCTGGAATGCTGCGAGCGCATCCTCGTTCCTGCCCAAGGATTTCAGTGCATAGCCTAGTCCTTCGTTGGCACCGGCATGACCAGGCTCAAGTTGCAGGACTCGCTGGAACGATTGTGCGGCACCTTCGAACTCCCGCAGATGTCGCAGGGTATGACCGAGGCCGATCAAGGCCGGCTTGTTATCTGGATCCAGCGCGAGCGAGCGCTCGAACATGGAGCGTGCCTGAGGGATCTGTGCCAGATGCAGGTGATCATAGCCGCTTTCAACGGTTGCAATGACGTTGGAAGGGTCGCTCTCCGTCGCCCTGAGGAATGCGGCGAGTGAAGCTGTGCGATCGCCCGTCGCTCGAATTCGCCGGCCTTGCTCGATAAGCATTTTTGCCGGCTGTCCGTCATTCATGCTGGGTGTGACTCCAGCGTTTGAATTGGACAGATCGAGCGCATCAGCCAAGCGAAACGGTCTTCAAGATCGAACATGACAGAAAAGCGACAGATAATCAGCTAAACGACGGGTGCATGCCTACGATCGGGCGGCTAAAACAACAACGACCGTTTGTTAAAAGCAGCTCAAAAAGACGGCTTAATCGTGGAGGGCGACGCAATTCATTATCCGCTGGCGTAGATGAACCGACATCGGTTGCGCGGGCTATTGCTGCAGTCGTCGTCCCGCAAAGAGGAATTGTCAACGGCCGGATTTATCGCGGCAAGATTGTCACGAAACGTCCAAGAGCCATTGCGCAAGTTGTCCCAACGCGTGAGACGAACCAGCGGGGGAGGGTAAGCTTGATCGTTTCGCCGTGAGCGCCTCGCGGGGCGTTTGGCCGTACGTGCTCTTAAAGGCCCGATTGAATGCGGGAATGCTACGAAATCCGTAGCGGTAGGCGATCGGGGCTATCCGTCTGTTGCCGAGTCCCCCAGCCGTGATCTCCTGTTGAACGCGGGCGAGGCGGCGTGCGCGGATGTAGGATGCAACACCGCCAGTTGGTTCAAAGAGACGATATAAAGAGGCTCGGGATAGGCCGAACGTCTTGACCAGACTGTCGGCGCTCAGGTCCCTTCGCGGCAAGATGATTCTCAATGTAGCGACTGATGATGACAAAGCTGTCGAGAGGCAGCGAATCCGAAGGCTCAACGGCTGAATTGCGTCTCGCCTCCAAGGTCAGTATCTGTACCGCCAGCAACGCAATGCCCGACGCGATTTCATCCATCTCCGCGGCAGTGACAAGGTGGACCTGTGCAAGCATGGCCTGCAAGGCTGCGGAGACCACGGAGGCGCCCGGGGCGGCTGCCTTGGCCAGCGTGCCATGTCTGGCGGTCAGATCCGCGAACTTCGCCGGCAGGCTCGCTCGCGGTATCCAGAGCGTCAGGTCAGCACTGGGACCGTTATCGGTGCCGCGGATGAGCCGAACCGGCGCCTGAAGGTCCAACAAAAGCAAATCCCCGGCGCGGGCAGTCGCCGTGCCTCCATGATGATGCATTTCAACAAAGCCGCCCATCACGACTTGGAGGGCGAAGTGATCGACTGCGCGGCCTGAGACCGCCGTTGCCCCCGGACCAGCTCGGCATGCGCGCAGCTAGTCTGGCTAAGCACAAAGATTCGACCGGCCCAAATCTCTTGCGATCCTCCGGGGCCGAGGAGGGGGACTTTATTACTTACATAAATGGGATGGTAGGTGGCGAGCCATGTCTGCGCTTCTTCCTGATCACCGGCTGGCTTCCACCGGCACGATCTAATCATCATTCCCAATTATCTTTCAATGCTAATATTATGAGTGATGATCGATAAGCGAATTTGCAGATTATCGCAATATTTTGCCGAACCGTCTCAGCGGCCCCTTTCCGGATTGCGCAAAGGTTATCGGAACGCTAACGTGTCTTTATAATGTTAACTTATCCATAACATTCAGGGTGAGGGGTTCGATGGCGACTAGCGAGACGTTTCACTACGCCTATGCATTGGCCTACGGCGGTAAGGCGAGCTACCGAATTGACGATGCCAATCCGAAGACCGATTTTGTGGATTACGTGGCAGGCGGCGTGAAGGTCAAAGATCCGAACGGCGGTGAGATCTTTGCCGGCGACAAGATCAAGGTCGCGAAGATTGGCGCTGATTTGGGTGATCTTGAGACAGGAAAATACACTTTCGTTGGCGCAGCGACCGTTCAGGATCACGGCAACACGATCAGCGGGATTATCATTCTGGACGGCGATGGACGTTCGTTTTTTTTGACCGACACCCAGTATTCGGGCAAGCTGAACGGGCATAACGGTGATGTGACCATTACCAGCGGCAGTACGACCATCTGTTTCATGGCCGGTACTCTGATTGGCACGCCGGCTGGCGAAGTACCTGTCGAGACTTTGACGCGCGGTGACCAGGTCTTAACTCAGGATGGTGGAGTGGCGACGGTCGACTGGCTCGGCATTCAGACGGTTTCGACGAGGTTCGCCGACAAGATGCGCGTCCTGCCGATCCGCATCAAGGCCGGCGCACTGGCTGAGGGCGTGCCCTCCCGGGATCTCCTGATTTCGCCGGACCATGCGGTCCTCGTCGATGGTGCTCTGATTCAGGCGAGCGCGCTAGTCAACGGCACGTCCATCGTCCGTGAGCACAATGTACCGACGACCTTCGCCTATTATCATGTGGAGGTCGAGGATCACTCGTTGATTTTCGCCGAGAGCACGCCGGCCGAGACGTTCGTCGACAACATCGAGCGGTTGCATTTCGACAATTGGGCCGAGCACGAAGCCCTTTATCCAAACGGTAAATCGGTCAGAGAGTTGCCATACCCGCGCGCGAAGTCGCAGCGTCAGGTGCCTGTTCGGACGCGCATTATGCTTGCCGCCCGGGTGCAAGCGATCGGCGCCAGCCAAACTGCCGTCGAGGTGGCGTAGGATTTGTTGAAGCCTCAACGTTGATCGAGACAAGACGGCCGCCGTCCGACCCGTCCGTGCAAAGGGCAATATCCTTTCGCCGACGTCGTCGGGGCGGCGGTTAGAGCGTGATCCGGAAAAGTGGAGACCGGTTTTCCGAAAAAGATCACGCTCAAACAAAGAGCTAGAGCGGGAGGACGATTCGAAGAAAAGTCATCACGCTCTAGGCGAGCTGATGCTGTGGCCTGCGATGCCGCTAAAATCCTGGCGGTATGTCGCGTGCAGGAGGAAGATTGTTGAACCTGGGGTCGCGCGGTCCCGGGGGCCAAGCCAGGCCGCTATAGGGGATTCCATCGCGTGAGAGCTGCGGATTGTAGGTCGGGTCGTCATTGAGCAACTCGCCCCAGCGCGCGCGAAGCAGACTGAGCTCACGCTCGAACCGGTCTCGGCGGTCCGCCCGATCGTCCTTGCCTCGGCTGGCCGATTCGGCGTGGACCAGCTTCGCGTGCGGCGTGAAGACAATGCGCTTTCCGGTTTGGCGCAGGCGGAGACAATAGTCGACATCGTTGAATGCGACCGCGAAGCGAGCTTCGTCCATTCCGCCGACGGCAAGATAGTCGTTTCGTCGGGTCACGAGGCAGGCCGCGGTTAGCGCACTGCATTCGTGCGCGACGAGTAGCTGATCAACAAAACCGGGATCATCGCCAAATCTATCGGTGTATGCGTGGGTCGCCGCGAAGTTCATTCCCAAGACGACGCCGCCATGCTGCACAACGCCGGCGGGCCAGGTTAAGAGCGCGCCGACGGCACCGACGTTCGGTTCGGCCAGCCGCGTCAGCATCTCCTCAAGCCAGTCGTCCGAGCTTGCCTCGATATCGTTGTTGAGCAGACATAAGACGTCACTGTCGAGCATCGTGGCGGCTTGATTGTTGAGCCGTGCGAAGTTGAATGGCCCCTCAATCCGCAAAGTCCGGATGCCGCGTCGGCGCAGATCTGCGAAATAGTCGATCGTCTCCGGGTCGGCGCTATCATTATCGACGACGAGGATATCGGCACGGCAGCGCTCGACCGCCGGCGCAATGCTGTCAAGGCAGGTGCGCAACAACGAGAGGCGGTCGCGGGTCGGGATGATCACGGTCGCCCGCTCGTGCGCGATCGGCCGTTTGATTCGGACCGCGGGGAAGAGATTGCCTTGCTGCTGGCTCACCTCCGCCCCGATGCCGCGCGCGCGCAGATGCATGTGGCTCGCGGCGGAAAGCCGAGAGGCGGCATTCACCCGATTGAATTTCGGTAGCGTCGCCAAGGCTCCCGGCAAGTGCAGGATGTTCGCCTGTCGTGGATCGGTATGGTCGAGCAGGCAGTTGAAAAGTCGATAGAGATTGTCGGGACGAGCCTCAAGCCCGGCAAGCAGCGCTTCTCGTCGGACCGCGAACAGGTGCGCACAATACCCTTGCTCGAGCATCCTCTCGTAGTCGAACGCCGGAAACGCAAGCGGCCACAGGCGGCCATCGCCGGCGAGGAAGTCAAGATCGCCGTACACGGCCGTAGCATCCGGATAGGCGTCGAATGCGGCTGCAATGCGAGCCAGCGCGTTCGGTTCGAGCGACATGCCCGCCATGGTGACGACGACGTGTTGCGCATCGGATGCGGCGTCTTCGAGAAACTCCAGGAGGGCGTCACTGTCGATGCAAAGCGGCTGACCGTCGATCACGCCTGCGGTCCAGTTTTCGTGGCTCTGCGTTTCCAGGGTGGAGAGCGTTTGCTGAGTTCCGTCGGTGCCGGCGATGACGACAGCCAGTTGAAGCCGGCTCGTCTGCGGTTCTGGCAACGGGAAGCGATCGCGCCAATTCGCATAGTCGGCGAGGGGAAGCGAGGCCGGAATGAGCTGATCGTATAATTTGCCGCGGAGGCGCTCGGCGCCGTGCCCTCCGATCGCGTCAATCATTCTGGCAAGGCCATCGGGAAACGCGACAAAGACTGCCGTTGCCGGGACCTGCTCGCCGTCCTCTTTGCGCAATCCAATCCTATGGACACGTCCGTCGGCGAAGCGCTGCGGGACATGGAAATCGAAAGCGCGGGCGTTGCGGGATCCTTGCCCGTTGGCGTTGTCGCCGATGTGCGTCCAGGCCGTCGCGCGGACCTGTGCGACGGTTTCTCCATCGACGATCGCTTCAAGGGTGGCGACGATTTCGCTGTCGATCCAGCCTTCGAAATGCAAACCACCGAGCCAGCGCAATTTGCTGGTCGGTCGAAGATCGACAAGTGCGCTGTCATTCTCCAGGTCGATAGGATGGCCGACGGGGGTTCCGAGATTGGCGAGGCGTGCCTCAAGGACGCTCGCGGCTTGGAGCAGATTCGGTTCGAGCGTCACCGCAAATCCGTAAGCGCCGTCTAGTCCTTGCTCAAAGAGCTCCATGACGAGGGAATCGGCGTAGGTCGTTCTCAGGACCAGACCATCGAGCAGGATATCGACGGTGAAGCGGCGCTCGGGGGCCTCGGGATCGAACACGAAGCCCGACACAGTACTGTCGTGAGCGAGCGCGAGCCGGCTGATCAGTTTCGGTTTGGCCGCCGGTGCGGTGTGGATGACGCGCGCGATGCTCATGAGTGTTCGACCCAATCGACTACCGCATCGACAAGTCCTGCCTCGTCTACATTGGCAGGAAGGGCAAGGTCGCCTTTGCGCGGGCTGGGCGATCCGCCCGACCAGTCGCGATATGCGACAGGTCTTAAAGCTTGCTTTGCAGTCTCAATCAGCGGATGGCCGAATATTGGTTCTTCGAAATCGGTGAGCAGCCAGCCCGGATCATGCGGTGCCAGAACATCGCCAAGCTCGCCGGCTGCAACCGCGCCGGTTATGAAGACATTTGGGTACGACATCAGGCGATCGTCGTCATACGTCGTGCCAGCGATAACGATCGATCGGGATGGTTTCCGCCGATGCAGGCAATCCGCCAGGCTCCGCATGATGCGCAAGGATACGGGCGAGGGCGCAGAGGGAACGATGACAAGCGATTTTCGCGAGCCCGAAAACGGCGGCAGGTCGAGCGAGGGAGTTGGCCAATCCTGGAAGACAATGTTGCGTTTGGGCCACCGAGCCTGGGCAAAAGCCTTGGCCGCTTTGCTGGGAACGAGGAGGGGCGTCCCGCCGGGAAGCGAGACGGCCGCTTCGCCAAGGTTTCCTCTCACCAGCCAGAAATTGAGCGGAAGGTTGAGTGCCCGCATCAGATCGATCAGTTCCGGCAACGGATTCGGCTCGACGATGTCGACGCGTTTTGCATGCAGCCGTCTAAGGAGTTCGGCGGCGTCGGCGATGTCCGTTTCCGTGCCGAGCCTCAAATGAATCGATTGCGGGCTCGTGCCGTCCGCGGCCTTGAGATGGAAGACATCGCGCTCTCGCAAGAGCAGAAGCACGCGCTCGCCATGCCGCCGGAGGTGGCGCGCTCGCTCCTCAGCTATGGCTGCGCAGGAGCGTTGATTGCCGACGATCAGCATGGACGGTTCTGACGACCAGGGCAGCGCGCGCTCGAGTGCTGCGCGCGCTGGTCGTAGCGGATCGGCGCTCTCAAACGCGCGGCATTCGTTCCGATGGTTTGGGAATCGCTGGTCCAGAACGCCCAGGTTGCGAAGCACCAGGCTTCGCTTCTCGTGCTGGAAGGATTTAGAGCCGTGATGCCCGACATAGACCGACGGCGCGCAAACATTGCGAAAGCCCTTGGCGCGCGCGCGAAGGCAGAGATCGACATCTTCGAGATAGCCGCGCTCAAACGTTTCCGACAGCCCGCCTACGGCATCGAGACAGGCGCGCGTGATATAGAGACAAAACCCGATGCCGCTTGGGACGTCGATTGCATCGCCGGCGCCGAAAATGCCCGCGATACGATCGATCTCGAGTATTTGCTCATAGCTCGGCATCGGATTGACGTCATTCGGCATCGGGAACGAAAAGATATCGCCATTATTGGAAAGCGGCGTGACCGTCCCGATATTCGGTGCCGAACGCGCCACCGTCGCCAATCGATCAACAAAGCCGGGTGCTACGACGGTATCGGAGTTCAGCAACACGACGTCGCCCGTCGGCGCCTCCTCCAGCGCACGATTGATCGCTCCGACGAAGCCAAGGTTTACCGCGTTCACAACGAGGTCGATCGTGTTGGCCGCAGCAAGCTCTTGGAGATAGCGTCGCAACTCCACCTCGGGGCTGGCATCATCGACGGCTAGAATGCGGAACGGCTCTTTTCTTGACGCGCGCGAAGCTCTTGCCTTAACGAGGCTTTCAAAGCAGTCGATCGTTGCTTGGACGTCGCGATAGACAGGAACGATGACGGTGGGGGCGGAGGTGCGAGGCCTTGGCCGAGCGGAGGGACGCGCGTGTGCTCGGACCCGCGCCTGCGGAGACTGGTTGGGGGCGAGCCGCCGGATCTGGAAGATCTCGCCGTCGAATTTCAATGTCAGCGTCTGAGGGGTCCTGGATGGTGGCCGCCTAACGAGAAAGGCGGTCGCCTGAACGTCCCTGCTGGCCAAGGGATGAAATGAATTGGGCTCGAGAAGGCTCGTTAACGTGCCGTCTTCGGTCGCAAGGCTCGCTTCGATCGTGGCCGCCTTGGTCCAGGCGATCCAACCTGTCACATGATTGTCAAACACCGAACAGGCGGCCCAATGCCGATTCCCGGCACGCCGAAGCTCAGCGATGGCAGCTCGCAGGATCGCCGGATTGCCGTCACGGCTTATCAGACTGGCAGCCGCGACCCGCCGCCGATCGTCAGTGGCCCAGGCAAGCATTCGACGGTTGGCGCCGACGTCGGAAGGATCGACAAGAAGCGCTTCGGTGAGGTCGGCGAGCGCCGCTTCGCCGCGTCCAAGCTTCCAGTTCGCCTCCGCGCGGAGAATGAAGCAATGGGCGGCCGGCGGCGGTTCAATACGGCAGCGTCGATCCGCATATTTGAATGCTGCGATAAAGTCCTGAGCGGTTAGCGCCTGCGCCGCCAGGCGCTCGAGCGCGATATGTGAGCGAGGTCCGACGAGCGCTGGGGCGCCAATGATGGTGCCGAGAACCATTTAACCGTGCCCTGACCGATTGCGGTCGCTTGCCGGCGCTCCGAAGTCTGAGTGTCCGGATCGCTTCAGGTAACCGGACTCTCTTGGCGCGGCCGGCTGCGGAACACACGGACCCGCCCCGAACCGGCAGGCTTTCGCGGCTTCACAGGCGCCGCGACCTGTTCCGCGGCTGCAATCCGTTCGATGCCAATGCGAATGCCAACCAGAGGTTCGCGATTGGTCGGACCCGACAGCACCACGCGTTTGCCGACTGCGCGCAAGGTCGGTGCGTTCAAGAACCCTGCCTCCGCGACGAACTCCAATTCGTCGGTGCCGCTCATTTCCAGGACCACGCCCGTAATGGGCAGGGCCCGCCCGCGTGTACCGGCGTAGGCGCCGAGCGGGACCATTCTGCCGCTCCCGGCCTGACCGTTGGCGAACTGAACCGCATAGCGGATATCAAGACCGACCGGCTTCTCCGGCCATTCCAGGGCCACCCCTTCCACGCGGGACGGTGCCGTTGGACCTGCAATCCATGCGTTGGGTCCGACAGTGACGTCGCCGCGACCCGCCACATGGCCAAGCACCTTCAGGCCTTCCGTCGTGGCATTGGCATGCAAGCCCAGGCTTTCGCTTTGCGCCGTGACGACGCGGGCTCGGCCGGATTGGATCGGTTCGATGCGAACCACGGCGGCTTGCGATCCTCCAAGTCGCATGGGCTGGACTTGGACCTGCAAAGTGCCGGGCGTGTTGACTCGGACAACCAAGCCGGAATTCGGCTCCCAAAGGGTTGGCTCGGTCGCGTCAGGATGCAGGATGATCTCCATCCGCCTTTCGTGGCCCAGCGCCGGTGCGACCGTAACATGAGGTGGAGAGAGGGAGTCTTCCGCACTCCTGTAATTCACGAAGAACAGTCCGCGGTCGAGGTTCACCACTTTTTGCTGCTCAGCGTCGCTCATCAACACCCCCGAACAAATCGTAACAATTGTAATCTACTTCTGTTAGCGAGCATATCATATGTCGTCGCCCAAAAGTTAGACATGTTTGATATCGCGAGCTCAACAAACTTCGGGCAAATGGCTAAGCAGCCCATGCAACCACAGATCGCAATTCATGTCTTTTCGCGTTTCAATCTTGGGTGTTGCAGCCGGACGTGCTCCGGCGCGCCGAAACGCAGCGGAGAGAGCCATCCAAGACGCTTGAGGCGAGAATGATGTGACTGCCAACTCGACTTTGCCGAAGCGCGAAGCTGGTTATCCACAGCAAGACACCTGCTCCGTCAGCAACGGCAAGTCAAGGAAGTGCCCTCAAGCGTGAGGACGAGCGCCAATGAGTGGATACTGATGACGAGAGAGAGCGACGGATATACTCAGTCTCTGCACTCAATAATGCCACCATCCGCCGGAGCCTGTCGTTTTCATCTCTCAGCAGTGCGATGGAGTCGGCGATGTTCTCAGCGCTGCTCAGATCGAGATGCTGGATTTGCGGTTGGCAGTCGGAAGGAGGTCGTTTGAATTTCATAGCGTTGCCCACACGCTTGCCCTTGCATTCCTGAGACTACACTGAGTTTCAACATTTGGATGCCCAAAGCAAAACCAAAAGTTGCATGGAGTTGCGACTAATCGACGAATTTTGGGGCAGGAAGATGTCAGATCGAACGAAAGCTTTTTGCTGATGCAGAATTGCAGCATTCTAATCATAGGGAACTTTGTCATTACATAGTGCGAATGCCGAACTATCGTTCGGCGATTAGCGATTGATGCCTTCGCTACAGAAAATTCTTGCTATAACCACGACGCGCAAGCTTCAGTTCGTTCTAGATTGATCGTACAGCTTGAAGCAGACAGGCCACAGCATCGTCGATGAAGATTTTATTCGTTCACAATAACTTCCCGGCACAGTACCGCAATCTGGCGGCCGCGTTGGCTAACGAACCCGGCTTCGAGCTCGTTGCTGTCGGTGCATCGAGCGCGCAGCCGATGCCTTCGGTTAAGTTGATTAAATATATGCTGCCCGAAGCAGATGTTTCCGGAACCCATCCTTTCGCAAGGCGATTCGACCTTGAGTGCCGCCGCGCTGAGCAAGTGCTTTACAGTCTTTCGACCTTGGCTGCGTCGGGCTTCGCACCCGACTTGATTCTGGGCCATCCGGGATGGGGAGAGACCCTGCCACTGCGCACGATGTTCCCCAAGGCAAGATTGTTGGTCTATTGCGAGTTCTTTTACGGGGCCGAGGGGCGGGACATCGGATTCGATCCGGAATTTCCGATGTCCGGATTGGATGGTCATATCGGACTGCAGTTGAAGAATGCGACGACATTGCTAGCGCTGGCAGATTGCGACCTTGGAATCTCGCCTACCAATTGGCAGCAATCGACCTTTCCCTCGCATTATCAAAGCAAGATCGAAGTGATTCATGAAGGAATTGATACATCGCGGGTGCGACCGAATCCGCAGACGCGCCTCATGCTGCCGAACGGCCGGGAAGTGGGATCGTCGGACGAGATAGTGACGTTTGTCGTACGCAATCTCGAACCGCTCAGAGGCTATCACGTCTTTATGCGTGCTCTCCCCGAAATCCTCAGGCGCCGACCCAACGCGCAGATCGTCGTCATCGGCAGGGATGGATTGTCGTATGGACTTCCTCCGCCGGCTGGCAAGACCTGGAAGTCGATCTTCCTCGATGAGGTCCGCGATCAGTTGGATCTATCACGTGTTCATTTCATGGGTGGCGTCCCATATCAGACGTTCATTTCCGCGCTCCAGGTATCATCGGCACATGTCTATTTGACTTATCCCTTCGTGCTGTCCTGGTCGGCGCTGGAAGCGATGAGCGCCGGTTGCCTGGTGATTGGGTCTGATACGCCGCCAGTGCGCGAGGTCATCAGTTCCGGCGAGAACGGGCTGCTGGTTCCTTTTTTTGCGGTCGATGAACTTTCCGAGCGCGTGATTGAGGCGTTGCAGGAACCCGTCAAGTTCTCGTCAATGAGACAGGCCGCCCGCCGCTTCGTTATCGATCACTATGACGCAGAGCAGGTCTGCATACCGCGAATGCGTCGCCTTCTCGATCTGAAGTTGCCATCGATGTCATCGCCACGGAACTTTTGGCCGGGACGCTCGCTGTCAGACTTGCCGCAAAGCACCAAGCGTGCTTCCCGGAAATCGTCCGCCGCGGCGGGATTGGGAATGTAGGCGAAGAGGGCGCTGGCCCTTAGGCCGCCCGGCACGCGGGACTCTATCCAGGACATCTATTTTCCGACGCACCGAAAAATGGCGACGTCGACCGTTGTGTGTGCTGGCCATCCGAAACGGTTGATCGCGGCCGCAGGCATGTTGCTACGTTTGGCTCGTCGACGGCACACTATTTCGAGAAGTTCGTTCTCGCGGTGACACAGGCGTGATGATGTCGGACCCGAACGATCAATCGATCGCGAGCGACTACGAACATCGCCGTATCCGCTGACAACCCAGCGAAGTCAGGCGCGATGAGTGTGACTTCTCTCGGCAACGTGATGGTATGAGATAAATCATATAATTGACGTAGACAACGTCGGTCATATCTCCACGAAGAGCAGAACAATGATGTGGCTGGCATAGGGAGGCGCTCGCAACGTTCGTCACCGATCGTTGCGCAGCGATAGTTTTCGATCGCAACGAGGAGACTCTGAATGCGATCAGCCTGCCCGCAAAATAATCATCGCGGAGATCAAAATTAGTGCTGCACCAGTGACCTGGTGGCACGTGATTTGCGAGCCTCGCGACCAGCATACTGGAGTTGGGTATCGGATATGATCACAGCACGGATTAGTCTTGGAATGAGTACGGATTGCAGGCGGCCAGCGCTTCTTATTCTTGCTGTCGTGCTGTCAATTTTTACATTCGGGTCCGCCCGCGCTCACGATTCTGGGCACCCCGAGTTGAACCATTGGTATGAGAGCCTGCACAGCGGCAAGGGCCCATGCTGTGACGGCACAGATGCCAAGCGCGTCGATGACGCCGATTGGGAAAGCAAGGATGGTCACTATCGGGTGCGCATCGATGGCGAATGGGTCGACGTTCCCAGGGAAGCTGTCGTAGATGGGCCGAACCTCTCGGGTCGGACCATGGTGTGGCCCTATTATCAAGATGGTCATCCGAAACCGCGATGCTTCATGCCTGGCAGCATGAGTTGATCTAGTCGAGCAGTTCGACCAGCTCGCGCCGACAAGTCCGAACGGGTTTGCGCAGGGCGTGTGATGACCGAGCCTGTCCGACTTATGGATGAGCCCGCGTCGCCGCCGGGCCCGACGTTGACGCTTCCGCAGGCCGAAGCGCCAACTGCGCCGCTGAGGTGAACACGCGTGACCCCATGAGGAGGGTAGCCGTGAGACCAGTAATCCCAGACGCAGCCAGGATCATGGCTACGACCACGAATTGGTAGATGGCGGCATAGACCGGACTCGCGCCGGAGACCATCATGCCGGCCATGACTCCGGGGATCCACACCAAACCGAGAGACTTCAGCATATCGAGTCGAGGCAGAAGGCTCGCATAGACGGCGCTCTGAAGATAAGGCGTAACCGTAACGGCGGGCTCCGCGCCCAGCGAGAGGCCTGCCTCGATCTGTCCGACATGGGCGACGATCTCGGCCCGGAAGCGCTCTGCGGCCTGCGCGCATGCATTCATCGCATTGGCGATGATCATGCTGCCGACAGGGACGAGGATCGCAATGTCGGCCCGAAGACTCCGGGTCGCAAGCATCGCCGCGATCACGGTTCCGGCGCCGGCGGTGATTGCCCAGAAGCACAGCAGCAGCGCGCCTTCCAATCCCTGGAGGCGGCGAGCAGCCGTGAATGCCGCGGCGACCGTCATCATCAACAGGATGAGCGTGCCGATCAGCAAGTTGCCATGCAGCAACACCGCCAGCACCATCCCAACGAGAACCATCTGCACGAGGCCACGCGCCATCGACACGGCGGCCTCGCGCTCGACGCGGACGGCGTGCCACCGGCAAAGCGCCACCACGGCTGCGCATAGCGCGATGGCGCCGGCGGCCTGGGCAAGGCCCATCAGAACGTCGCTTCCTATGCTGCTCTCCAGCTCAGTCAGCATGCAGCACCTCCCTGGTTGCGCCGATCGCGACAAGTCGGCCTGCTTCCATGATCGTGGTTCTGTCTGCGAGACGGATGGCCTGCTCACGGTTGTGCGTGACGATCACGCAGGCCATTCGTCGTTCTCGGATGATACCGAGAATGAGCTCCTCGACCCCGCGCACGGACGTCTCATCGAGCGCGGAGGTCGGCTCGTCGAGCAGCAGAACCTCAGGAGCATTTGCCAGCGTTCGAGCCAGTGCCACGCGCTGGGCCTCGCCGCCGGAAAGGTTGCCGACGTCACGGTCAGCGAATCCGGATAAGCCGACCCGCTCGAGCAGCGTTGCGATCTGCGTCGAGGCCATGACTTCCCCGCGCTGGCGCGGTCCGAAAGCGATGTTCGCAGCGATTGTGCCGGGAAATAGAAAGGCCGTCTGCATGACCATGCCGACCCGCCGCCGCAACTCTTGCGGCGCAATTGACCGGTAGTCGGTGGACGCCAGCAGAACCGTGCCGGCCGTGGGTTCGTCCAGCCGGTTGAGCAGCCGCAGGAAGGACGACTTCCCGGCTCCGCTCGCGCCGACGACGGCGAGAATCTCACCAGCCGAGACCTGCACACTGACATCATTGACGAGCAGCCGCTGTCCGACGCTCCGCGACAAATGCCTGGTCTCGAGCATCGCGATTCCTGGCTTGGGACGGTTCTCGCCTTGGCCGGGCGCGTGCGCGAACGCTGCCGCCTGGCCGGGATCGTTCGATAGGGCAGGGTTTGTCACAGGGCCTCTTTCGATACAATGCGCTGATCAATCCTGGTACGCTAAACTTGCGATCCCATCAAAATGGTGGCGGCTTCGGCTGCGACGGCTTCGGGCCGAAAGCCCGCGCAGTGTCCCGCTGTGGGCGATCAACCCTGGATAACGCGAGTTGCCGCGCGTACTCGTGGTCGCCGGCCTCCTTGTAGGGAGAACTTGTCAGTGAAGCAAGAAATGCGACCAGATCATCAATCTCTGCCTCCGTCATGGCCAACGGCTGGATGTCTTCGTCGAGCCAGGGATCGGTGAGGCCGTCACCCTTGTTGTAGTGATCGACGACGTCCCACAACGTTTGCATCGATCCGTCGTGGAAGTAAGGTCCCGTCACCAGGATATTGCGCAAGTCAGGTGTCTTGAATGCGGCGATGTCGTTCTGCCGTTTCGTGATCAGAAAACGCCCAAGGACAGACATATCGCTCGCGATCGCGGCGGTGTCGACATCCGGCAGGCGTCCTTGTGCAAGCTCGCGTTCCGCCTGCTGCGCCAGGGGGCCAACGCGGTGCCGGAGGATTCCGATGCCGATGTTATGAAAATCGTTATCGGTGAAAACAGTCACATCGCGTTTATCGTCCGCCAAGGCGTGGCAGAGGTTACAGCGGGCTTTGGTATTGAACAATTCCCAGCCGCGTTTGGCAGAGTCACTGATCGCGCCGGCGTCTCCGGTGATGAAGTGGTCGAAGGGAGAATCGAAAGACGCCAATGTCCGTTCATAGGTCGCGATTGCGCGCAGCATATCCTGTTCGTTCACGTCCCGGCCGAAGGCCCGCATGAACTGCACCTGATAGTCCTTATCGCCGGCGATCCGGGATACGGCAGCGGAGATACTGGACGAACCCATCTCGAACGGGTTGGTGACCGGCAGGGCCGCCTGCTGCTCCAGCGTATCAACCCGGCCATCCCAAAACTGCGTCTTGTTATAGAGCGCATTCAGAATCGTTGGCGCATTGCGTTGACCGGCGCGGCCATGGATCCCGATCGATACAGGCCGCCCATCTGTGAAGGCGCGTGCCGGATCATGACATGTAGCGCAGGCGACGGTGCCGTCATCCGACAGCCGCCCGTCGAAGAACAGTTTCTCGCCCAACGCAACCGCGTCAGGCGTAAGCGGGCTGGCTGGTGGGATAGCCGATGCCGTCAGCGCCGCGGGAAAGCCGACCTGATTTGACGAGCGGGGCTCCGCCAGCGGCCCCGGTTGGGGCAGTGGGGGCGCCTTGCCTGGCTCCAGCGCCGGCGGTGGTCCGAAGCTGGTATCTTCGCTGACGGTCGAAGCCGCAGTCGCCGACAGAGTAGGCAACAGGAGTAACAAGGCCGCGAATGACGTGGCGCGCATCCGATATGCCTTTGCCGTTGCGCTGAGCAGATATTCCAAAGAAGGTGGATTCAGGACAACTTCGTCCTCGCGAGGAGGCGAGGCACGACCTTGCGGGCGGTCGGCCGTCCCTTCGGCATTCGCAAGGCACCGCTATTGCGGTAAACGTGTGGCGGTGGCCTGTATTTCCGATCCGCACGCAGGTTTGTCCGAACGAACGCGCGGCTGGAAGCGATCGTCCTACTGCTTCAAACGAGTGGACGCGTCCGCGATGCGCCGGGCGCTTGCGTGTAGCGCTGCCTCTTCCTGCTGGCTCATCTGCGGCGTGAGAACGCGCTCGACGCCGGCTGCTCCGATCACCGAGGGCAGGGAGAGGCTGACCCCAAATGCTTTTTGGGGACTCGATACCGGAAGCATAACCTTCTCATCCCGCAGAACCGCCTCGGCGATCCGCGCGGATACGATTCCGATCCCGTACTGGCTGGCACCGATGCCCTCGATGATCGTGATGTTGGCCTGCCGGACATCCCGTTCAATCTGCTCTTTCGTCTCCGCCGGCCGATCGAGAAGTGCTTCGACCGGACTGCCGCCAATTCGCGCGGAGGACCAGAGAAAGGCGCTTGAAGTGCCATGTTCGCCAAGCACCAAGGCATCTACGGCGGTCGGAGCAACGCCGAAGTGACGGGCGAGATGCGTCCGGAAGCGCAGGCTGTCAAGGAACGTCCCGGTGCCAAACACGCGCTCATGCCCGGCAGCAGTGCGGGCGATATCGGTGAGCGGGTCAGGTGGATCGGTCACGACGATGATCACCGCGTCCTGCGCAGCAGCGACGATGGCGGGAACGAGTTCCCGGTAAATCTTGGCATTGGCGGTGAGGAGCTTCAGCCGGCCTTCCTTGTCGCTCCGATCGGTTGCGCCTCCGGCCTTTTCGTTGACGCCGGCAGTGAGGAGAACGACCGAACAACCGGTCAGATCCGCGATGTCGCCGCTTCGAACGGCGGTCACGTCCCCCATCGCCGCTCCATACGTAATATCCGTGGCGATCCCGACGCTCCTCGCCGGTGTCCTGTTCACGAGGACGACTTCGTCCGCACTGCGCCGAAGACCCAGCGCCATTGCGCAGGCGGCGCCGACCGCGCCAGCCCCGACAATTCCGACTTTTCGCATGCTCTATTGCTCCAGCGCAGGTATCGGACACACGCCCTTCCGCCACGTCAGTATAGTAGCAGCGTGCTGAGCGATAAAGCGAATGCACCGGCGCTTCAGCGCAAGCGTCGTGCTTATTCGAAAGTGCTGACGCGTGTGGCAGACGACAGTCCGTCGTGCGGATGAATTCACCAGCTAAGGCGATTGCGCGCCGATACGCTCGAACTGCCGTTCCTCGTCTTGGGCGGCAAGCAGGGCGGCCAGCGTGGAGCATTGAGTGCGGATATCGGGAATCGCAATGATCTCCCGGAAGGCGGCGCGGGCGAGTGGACCCACGGCGAATAGCCGCCGGGACGGAGCGCCGTCGCGATTGACGATCGCACAATCGGCGCCGGTCTCGATGCCGATGCAAAGCGGATCGACGCGCGAGGCGCCGCTTGGAAGCAGGTGGAAGCTCGCTCCAGAGCCGCTGGGTATACGGCCGGATGCCGTCGATGACGGATCGTGCATGGCCTGGAACTATGTACGATTCTCGACGACCATTTCGGTGAATCTCTCTGACAGAGCGTCGGCGATGCGTTCGAATAGCTCGTCAGCTTGAGCAGGATCAAAGTCCATCCTGAATCGTTTCTTTACGCCGAACTGCGTGAGATCGTAGTGACTTGCTGCTTGGACACCGTGTCGCGCCAGGCAACTCTGAACACATTTGAGCGCGCAGCCATCGATCGCGACGATTGGCCGCCCCGAGGTCGCAACTCGTACAAGCGAAGGAACGTCGCCTCCGACCCCCGCGATGCAGGACATTTCCGCTTTCCCGGTTCGATCCAGTCGGATCGCGAGATGGTTCGCCAGCTGAGCGGCGCTTGAACAGCCAGAGCAGGAATAGACCAGGGGCAGATCGGTTCGTCGCGCCATTTTCCGTTCCTTGTCGCAGGTCACCAATTGAGCCAGAAAAATCGCCTCAGGCGTTGCCGCGTGGAAATGCCTGACCTGCCGCCAGCGCGTCGGCGAAGGCATGGTGCAGGTCGCGGTGGATGGCCTCATCCTCGCGCATGGCGAGGATCATGTCAGTGACATCCGAATCCGGCGGTAGATTCCAATACGCGATGGCCGATGCGGGTGCCGCGTCGCTGCTGCGATCATCAGATCCGAGCCGAATGAGGTATTCCGAGTAACCCCGGACCGCTTGCTCGGCGAAATATCCGGCCAGGCGATGGGCTGTCCGGGCGGATATCAAGTAGAGAATGAAAAAAGCATTGTAGAATGCCGCTTGCGCGATGGCGATCAGGATACGTTCCCAGGCGCGAGGCTGAGCCAGCGCAATAAACGACATCAGATGAACGCGCTGGTTCTCCGCCTCGTCCATGAAGGTCCGGATCCAGCCGCGATCGTCGAGCATTAGGCGCAGGCATTTGAGATGCAGCAACGTTGCGGCGACCATCGGCGGGACCGCGGCCACGGTCTCGAGCACAACGACACGATGGCCGTATCGACCGCCAAAGAGGGCGCCGGCCATCGATGCGCCCGCGCGCACGATGCCCAGCGCAATCCGGTCAGCCAGAGTGTCTGGCATGTGATGTCGAAACAGATCCGTCTTGTTGACGAGCAGCATTTTCGATCCCGTGTTGGGGCACGCCTCGGCATCAGTCGCCCCGTCTCTGGGTCGGCGGGCAGGGGCTTTCCTCTTGTAGGACAAGCCTTGGCATTATCGGGAATAATCGATCCAACTATTTGCGCTGGCTCAAATTGGAGGGCATTGCCCCACACTACTATGTGACAGCGGAGGTACACCGCCAGATGTGTAGCATGAAGTCGGCGGCATGGATTACTCTCCGGACCTCGATCTTTTCGCCCGGACCGAACTGTTTCAGGGGACTCCTCCGGAAGCGCTCCGATTCCTTCAGGCGTCAGCGGGACGAAGGCGGCTCGCAGCCGGCGACATCCTGTTTCAACAGGGCGACCGCACGACGTCCCTTTGTGTCGTGATCGCGGGCCGGTTGCGGGCGTCGCAGATGGCCCAAGACGGTCAGCAGATTATCATCCGCTATATTGGTCCGGGAGAGGTCGCAGGCTATGCGGCACTTGTGGGCAGTGATACCCATCCCGGCACGGTGACCGCGGTGGACGATAGCCATCTGATCGGCTGGACGAGTGCCATCGTCAGACAGATCATGGAGCGTTATCCCGTTGTTGCCATCAACGCCCTCACGTTGTTGGGGCGCCGGTATCACGAGATGCAGATCCGTCTGCGTGAATTGTCGACCGAACGGGTCGAGCGTCGGATTGGTCATACCCTTCTTCGCCTGGCGCATCAGTCGGGTCGCCGAACTGCGCGCGGCATCGAGATCGCCTTTCCGCTATCCCGTCGTGACCTCGCCGAAATGGTCGGAACCACCCTGCATACCGTCAGCAGGACGCTCAGCGCCTGGGAGGAGCGGGGCATCGTCAGTTGCGGGCGGTGCCGCGTGGTCCTGTGCAAGCCGCATGCTCTCGTGGCCATCGCAGACGAGGAGGAAGAATAGTTCGGGCTCCGAGTCCGAAACCAGCGGGTCCCATTGCGGCGCGTGACTACCTACTCCGTCGCGATTTGCCGCAATGCCAAGACCCCGGCGAAGGCGCAATCGACGATTTCGGAAAATACAAGCTCCATCTCTCTGAACACGGTTCGGTCGGGTTCGCTCTCGGTAAGCGCGTCAAGCTCGGATAGAAGCGATAGAAAGGCAGCGATTTGATTTCTGCAGTCGCGTGCCTGGACAAGCTGCCGCCGGGAGAAGCGGCGTTTTTCAAGCGTCGCAAATCGATCGAGGGCCCCAGCCAGAGAATCCTGACACGTACAGTCCAGGTTGACCTGCGTGAGAACATGCCGCAGCCGGTTGACGACATCGATGGTTCCGTCCTGCGGTAGGCGCCGTGCTGCAATCGCCATATGAGGCCCCAAAGGTTGCTAGAGCATGTGCGGTTTAATCGGTTCGCGGAATTGGTGTGGCTGGCCGGACCGGGCATCGGGTGCAACGGAGAGAAAGCCGGCTCTTCCGTGGAGAAACCCGTTGGAAAATGGCACGTCCGGATAAAGCTGCGCGAGATGTCGCGTTCCGCTCTCCACATCCTCGCGGCCATCAAGGACCGCGCGGAAGATGCTAATGACCGCGACCATGTCGCAATCCTGTGGCGAGAGGCGGAATGACCCGACGCCGGCTTCGCGCAAGGCTTCGGCGTCGCCCAGTAGGTTGGCGCAGGTGGACGACAGGGTCTGAACGCCGTTGACCGTCAGGAACTCGGCGCCATCGAGCGTCTTCAGCATCAGTCCATCCGGGTCCTGCTCGCAGACGAACTGGCAATTGTCTTTTGTCAGCTTGTGAAGGCGTGCGTGATAGCAGCGGGCAGAGATGGCCAGAGGCACCCGGCCGAAGGCGAAGATATCGATCAGGACGTTGGGAAGTGCGGCCGCAATCGCCGCGATCGACGACAGCAGCAGCTCCGGGGGCAGGCAGATTCGTGTCGCTCCGCGTTGGGCGTGGAACGCGGCGCTGGCTTCGTTGTAGATGTTGATGAACGGACCGATCGCATGAGGGCGACCGACAAGTGGCTTGAGACAGGTCAGATCGTTCACCTCGACCAGGAGCTCTGCCGTGTTGACGAGTTCGGCCATCTGGCGACGCTCGCGCGGCAACGAGGTCAGGATCAGGGAGCCAAGCAGGACCTGTTTTCCGGCGGCACGGAGCCGCTCAATGACCGCAGGCAGATATGGAGCGATGAAGGGCGATCGCTTCGAGCAGACGATCTCTCCGATCACGACGGTGTTGACCGGCGCCTCGTCCGCAATGCGAAAGTAGAAGTCGCGCCAGCGTTCGGGCGCCCAATTGTAAAGAACTGGGCCGAGGCTGAGCTGCATGAAACCATTCCTCCGATCGGTTTTCTTTAGTCGTTCAATGAGGGAGGCCCTGGGCACTTACCTCCAGGTCTTGCGATAGGCACCCACAGTTGTGGCCTGACCCTCGGTGAATGGTACAAGTTGCGCGGCATCGATCGGCAGGCCGGAGTCCAGCGCGTCAAGAGCTTGACGAAAATGCCGCACGACACCCTCGACATAGGCCCGGCCGCGCTGGCGCCCTTCGATCTTGAGCGCCGTAACGCCGGCGTCGCGCAGACCGGCAAGCAATGTTGCCGCGTCGAGGCTCACGGGATCCTCGAAAATATAACCGGTGCCGTGTTTAGTCGTGAAGCGGCCCTTGCAAAGCGTCGGATAGCCGGCAGCTTCACCGATCTCGAAACTGTTGATTGTAAATCCGCCGAGGCTCGACTTCGTCCTGCCGTCCACCTGTTCATAAGCGACATGGCTCGCGGGGGAGCATACGCCCTGCATGTTCGGCGATTGGCCGGTGGCATAGGATGACAGCGAGCAACGGCCTTCGGCCATCACGCAAAGGCCGCCGAAGACGAACACTTCCGTCTCACAGGTCGTCTCGCGGACGATGCCGGCGATTTCCGCTACGCTCAGAACGCGGGGCAAGACGACGCGGCGGGCGCCGAATGTCTCGGTGTAAAAGCCGATGGCATCCGCGTTGGCGGCGGCTGCCTGCACCGAGACGTGCAGGCGTTGGCCAGGATGGCGGCGCGCTGCATATTCCAGCAGGCCGACATCGGCCAGGATCAGCGCGTCGGCCTTGGCCGCGACGGCGTCGTCTATCGCCCGATGCCAGAGACTGACGGCGCCCGCGCGCGGGAACGTGTTGATGGCGACCAGAATTTTCACGCCGCGGCGATGGGCAAGGGCGATCGCATCGCGGAGCTCGTCGCGGCTGAAATTCAGGCCTGGAAAGTTTCGTGCATTGGTCTCGTCGTTGAAGCCGCAATAGATCGCATCGGCTCCGGCATCGATCGCGGTCTTCAATGCGGCTGGTGTGCCCGCGGGACAGATCAGCTCCATCGTCAAATCCCTTTGTGCGATCGATTTGAGGCGCTGGCCACCGTTCGAGCAATCTGCAACGTGCGTTTCAACGGTTCGGCCAGTGGTCCGAATATGCTGGCGATCTCCGCCATCGGGTCGAGTTGCGCGTCATCAATCGCGTTGCGAAGCGCGAGCACCGCCTCGACATCGCCTTCCACCACAAGGTCGCGGGAAAACAGCAATGCATCGCCGTCAAGGTGGCCTTCGACCAGACCAAATAACCCGGCCAACGGACTGGAAATCCGAGCATCAACATCATCCGGCAGGTTGCGCACCACCGACAGGCGCGGGCGGGAAGGGGCGGGCTCGAGCAGAAAGCCAAAGGGCAGATCGGTCGGCTTGATGCCAAATCGTTTTCGGGCATGCTCGCCCAGCCTGTCGAAGATCCTCGGATGTTCCCTGCAAATGCGAAGCAGCACGACCGTGAGTACGGTCTGAAGCGGCAGCAGCGGCAACGGGCGCACAGCAAGCGCCAGCAATGGAGGCACCGGCAACGGTGACGGCGCAGTCGGGGCACTTTCGAAAAATTCATCGTGTCAGAATAGAGCGATGATCCCGGGCATTGTTTGCGCAAGAACAAAGAAGACCTGGAATTTTGCTGCATAGGAGTCTCTGTGTCTTAAGGAGAAGCCTCTTGCTGCGCCGCGACGTGCCGCATTTTCAGGAAATGCACGACTTTCTGGTTTTTCTCGAGAGTAAGGGGCAATTGCGACGCATTCGCGAGAAGGTCTCGGTGGTGCACGACATCACGGAAATTCATCGTCGCGTTCTTCGCCAGGAAGGACCGGCCCTTTTGTTCGAGCGGCCGATCAGGGCGGATGGGGCTCCTTCGGATATACCGCTGCTGACCAATCTCTTCGGTACGATCGAACGGGTGGCCTGGGGATTTGGCGTGCGGCCCGACCGGCTGAGAGAGCTTGGCGAACTGATGGCCGAACTGCGCGCGCCGCGACCGCCGCAGAACCTGATCGATGCCTGGCGCAAGCTTCCCCTTGCACGGGCCGCGCTGGCGACCCGGCCGCGCACGATTTCAGCGGCGCCGGTGCAGGAATGTATCGCAACCGGCGACGCCATAGACCTCGGCATTCTGCCGACCCAGGTCTGCTGGCCCGGAGAGCCGGCGCCCCTGATCACGTGGCCGCTGGTCATGACTGCGCCGCCCGAGCCAGCCGCTTCGGGCCAGGACAACATGGGCGTCTACCGGATGCAGGTGCTGGGCCGCGACAGCGCCATCATGCGCTGGCTGCCGCATCGCGGCGGTGCCCGTCATCACGATCAGTGGAAAAAGCTTGACCGGGACATGCCGGTCGCCGTCGTCATCGGCGCCGATCCTGCGACCATCCTGGCTGCAGTCTTACCTGCGCCGGAAGCCATTTCCGAACTGCGGTTGGCCGGCATGCTGCGCGGGCAGCGGCTGGATCTGGTCCGCTGCATCACCGTTCCGCTCTCGGTGCCCGCCACGGCCGAAATTGTCATCGAAGGTTATGTGTCCGCGACGGAAACGGCGCCCGAGGGTCCTTATGGCGACCACACCGGTTATTACAACTCCGTCGAGGAGTTTCCGGTGTTCCGCGTGACGGCGCTGACGCGGCGGCGCAGCCCGGTCTATCTCTCGACCTTCACCGGACGTCCGCCGGATGAGCCATCGCGCATCGGCGAGGCGCTCAATCATCTGTTCCTGCCGCTGGTGCAGCAGCAGTTTCCGGAAGTCATCGACCTCTGGCTGCCGCCGGAGGCGTGTTCTTACCGGATCGCGGTTGTCGCGATCTCCAAGCGTTATCCAGGGCAGGCGCGGCGCCTGATGCTCGGGCTATGGTCGATGTTGCCCCAGCTCACCTACACCAAGTTTCTCATCGTCGTCGACGGCGATATCGATATCCGCGACTGGCGAGCGGTGATGTGGGCGGTCGCGACGCGAAGCGACAGTTCACGCGATCTCGTCACGCTTGCCGATACCCCGATCGATTACCTCGATTTCGCCTCGCCAAAGCCCGGTCTTGGCGGCAAACTCGGCATCGATGCGACGACAAAGATGCAGCCGGAGACCGAGAGGGCCTGGGGTGAAGTGCTGGCCATGGACCCCGCCGTGACGGCACGAGTCGACGCTATGTGGCCGGACCTTGGTCTGGGTGGATAGACCTTTGCCGGACTTCTCAGGAGATCAGACCCGGTTTCTCGGGGACTAGCGCATCGGCGGCATCGCTCACGCCGGCGTAGATCTCATTGAGGTCCGCCGCTGTAACGCAATACGGCGGCATGACGTAGATCGTGTTACCGAGTGGCCGCAGCAAGAGATTGCGATCGCGGAAAAAGGTCTGGAGCTTCGGGCCAATGTCAGCGAGGTAGCCGCTGTCGGGTACGGCCAAATCAAGGGCTGTGATGGTGCCGATCCGGCGAACGTTCTTGAAGCGTGCGTCCGCGCGAAATCGTTCAATTCCGTTTTCTTGCATTTCCGCCACGGATGCGATGCGCTTTCGAACGTCCGGATCTTGCCAAAGATCCAGGTTCGCCTTCGCTGCGGCACAGGCGATCGGGTTGGCCGTATATGAGCTCGAATGAAAGAAGGTCCGCGTACGATCTTTCGAATAATGTGCGTCAAAGATGTCGGCGCGGCAGAGTGTCACCGCGAGCGGGAGCGATCCGCCGGTGAGACCCTTGGAATAGCAGGCGATGTCAGGCGACACGTCAGCCTGCTCACACGCGAACAATGTTCCAGTCCGGCCCCAACCGGTCATGACCTCATCGGCAATGAACAAGACATTAGAAGCCTCACAAATCCGCTTCATCTCTCTCAGCACCCACGCTGGATACATCAGCATCCCGCCTGCGCCCAGGATCAGCGGCTCCACAATAAAGGCTGCCGGATTGTCGTTGCGGCACGCAGCTTCAAGTGCGTCAAGCGTCACCTGTTCGTGGCCGCGCTCCGGAAACGGCACTGAGGTGACATCGAACAGCAATGGTTCGTATGCCGCGTTGAACACACCCCGCGCGCCGACCGACATCGTACCCACCGTGTCGCCATGGTAGGAGTGCTGCATCACGACAATGCGCGAGCGCGGCTCGCCGATGTTGTGCCAATAGCCGAGTGCCATTTTCAGCGCGACCTCTACGCTGGTCGAGCCGCTGTCGGAAAAGAACACGTAGTCGAGGCCACGGGGGGCCAATTTCAGAACCAGGTCAGCGACCTCTTCGGCCGGCTCGTGAGTATGGCCAGCGAAGATGATCTGGTTGAGCTGCTCCGCCTGCTTCTGAATGGCGCTTACGATTTGCGGATGGCAGTGGCCGTGGGTCACCACCCACCAGGATGCGATTGCGTCGATGATACGACGGTCGTCTGCGGTATAAAGATAGGCGCCTTCGCCGCGGACAATCTTTGTCATCACGCCTTGCAGCGCATGCTGGGTGAATGGATGCCAGATTCGCGACCGCTTCTCGTGCATCATGGCTTGAAATCATCGCGGTTGAATGAGCCTTCGAAGGCGGTCCGCAACGCGTCCGGGCCCAGAGGAGAAAGCCAGGGCAATCGTCCAAGCTTCCGTATCCGTCCGATCCTACAAATCGTGTTCTCGGTATCGACGTTTTCGTCGCCAATGAATGCAATCCCGAGAATACCGATCCCGCGATGTCGCAGCGCTTCGATCGACAGCAGCGAATGATTGATGGTGCCGAGCGAGGTGCGCGCGCAAAGAAGGACCGGAATCTGCCAGCGCGCAAAGATGTCGATGTACAATGTGCGGCGGCTAAGCGGCACCATCAGCCCGCCCGCCCCCTCTATCACAAGCGGGCACGCACCGGTATCGGGCACGTGGAGTGACTCCGTGTCGATACCAACCCCGTCAATCTCAGCAGCCAGATGGGGCGAGGCCGGTGTTCTGAGACGGTAACGCTCTGGCACGATGCGATCGCAGGAGAAGGCTCCGAACCGCGCGACGTGCTCAGAATCGGTCTCCGCGTCGAGACCCGCTTGAACGGGCTTCCAATATTTGGCGCCGAGGAAACCGGCGAGGCCTGCCGCGAAGACAGTCTTGCCTATCCCGGTGTCCGTGCCAGTCACCACGATCCGCTCGCTCATGGGGGCGTGGCCCTTGTCTCTTCGGACAGGGCATCGAGCATCGCCCGCACATCATTCTCGCCGACGTTGAGAGTTATGGAAATTCGCAACCGTGCCGTGCCTGCCGGTACGGTTGGCGGCCTGACTCCACGGATGTCGAAGCCTCGAGCCTGCAACGCAGCCGCCAGAGCCATCGCACGGGCGTTGTCGCCAACGATATACGGCACGATCTGCGAGCGTGAAGGACTTTGGCTGCCGCGCACGGAGAGCTCTCGATGCGTGAACGCGACCAGGCTCGCCAGACGTTGCTGTCGGTCAGGTTCCTGCTGCAGGATTGATAGCGCTTCCCGCACAGCAACTGCCATCAGGGGGGAGGGAGCGGTAGCGAAAATAAACGGACGGCAACGATTGACCATGAAGTCGCGCAGCACGCGGGTCAAAGTGACGATTGCACCGGCTGCACCCAGCGCCTTGCCGCAAGTATGAATGACAATCAGGTTTTCGCGCCCCTCATAGGGGGCGGTCAGTCCGCGACCCTGCGCACCGTAGACGCCGGTGGCATGAGCCTCATCCACGACCAGGAATGCATCGTACCGGTCTGCGATTGCGGCGAGTTCCTCAAGCGGCGCGAAATCGCCGTCCATGCTGTAGATACTTTCGACCACGATCCAAACGCGGCCCGTTCCGCCTTTCGCTCGCCAGTCGCGAATCCTGTCCTCAACCGACTTCGGGTCATTGTGGGCGCTCTCGCAATACTCAGCCCGGCCAGCGCGCGCTCCTTCATGAATGCTCGCGTGAACGAGAGCATCGAGCACGAGCAGGTCGCCCCGTTGCGGCAATGTTGTCAGAAGCGCAAAGTTTGCCACATATCCGCCGCCGAAAAATAGCGACGTCTCGGTTCCGAAGAACCTGGCAGCGTCTGCTTCGAGCTGTTCGTGCTCCGCGCAGTTTCCGCGCAGAAGCCGTGACCCGCCGCTTCCGATCGGTGTGCCGGCCTCGAGTGCGGCAGCGACAGCGTTCCTCATGCGCGGCGCGCTCGCCAGCGCAAGATAGTCGTTCGACACGAAATCGATGCCTGCGCGCGGCTTGAGGCCGCGCAGCCGGTCATCGTCTTTCAAGGCCTGCAAGGCGGTGTGATAGCCGACAGTTTTGTCTGCATGGATTGCGTTCATTGCCTCGTGTCCCGGACAGGCGATCAGTTGGGCAAGTTGAGAGGGGGCTAAGCGACGTGGCTCTGGCCAAGCTGGGATCTCATGCCGAGCCGCTGCAGCAAACTCGCATCGCGATCGCGCTGCGGGTTCTTGGTGGTCAGGAGGACATCGCCGATGAAGATGGAGTTCGCGCCGGCGAGGAAACACAGCGCCTGCAGTTCGTCGGTCATGTATTGCCGTCCAGCGGAAAGCCGCACCACGCTCTTCGGCATCAGGATGCGGGCGACCGCGATCAGCCGCACCAGCGCGATCGGATCTGGCCGCTCCGCGGTGTCATTGACCGGAACGCCCTTGACCTCGTTCCAGAGGTTGATGGGCACGCTCTCGGGATGAACGGGTAGATTGGCGAGCAGAACCAGCATGCCCAGGCGGTCATCAACGTGTTCACCCATGCCGATGATACCGCCACAACAGACCTTGATGCCGGCGTCGCGTACATGTGCCAGCGTATCGATGCGATCCTCCAGGGTGCGAGTCGTGATGATCTTGTCGTAGAACTCGGGCGACGTATCGATATTGTGATTGTAGAAGTCGAGCCCAGCTTCGGCGAGCCGTGCGGCCTGGTCGGGCGTCAGCATGCCGAGCGTGACGCAGGTCTCCATGCCGAGGCCTTTCACCGCGCTGACCATATCGCAGACCTTCTCGAGGTCACGGTCTTTCGGATTGCGCCAGGCGGCGGCCATGCAGAAGCGGGTGGCGCCTGCCTCCTTCGCGCGCTCAGCGGTTGCGATCACATCCGCGTGGTCCATCAGGCGCGTGGCCTTCAGGCCGGTGTCGTAATGTGCGCTCTGTGAGCAGTAGCCGCAGTCTTCCGGACAGCCACCTGTCTTGATGCTGAGCAGGCTCGCCGTTTCGACATGGTTCGGATCGAAATGCTCGCGATGAATGCTCTGGGCCTGAAAGATCAGGTCGGGAAAGGGAAGGGCGTAGAGCGCTTCGGCCTCAGCGCGGTCCCAGTCGGTGCGGACCGCTTCGATATCGCAGGTGTTGCTTTGTTTCGCTTCCACGGCATGAACCATAAGACTTGCCCTCTCTTGGAACCCTTATTATAGATAATCTGAGAAACTATCTATGATCGAGGCCTAGAAGCAGATGCTAGCTGAGGGCGCGGACATGTGCATCTGATTTTATGATAGATAATCTATGATGGCCGACGAGAATACAACGACAGCGGGACGCATTGCCGAGTCAATCGGCGCGCGCATCATCAGCGGCGCACTGCAGCCGGATGCGCCGCTCCGGCAGGACCACATTGCGCGGGAATTCAGTTCAAGCCACGTCCCGGTACGCGAGGCGTTTTGGCAACTGGAAGCTCAACATCTTGTCGTCGCTGTGCCCCGTCGCGGTGTGCGCGTTGCGCCGCTCGATACCAATTCGGTGAAGGAAATTGCCGAGATGCGTGCGGCGCTCGAAGTCGTCGCGTTGCGGAACGCGGCGCCGAAATTGACGTCAGCCCATCTGGCGCGGATCGAATTGGCGCTGATCGAGGGAGACAATGCCGAGACGATCCAGGACTTCGAGGCTGCCAACCGCGCCTTTCACCACGCGTTGGTGGCTCCTTGCGCGATGCCGCGCCTGCTCGCCAGCCTCGACGGTTTGCAGCTCGCAAATTCTCGCTTGGTGTTTGCAATGGCCCGTAACGCCGGCTGGCGACCGCGGTCCAATCAGGATCACCGCTTGATCCTGCAAGCGCTGCGAGCGCGTAATCTCGATCAGGCCTGTGGTTTGCTCGCCCGTCACATCCAAACCATCGAGCGCCTCGCAATTCCCACCTCGTGAGCGGAAGTGTCCTATTGCGGCTCGATTCCCGCGGCCTTGATGATCCGCGCCCATTTGTCGATTTCGGTCTTCAGGAAAGCTTCCAGCGCGTCGGGAGTTGCGCGTTCGGTCTCGACCGGGGTCATGCTGAGCTCAGCAAAGCGGCTGACGAGTGGCGGGTCCTTGAGTGCCGTCTGTAGAGCACTGACCAGCACGTCGACCACCGGCTTCGACGTGCCGTGGGGCGCATAGAGGGCATACCAGGTGGTCACATCGAAGGCGGGAACGCCGGCTTCCGCTGAAGTCGGAACGTCCGGCAGCGTGGCGACGCGCTTCTTGCTGGTAATCGCATAGCCCTTGATGGTGCCAGACTGGATATAGGGCGTAGGCCCCGTAGCCGGATCGCAATAGACATCGATATGCCCCGCGATGACGTCGTTGAGCGCCGGCCCGCCGCCCTTGTAATAGACCGACGTGAGCTTGGTGTCGGTCGTGCTCATGAACATCAGGCCGCAGAGCTGCGAGGCGGAGCCGAGGCCAACATTGCCGAATGTGACCTTGTCGCCGTCGCTGCGGATCCGCCCGACCAATTCCTTCAGATCCTTGGCGGGAAAGTTCGGCCGCGCGACCAGGATCATCGGCACGTCGGTGACGAGGCCGATCATGGCGAAGTCGCCGATCGGATCGAACGGCAGTTTGGCGTAGAGCGACGGGGCGGTCGCCTGACCGACATGCATCAGCAGCAGCGTGTAACCGTCAGGCGCCGCCTTGGCGACGCGGTTGGTGCCGAGTGTGCCGCCGGCGCCGACCACATTCTCGATCACGATCGACTGTTTCAGCGTTGCGCTCATCGCGCTGCCGAGAATTCGCGCAATCACGTCACCGGGACCGCCGGCCGAGAAGGGCACGATCATGGTGATAGGGCGGGAGGGATAGTCCTGCGCGAATGCCGTCGCGCACGGCGACAGCAGCAGAAGCAAGACCAGCGATCGTACCAAAGACATCATCACGCGCTCCCTCCCTTTGCGCTTCGCCTATGGGTCGGGAAGCGTCATTTCCTTGGCTGTTGTCCGCTCGATCATGTCGAGCGCGGCGACAGCCGCGGCGTTGACGTGATCGACGCAGCACCGTTCGGCGAGTTCCTCGTTGCCGCTCTGGATCGCGCGCCAGATCGCCGTGACCTCGCGCAAGCTCTTGTTGATCCGCTTCGGCTGCGACATCGAGGTGATCCGCAGCAGCGTGATCCGGTCATGCAACGGCTTGAGCATGCGCTCGATAAAGGCGTTGCGGCAGCCGCCGATCAGCGCGCCGTAGAAGTCGGTCTTGGCCTCGAGACAGCCGGTGAGGTCCTGTTTCGAGGCCGCGGTTTTCAGCCGGGTCAAGGCATCGCCGATCCGGCGCACCACTTCGGGATCGTGCAGGCGGGCGCATTCGCGGCCTGCAAATCCCTCGAGCACCGCGCGGGCGGCGTAGAGCTGCCGGGCCTCCTCGAGGCTGATCCTGCTGACGACCGGGCCGCGGTGGGGGACCGTGTTGACCAGTCCGTCAGCTTCCAGCAGCCGCAGCGCCTCCCGGATCGAGGGGCGGCTGACGCCCATCATCTCGCACAGCTCGCGCTCGACCAGCCGCTGGCCGGGTTTAAGCGTCCCGGACATGATCGCCTCGCGCAGCTTTTGCGCGACCATCTTCCTGACGGTCGGGACGGCTTCGATGCGAAGCGTGGACTGCAGTTCGGCGCGTCGGTCCATTTGCGAGATGCCTTCGTTCTATCGCGGGTTCACCAGCGATGTACCGGCAGAATCAGCATTTGTCGCTCTCTCGAAATCGGCTTTATTCATGCGATTGACCAGCCTCCATCGATCGGCAGGCTGGCCCCGGTGATGTCCTGTGCGGCTGCGCCGCAGAGGAACACCACCAGCGCGCCAACGGCTTCCATCCCGATGAACCGGCCGGACGGCTGGCGCTCCGCGAGGTATTTTTCCGTGGCGCGCTCCAGGGACTCGCCGGTTTTGGCAGCAATGGAGGCGATCTTGCTCTGGATGGCGGGGGTCGGCAGCGTCCCTGGGGAGACCGCATTGCAAGTGATTCCGGTGCGCGCGGTTTCGAGCGCGACGGCGCGGGTGATACCGAGGATTGCCGTTTTGGTGGTGACGTAGTCGATGCGATCTTCGACCGCGCGGGTCGAATAGATGGAGGCCATGTTGATGATGCGGCCCCAGCCGCGTTGCTTCATGGCGGGTAGCGTAAGGCGGATCAAGTGGAAGGGCGCAGACACGTTCACCGCCAGCGCGTGCTCCCATTGATCCGGTGGAAAGTGCTCGAGATCAGAGAAATGCCGGACCACGGCATTGTTGACGAGGATATCGATCGCGCCGCAGCGGCGAAGCAGGTCGGCCAGCATGGCCTCGATGGCGGAGCGCTGCGACAGGTCGGCTCCCGCAGTGATCACGTCGACGCCGAATTGCGCGCGCAACCGGTCAGCGGATTCGTCCGGCGCGACGAGATCATGCAGGACAATATTGGCTCCCGCGCCGGCAAGGCTTTCCGCCACCGCCAGTCCCAGGCCGGCGGTCGATCCGGTTACGAGGGCCCATTTGTCTTTCATCGTTCGGCGATTCCCTATCAGCTCTTCGGCCAGAACGGCTGCGCCAGTGCAAGCTCCGGCGGGAACACCGTCACCGGCACACCAGACTGCCACTGTACGATGGTCATGCCGGCGCCGACGCGGCGGCCTTTGTCGTCGAACTTGATCTCGCCCAGCGGGTAGTATTTCGAGGGACCGGCATCCATGTTGCGCAGGGCTTCGGCGACGGCGACGCGGTCAGCCCTGCCGGCCTTCTCCAGTGCGTCCTTGATCACCCACATGTCGCCATAGGTGGAGATCGCGTTCTGCGTCATCCATGGCTCCTTGTAGCGGCTCTTCAGCTCGGCGATCAGCGCCTCGTGTCCCTTGGCGCCCCAGCTTGCGACGCAGGTGAGGACGCCTTGAAGCAACTCCGGGCTGACGGTCTGCAGCATGTCCGGTTCGGCGATCGCGATGCCGAACGAGATGGTCGGCACCTTGCCTTGGCCGAGGCCGAACTCGTTCATCTTTTCCAGCAGCAGTTTCGCGTCCGAAATCACGGTCGGCAGGAAGAACAGAAGATCGGGCTTCGCGGAGCGTATCTTCTGCACCAGCGACGTCGCATCCGCGAGTGGCGGCGTGAACGTCTCGTCGACGATCAGTTGCAACTGGTTTTCCGCCAAAAGGCCCTCGCGCATCGATTTCGCGGATGCGATGGAAGCCGCCGTATTGTCGGTGAGGATCGCAACTGTCTTCGGCCGCTTGCCGGAAGCCGTCTCCGCCAGCTTGATGATCTGCGGCAGCGCCTGGCGAGCCTGCGAGCCCGCCGTTGCCGAGGTCTGGAAAACGTATTTGAAGCCGCGATCGGTGATCAGGTCCGAGTAGGAGAGGGTGAGGACGGGCAGATTGGCGCGCTCCGTCACCTCGGTGACCGCGAGCGTGAACGAGGAGAGATAGGCGCCGCTCGCCGCGACCAGATCGGACTCCTGGGCCACCATGCGCTGGGCGGCATTCTTGGCCTTTTCCGTGGTGTCGCCGGAATCCAGCACCACCAGTTTCAGCTTGGCGCCGCCGAGCGCCTTGATGCCGCCTTGGGCATTGATGTGATCGACAGCCATTTCGGCGCCCTCACGCATGACCGTTCCCGGGCGCGCATAGAGCCCGGAAATCGGCACCAGCAAGCCGACCTTCACCTCCGGTGGATGCTGTGCCCACGCGCGGGATGCGATCAGCGTGCTGGACGCGCCCACAAGCAGCGTTCGCCGCGTCACTGTGGTTCGGTTCCTTCCAGTCATGACGATTCTCCTCCGCGAATGGTCACGAGGCTGCCGTCAGGATTTCTTCGGCCAGAACGGCTGCGATTGCGCGAGTTCGGGCGGATAGACGGTGACCGGCACGCCCGATTGCCACTGCACGATGACGACGCCGGCGCCGACGCGGCGGCCCTTGTCGTCGAATTTGAGCTGGCCGCCCGGATAGTATTTCGACGGGCCGGCATCCAGTGTGCGGAAGGCCTGCGCCACGGCCTGGCGATCAGCTTTGCCGGCCTTCTCCAGCGCTTCCTTCATCAGCCACATATCGCCATATGTCGAGATGACGTTCTGCGTCATCCAGGGCTCCTTGTATTTGGCCTTGAGCTCCGCGATGAGGTCCTCATGACCCTTTGACCCCCAGTTCGCGACGATCGTCATGATGCCTTGCACGACCTCCGGGCTGACGCTTTGCAGCATGTCCGGTTCGGCGATGGTGATGCTGAAGGAGACGGTCGGGATCTTGCCTTGGCCGAGGCCGAATTCGCTGATTTTTTCGAGCCCGAGCTTCGCGTCCGAGACGGCGTTAGGCATGAACAGCAGCAGGTCGGGCTTCGCGGAGCGGACCTTCTGGATCAGGGGAGTGGCATCGGATAATGGTGGCGTCCAGACTTCCTCGACGACGAGCTGCAATCCTTCCTGTGCGAACAACTTCTCCTTGAGCGCCTTGGCTGTGGCGACCGAGGTCGCGGTGTTGTCCATCAACATCGCCACCGTTTTCGGCCGCTTGCCAGAGGCAGCTTCCGCGAGCTTCATCAGCGTCGGCAATCCGAGTTCGGATTGACGGCTTGCCGTTGCGGCGGTCTGGAAGATGTACTTGAACCCGCGGTCGGTCAGCAGATCCGAATAGGACAACGTCAGCACTGGCAGTTCGGCGCGCTCGGTCACCTCGGTGACAGCCAGTGTGAAGGAGGAGAGATAAGCGCCGGTGGCGGCGACGAGGTCGGGCTCCTGCGCCACCATGCGCTGGGCTGCATTCTTGGCCTTCTCGGTGGTATCGCCGCAGTCGATCACCACTAGCTTCAGCTTCGCGCCGCCGAGCGCCTTGATGCCGCCCTGCGCATTGATGTGCTCGATGCCCATCTCGGCGCCCATCTTCATCACCTGGCCCGGCCGGGTATAGATTCCGGAGAGCGGCACGATCAGGCCGACCTTGACCTCAGCCGGTTGCTGTGCGCGCGCCACCTGCGTGAGGCCGACAGCGGCGGCACCCGACAGCACGGTGCGGCGGGTCAATCCCTTGGTCGTCTTGTTCATCTTGTTTTCTCCCTCCCCATTGTTCGTTGGCTCGTCACATGCCGAGATAGGCCTTGCGCACGCGGTCATCGGCGCGCAGGGTTTCGTTGTTGCCTTCGAGGACGACGCGTCCGGCCTCGAGGACATAGCCGTGATCTGCGGACTCCAGCGCCTCCGCCACGCGCTGCTCGACCAGCAGCATGGTCAGGCCGGACTGCCGGCGGATCTCGATCAGCCGCTCGAAGACGAAATCCGCGGTCGATGGCGCAAGCCCCATCGAAGGCTCGTCCAGCATCAGCAGTTTCGGCGAGGAGGCGAGCCCGCGTCCGATCGCAAGCATCTGCTGCTGGCCGCCGGACAGGGTGCCGGCGAACTGGCCGCGACGCTCCGCGAGCACCGGCAGCCACGCGAAGATGCGTTCGATGTTCGCCGCCCAGTCGCGTCGGCCGCTCTCGGTCATCGCACCCATTTCCAGGTTCTCCATCACGGTGAGCGAAGGAAAAACCTGGCGGCCTTCCGGGACGTGGGCGATGCCAAGGTGGGCGCGCTGCGCAGGTGGTACTGCGAGGAGATCGACACCGTTAAAGAAGATCCCGCCGCCGCTCGGCCTCAGGATGCCGGAAATGGTCTTGAACAGGGTCGTCTTGCCGGCGCCGTTCGGTCCAACGATGGCGACGAACTGGCCTGCATCGACATTGATGGACACACCGTTCAAGACGGGCTTTGCAGAGTGGCCCGCGCTCAATCCCTCAATGCGGAGCATGGGCCATCCATTTCTTGCCGAGATAGGCCTCGATCACGCGGCCATCGCGCGTGACGACCTCCGGCTCGCCCTCGGTGATGACGGCGCCATGGTCGAGCACGAGGAAGCTGTCGACCAGGCGAACCATCGCCTGCATCGTGTGCTCGATGATGGCGATCGTCATGCCGTCGCGCGCAAGCTGCTGGATGACGGCGACGACCTCGTCCGCCTCGCCATGGCCGAGGCCCGCGAGCGTCTCGTCGAGCAACAGGATGCGCGGCTGGCCTGCGAGTGCGCGCGCGAGCTCCATCAAGCGCAGTTCCTTGGTCGAGAGCTCGCCGGCGACGCGGTCTGCCACCGCAGAAAGGCCGACGCGCGCGACCGCGTCGGCGGCAAGCTTTCGCGCCTCTTCGTCAGTTCGTGCGCGCACATAGGCGCCGACCACGACATTGTCGAGGATCGACATGCGCAGGAATGGACGCATGACCTGGAAAGTGCGGCCGACGCCGGTCTCGCAGATCGTATGCGGGCGCTCGCCGGACATGTTGCGGCCATCGATCAGCACTTCGCCCTGGTTCGGTCGCAGGAAGCCGTTCAGGAGATTGAAAAGCGTCGTCTTGCCGGCGCCGTTCGGGCCGATGATCCCGAGGATTTCGTTCTTGTGCAGTTTGAAGCTGACGTTCTGGACGGCTTTCAAGCCGCCGAAAGAGCGAGAGAGGTTCCGGACCTCAAGCACAACTTCGCCGGTTGCGGCTCGCTGTCGGGCGGGCCGGGGCGACGTCACGGTTGTCGCCGGAGCTTGCGATCCATCCACCATCGCGGCCGCTTTTGGCGCCAGCCGCTTGCGCAGGAGATCTCGCAATTTCCAGAACAGTCCTTCCGGAGCGACCAGGATGACGCAGACGATGGCAAATCCGAAGATCACGCCCTGGATGCCAGGGAAACGTGCGCCGGCCTCGGCATGCAGGATTTCGGCCAGCGGGATCAGGATCACAGAGCCAATGACAGGGCCCCAGACCGTGCCGACGCCGCCGAACATCGCAACCGTCAGCGCCTGCGCCGACACCAGCATGCCGAACACCGATTGCGGGGTGACCACCAGCAGCACCTGCGCATAGAACGCACCGATGGCGGCAGCTATCGCGCCGCTCAGCGTGATCGCGCGCAGCTTCCAGGCCAGCGTATTGATGCCGGCGGCCTCGGCTGCGGCCTCGTTCTGCTTGATTGCCAGCAGCGCCATGCCAAAGCGGGAACGTTCGATGACCCGCGTCAGCAGGATCGTGGCAAGCATGATCGCCAGCGCCAGCAAGGTGTAGAGCCGGGGATCGGCAAACTGCATATAGGCGACGGGGGCGTCGCGCTTGATCGGGAGCGTGACTTCCTGGAAGCCGAGCCACTCGAACACGTAGAGAATGGCGAGCGGATAGGCCAGCATCGCCAGCGCGAAGTAGTGGCCCTGCAGACGAAAGGTCGGAAATCCGATCAGCAGCCCGGCAATGCCACCAAGCATTGCGGCGACCGGAATCAGGAGCCAAGGCGACAGGTCGAAGTAGATTTGTCCGAGCGCTGTCGTATAGGCGCCGATCCCGAAAAAGGCGGCGTGCCCGAACGAGATCAGCCCGGTGTATCCGCTCAGCAGATTCCAGGACAAACCGAACACCGCCCATACCGGGACCAGCGTCAGAACCAGTTGATAGTACGAGTTGGTGACGCTGAGCGAGATCGCCGCATAAGCGATCGTGAAGACGAGAGCTGGGACCAGCGAGCGAAATTGGTGCACGGTCATGTCCTCTCGACCATGCGCCCGAAGAAGCCTTGCGGGCGGAAGAAGATGATGAGGAGGAACACGACAAAGATCGCGGCGTTCTGCAACTGCGTCGGCAAAATCAGTGTCGACATCTGCTGGACCAGCCCGATCGTCATGCCGCCCCAGAAGGCGCCGATGATGCTGCCCATGCCGCCGAGAACGACGCCGGCATACATGACGATGACGTATTCGAGCCCGACGAAGGGATGGAACGGATAGTTGGTGGCGAGCAGGCCGCCGGCAATGGCCGTGATGCCGGAGCCGAGCGCGAAGGCGGTACGGTGCGCACGATCGACGTCAATGCCCATATAGGTCGCGGCGGTCGGATTGTCGGCGGCGGCACGAAGCGATTTTCCGATCCGCGACCGCGTGATCAAGAGCGACAGCAGCGTCATGATCAAAAGCGAAACGACAGCGTCGATGCCGCGCGCCTTGTTGATGAAGATGCTCATATCGAAGACCGGGCCGAGTTCCCACGCCGAGCTCGACAGTGGCGTGCGGATCGAAGCCAGCACCGACCCGAAGATGATGAGGCCGCCATTCTGGAGGATCAGCGCGATGCCAAGCGTCAGGATGAGCTGAGCATAGTGACCTTCACCCTCGAGCGAGGCCGTGCGTGTGCCCGACACATACGAAATCAGGGTACGGTGAACGACATAGCCGAACAGCGCGAGCACAGGGCCGGCCAGCAGGATCGCGATGAAGGGTCCGACAGCATTGCCGAAGACGGCCTGGACGCCGGCGGCGGTGAACAGGTAGAAGGCGACATACATGCCAAGCATCATGAAATCGCCATGGGCGAAGTTGATGACCCGCATGACGCCGAAGATCAGGCCAAGTCCGACGCACATCAGGCCGTACACGGCACCGATCAGCAGGCCTGCGGCGAGCGCTTGCAGAAATCCTTCCATCAGCAAGATCTCCGCGGCGCAGGGATAAGGCCGTTTTGCCGGCCGTCCTTCGCTGTCGTCGCTGCAACGCTGGTCTCACGGTCCGCCATTTCACCTCCGCAATATCTGGCGTTTCCTATGATGCCGATCGCAAAATCCGCTCCGGCGAGTCCAGCCGGCATTGCGCCGCGATCACGCTGGCATCGCCAAGCTGCTCGCAGCCATCGACGAGTTGTTCGAGGCGTTGCGCGCGGTCTTCGCCGATCACGCGCGTTGCCGCAGTTCGAAAGCGTGCGCGAATATCTGTAGGCGTTGCCGGAACGACATCGGCCAGGGCGTGTCTGATCGTTCTTCCGTCACGCAGGAACACAGTCACTTCCGCGCCTTGCTTGCCGGGGAAAGAGGCGGTGAAGCCGGGATCACTCTGCAGGATGGTTGCTGCAACGAGACGCAGGATTTCGGGATCGTCCAGCTCCGCGTAGTTCTCTTCCTCGATCTCGCCCCGCGCAAGCGTTGCTGCGACGCTGAACGGAATGCTCATCTTGGCCTGCAGTGCGTTCCGGTAAGGCCCCTTCGAGTCGCATCCGGGATAGCGAACAGCGGCATCCGGAGCGCGAATGATGATGCGATCGACGTCATCCGTGTTGGCGAGTTCGTGCGAGGCTCGAAGCGCGGCCTGCGCCGCGGTTTGGGCGAAGTTACAGGCCGGTGCCGGCTTGTTGTAGACGGCCATGATCTCGCACTCGCCGCCGCCGAAGAGTTCGATGCTGATGGGCGCTGTCTCGCGCCGATAGGCCGCGAACAGGCCGGCTTCGCCTTCGAGGATCATCTCCGACCCGAATGCGCCGGCTGCGGCGAGGCCTATTGCCTTGACCGCATTGCTTGTAGCGAAGCCGGGATGAAAATACATTTCTGAGGCGCCAGTGTGTGGCCACTGGTTCAAGCCGCTTGAGGTGTTGGCGGCGATGGCCATGGCGCTGGTCGCGGCGTCCTCGGACAGCCCGAGTGCGAAGCTTCCGGCCAGTGCTGCACCAAGCGGTGCAACCAACCCCGTCGGGCGGTACAAGCGTGCGAGCTCGGACGTAAAGAGCGCCCGGCCAATCCGCGCACCGGTCTCGTAACCGATGATGGCGGCGGCGAGCAGGGTGGTGCCACGCAGCGGAGCCTGCTCCGATAGCGCGAGCAGGGTTGGCCAGATCACGACGCCATGATGCGATATGCTGGCGGCATGCATGTCTTCTCGCACCAGCCCATGCCCCATCACGGCGTTGGCGAAAGCGGCGTCAGCTGGTGAGGCAAGCCGCGAGCTACCGATGATGGTTGCGCCGTCGCTAGCGGTGTGCGCGATCGTGACAGCCTGACGGCTCCAGGGGTGAGTGCCTGCCTCGAAGGCGCAGGACAGGAAATCGAGCAGGCACGCCTTTGCTTTCGCGATCACGTCGGGCTCGAAATCCGCGAGATCGACGGCAAGCGCGGATCGCGCCATCTGCCGCGCGAGCGATGCCTTGCCGGATCCGGTCGGGCCCATCGTCATCGCAATCGCTGCTCCCTGAAGCGTTGTGATCAGCCGCGCATCTGCACTCCGGCCCACTCCTCGACCACCTTGGCGATCGAGGTGAAATCGGATGCGGTGCCATATTTGGCATTGGTGATCGCGAGCATTTGCCGCACCACGGCGCCGCACACCATGGGCACGCCCATGGCTTCGGCCTCATCGACGCACAGCCGGACGTCCTTGTAGGAGAGGCCGGTGGTGAAGCCGAAATCGAAAGTGCCGGGCAACACCGAACGCGGGAACTTGTCTTCGGATGCGCTGTTGCGGCCGCTGCTGGCATTGATGATATCGATCAGGACCTTGGCGTTGACGCCGCCCTTCACGCCCATCGCCACGGCTTCGGATGTGATGACCAGAGCCGCCGCCGCCATCAGATTGTTGGCGAGCTTGGCTGTCTGCGCCACGCCGGGCATGTCGCCGGTGTAGAACAGCTTGCCGAAGTTCTTCAGGATTGGCTTGACAGTCTCATAGGTCGTCTGCGGACACGACACCATGACCGCCAGCGTGCCGTTGACAGCACCTTTGATGCCGCCACTCACGGGCGCATCGACCAGTGTCATGCCTTTTGCTTGCAGGCCCTCTGCCACGAGCTTGGCTGCGCCCGGGCCGGTGGTGGACAGATCGATCACGATTCGCGCGCGGCTTCCGCTGCTGATCCCATCCGGACCGAGCGCGACCGCCTTCACAATGTCTGGAGTGGGCAGGCTGGCCAGCACGATATCCGCGCGAGAGGCGACATCGGCGGGCGACTTGGCCAGCTGTGCACCGCGCTTGACCAGCGGCTCCGTCGCTTCGCTCTGTGTATCGTAGACGACCAGCGAATAGCCGGCGTCCATCAATCGCCCCGCCATGGGGCCGCCCATGCGACCCGTGCCAATGACGCCGAGCGTCTCTCCCGCCATCGTTCACTCCCGTGCCCGCGCGTTTCCAGGAACGCGCTCTTGTTGTTGTCGTTTGTCGTCATCGAGGCAGCAGTTCCTGCACCCGCGATCCTCACTGTTCGGATTGTCAGTCAATCTGTCAAGCAGAACATTTTGTGGTCGACAGTTGGCCGCGGGTCGGCTTATGGTTTTTGAAAATCGAGGAATCCGCTCAGGTGACACAAGACGAGGTTTCAAGCGTCAGCCGGACGCTCGGCGAATTTGTCGCCGCCACATCATGGGCGGATGTCGCGAGGCAAGGTCACGACGCCAAACGGTCCCTTCTCAACTTCTTCGCGACCGCACTGGGTTCGGCCCACGATCCGGCGGTGACGACCGCCCTGCAGACATTGTCGCCGTTCAGCGGCCCTCAGACCTCCGCGATCATCGGCCGCTCCGAGCGGCTCGATGCCCTGTGCGCGTCATTCATCAACGCCATCTCCGCCAACCTGCTCGACTTCGACGACACCCATCCCGAAACGATCATTCATCCGGCCGCGCCGGTTGCAGCTCCGGTGCTGGCACTCGGGCAGGCGCGCAAACTGTCGGGACGCGATGTGTTGACGGCCTTCATCCTCGGCGTCGAGGTCGAGTGCCGCATCGGCAATGCGGTCTCGCCGCGCCACTATGCGCGCGGCTGGCATATCACCTCGACCTGCGGGATATTTGGCGCGGCAGCCGCCTGTGCAAAGCTGCTGAGACTACAGGCCGACGGCATTGCTGACACGATCGGGATTGCCGCAAGCCAGTCGGCAGGCAATGTCGAGAACCTGCCGACCGCCGCCAAGAATGTGAGCGTCGGCAATGCCGCGCGTAACGGGCTTTTTGCCGCACTGCTCGCTCAGCAGGGGTATGCGGCCGCGCCCCGCGCCATCGAAGGGCCTCTCGGATGGGCGCGCACCATGGGCGACGAACCCGATCTCGACCGTCTGCTTGGTGGCCTCGGCAATACCTGGGAGATCGCAAGAAATACCTACAAGCCCTATCCAGCCGGCATCGTGTTCCATGCCGTCATCGACGCTTGCTTCCGCCTTCGCGATCGGATCGGTGAGCGAACCGATCAAATCGATTCTGTGACGGTGCAGGGCTCGGCGTTGTTGCTGGCGCGAGGTAATCGGCCGGTACATAACGAGCGTGACGCGCGCGTGAGTATCCATCATTGCGCGGCATGCGGTTTACTGATCGGTGCGGCCGGCATTGGCGAATTTGCGCACAAGACGGTGTTCCGACCTGACGTCGTGCAGTTGCGACAGAAGGTGAGGGCTGATCGTGACGACACGATGCCTGATGGCGCGGCGCGGGTGAGTGTGCGCCTCGTGACGGGCGAAGTCTTCACTGAGACCGTCACGTCGCCACGAGGCAGTCTGGCCGATCCGCTCACCGATCACGACATCGAAGCGAAGTTGCGCGCGTGCGTGCGGGCCGGTGGTAGCGATTGGGATCCGGACGATGTTATCGAGACGGTCCGGCAAATCGATGCGCTCGATGATGTTTCCAACTTGATGCAATGCTCTCCAAACCTGAAAGGACGATCATGAGCAAAAGCGAGTTGTTCGAAAAGGGCCTCAAAGTTCGCAAGGAAGTGCTCGGCGAGGACTACGTCAACAAATCGATCGCAGGCGCCGACGAATTCACCCGGACGATGGCGGAATGGTCGACCGAGTTCTGCTGGGGTGCGCTGTGGACAAGGCCCGGGCTCGATCGGCGTACTCGCTCGATCGTCAACCTGGCCATGCTCGGCGCACTCAATCGGCCGCATGAACTGAAGCTTCACGTCAAGGGCGCCCTGAAGAATGGACTTACCAAGGACGAGATTAAGGAAATATTGCTGCAGGTCGCCGTCTATTGCGGCGTGCCCGCCGGCATAGACGCATTCCGCAATGCTCGCGACGCTTTCAACGAAGTTGAGACGAAGTGACCTGCAGGAGGCTTGTCGGCCCGCTTTTGGGCGATGGCCGACGGGCCTCCTCGGATCAGGCCGTCGGGTTTCTGATCAGTTCTCTCGCGACCTCGATAAACCGCGCGGTTAGCGGGGAAAGGTTGTCCTCTCGCCAGGCCAGCGCGATATCCAGAGTTGCTTTGGCATCTTTGAGTTCGAGCGGCTTGATTCCCGGTGGCAGCGTCGGAGTGAACGACGCATCGAGAATCGTGCAGCCGAAGCCCGATCGTACGAGCTGAAGCAGCACCGGCAAGTCGTCGGCCTCCTCGATAACGTTCAATGTCACTCCTTTCGCTGCCGTCATATCGTCGACAAGCATCCTGAAGCCGCGCCATCGACTGGCGGTACCGATCACGATCGGCGTGGTCGCCATGCGTCGCAGCGTTATCGATCGTTGCCTGGCCCAGGCGTGACTGGCGGGGACAAGCGCGATGAGCCGTTCAGACGAGATGGGGATGCTCTTCTGCGGACCCGACGACACATTGGACATCATGAAGCCGAGGTCGATAGTGCCCTCATTCAGCGCTTCGGATTGCTCCGATGATGCAAGCAATCGTAGGCCGACTTGAGCTTCCGGGTACTTCTTGCGGAACTCTATGATGACATCCGACATCGGGCCGGTTGCGGCGAACGTAGAGTAGCCGACCATCACCGTGCCGCTGAGACCCTGCGCCACAGCGCCGGCGCGGGCAAAGGCACGTGTTAACCGTCGCATCGATTCGGCGGCTTCGCGATAGAGGGTTTCGCCGGCAGGGGTGAGCGCCACATGACGCGTCGAGCGCTCAAACAGAGGAAAGCCGAACTGCCTCTCGAGGTGCCGGATGCTGCGGCTGAGAGCCGGCTGAGCAATTCCCAACATCTGAGCCGCTTTTCGGAAGCTTAGCGTCTCCGCGACGGCAAGGAAATACTGCGTCTTGGCGTGAAGCGAGGGATGGATCATCTGAGGAACTGATATCATTTGGTCATCAATTGGCGTCCATTTAGTATTGGACAGGCATGAATACTATTTGCCAAATCGGTAGGCAATGATGGCGAGCGCGGGACGTGGCTTGGAGTTCCCTGCTGCCGCGGCGCCCGAGAACCCGTGCAGCGAAACGGAGGAAACATGCCCCAAGCGAAGGCGATGATCGTCGCGGCACAAGCCGAAGCGGCGGAGGCAGGGGCGACGATGCTGCAGGCCGGCGGCAACGCTATCGATGCAGCGATCGCGTGCGCGCTCGTGCAGGGCGTGGTGGACCCGCTGATGACCGGCATCGCCGGGTTCGGGAGCGCCGGCATCTACTTCCCGACGCAGAATTTTCACAAATATCTCGACTTCCATGCCCCGTCGCCGGCCGCTGCGCGACCCGATATGTGGGCACACCTGATCGAAGGCGAGGCGCGGGACGGCTATGGCTTCATTCTCAAGGGCAAGGTCAATGACGTCGGCTATCAATCGGCCTGCGTCCCGGCGTCGCTGAAAGCATATTTTGAGGCACACGCCAGATTCGGTGTGCTGCCGTGGCGCGACATTGTGGCTCCGGCGATCGAGTGGGCTGAGCGCGGCTGGATAGTGCGGCCGCATGTCGAGTTTTTCTGGTCCGATCCCGGCACGATGGGGCGTGCGTCCGGTGTGGAACGATTGGCGTTCTCGCCGTCCGGCCGAAGCCTCTATTGTCGCGACGACGGCACGCCGAAGCGCGTGGGCGATCTCGTGCGCAATCCGGACTATGCCAAGACGCTCCGCCTGATTGCCGAGGGTGGCTCTGACGTTTTCTATAAGGGTGAACTGGCGCAGCGCATCGCACGCGATATGCGGGAGCATGGCGGCCTAATCACCGCTGAGGATCTCGCATCGTATCAACCAAAATGGCTCGATCCGCTGCGAAGTACATATCGCGGCTACGAAGTCACCACCAATAATCCGCCCGGCGGCGGCCTCATGCTCGTCGAGATGCTCAATATGCTCGAGCGTTTCGATCTGGCGGATATCGGACATAACAGTGCCGAGTATCTCCGCGTCGTATGCGAAGCCATGAAGCGTGCGACCATCGACAAGGATAACTTCATCGGCGATCCCGGCTTCGTCGACGTTCCCACTTCACGCTTGGTGTCGAAGGACTACGCTGCCGCCATGGCAAAGGACATCGCGGCGCGGATCAAAGCAGATGTGCCGCGTCTCAATTCCGGATTTCCGTCGAAGGACACGACCCAGGTTTCGGTCATCGACCGCGACGGCAATTGCGTGACCATGACTCATTCGCTGGGAATGCCTTCCGGCGTTATCACCGATGGCCTTGGCTTCTTTTATAACGGATGCATGGCTGTGTTCGATCCGCGGCCGGGCCGGGCGGGTAGCATTGCGCCCGGCAAGGCGCGCTTCACTTCGGTATGCCCTTCGATCATTCTTCGTGATGGCAAGCCTTACCTGGTGATTGGCGCTCCGGGCGCCACCCAGATTGCAATGGGTGTGCTGCAGGCGATCCTCAACGTCCTCGATTTCGGTATGACCATGACCGAAGCGGTGAGCGCGCCGCGGTTCTCGGCAACCAGCAACGCGATCGATGTCTCAAATCGGATCATCCATCGCACCACCCGACAGCTCGAGGCCGAGGGATATGAGGTGATCCGCAGTCCGTACACGTTCGGATTCGCGGCCGTCCACGGCATCCGCATCGATGGCGACAAGCTCGACGGCGGAGCCGATCCCGGACACGACGGCATCGCGCTGGCCGTGTGAGTCGCTGAAAACAACGAAATTGGAGAGGGAAGAACGATTGTGAAGACATCAAGCCTGGGAATGGTCGTCGCGGCTGTGCTGGCGTCGTCCGCTAGCGCGTACGCGCAGGTCTCCGACGACGTGGTCAAAATTGGCGTGTTGACGGACCACTCGGGCGGATTCGCCTATCTCGTCGGCAAGCATTCGGTCGAGGCCACGCAGATGGCCGTTGATGACTTCGGAGGGAAGGTTCTCGGCAAGCCGATCGTCGTCGTCACCGCGGATCATCAGAACAAGGCTGATATCGCCTCTACGTTAAGTCGCAAGTGGTTTGACGCTGAAGGCGTCGATGCGATCACGGACGTTGCCGGTTCTGCGGTCGCGCTGGCGACGCAGGAGATTGCGCGTCCGCGCAACAAGATCCTGCTGATCTCGGGCGCAGCGACCACAGAGCTCACCGGAAAGGCCTGTTCGGCGACCACGACGCAGTGGAGCTACGACACATACGCGTTCGCCAAGGGCACCGCCAGCCAAGTGACCAAACAGGGTGGCACTTCCTGGTTCTTCCTGACCAGCGACTATGCCTTCGGTCACTCTCTTCAGAATGACGCGAGCCGCTTCGTCGAGGCGAACGGCGGCAAGGTGGTCGGCAGCGTGCGTTTTCCCTTTGGCTCGCCGGACTTCTCCTCGTTCCTCTTGCAGGCGCAGGCGTCCAAAGCCAAGGAAAATCGGACTGGCGATGTCAGGCGCCGATCTGCTGGCCGCCATCAAACAGGCTCGCGAATTCGGTATCGTCCAGTCCGGGCAAAACCTGGCGAGTCTGGTGATCTATATCAACGATATCGAGGGGCTTGGACTTAACGTCGCCCAAGGTTTGACGCTGACCACGTCATTCTATTGGGATGCTAACGATGAGACCCGCGCCTGGGCCAAGCGCTTCATGGAACGCTCCGGTGGGTTCATCCCAAATCTGATCACGGCCGGCACTTATGCCTCCGTGATGCACTATTTGAAGGGCGTGCAGGCGGCCGGTACCGATGAGGGCAGGGCTGTTGCCGCGAAGATGCGGGAAATGCCGGTGAACGACTTCTACAACAAGAACGTTGAAGTCCGGGTCGATGGTCGTGTGATGCACAAGACCTACCTGATGAAGGTGAAGTCCCCCGCCGAATCCAAATATCGCGGCGATTTCTATAAGGTGTTGGCTGAGATGTCCGGCGAGGAATCGTTCCGTCCGCTCCCCGAAAGCCAATGTCCGCTGGTAGGGAAATAGCTCTGCGTTGGTCCTGGGGCGTGATGCTTGGGGGAGCGCCGCGACCAGCCTGTTCAAGTCAAGCCGATGGTCTGGTGAAAACGTAGACCAGACCGGTAAGCATCAGCACTCCGACGCTTGCCATCAGGATCGGGCCAGGCGCGGCTCCGATCCAGAACAGCAGGAATCCAACGCTCATGCCGGCAAGCGCCAGCAGCTTCGCCCTCAGGGGGATCGCGCCGTGCTCATGCCACCCACGCAGGGCTGGCCCGAAGCGGGGATGGGAGAGAAGCCAATTCTCGAGCCGCGGTGAGGACCGTGCGAAGCAGGTCGTGGCAAGGATGAGGAACGGCGTTGTCGGGAGCACCGGCAAGAGTGCTCCGACAAAACCGGTGGCGACGAAAATAAAGCCAAGAACAAGATAAACGCGACGCATCAGCCGCAACCACCATGCAAGAGCGAGGGCTTGTGACGGATGCCGAGCTTATCATAGTTCCAGATCGGCGGCGCAACCGAGGTGAAAGGGCTGGCCGTCTTCTGGTGCGTTGTCTTACGCGACCAGATCAGACGCATATCCGCGCGCATCGATGAGATGTACCCGTTCGATCCTCGCGGGCATAAGCAGTGATCGGATGCGCGGCTCCGTCATGAAGCTGAAGGCGGTGGACATCGCATCGGCGGCAGTCGCATCGGCGGCGATGGTGGTCACACTGCGGTAGCGTCCGGCGCAGCCGCCGCTCGACGGGTCGAACAGGTGGTTGAAGCGACCATCGGCGTCGAAACAGAAGCCATAGCTGCCCGATGTCGATACCGCGCGGTCGACGATCGGAATGACCGTCGCTGTGACCCCTACCGAATCGGGGTCGGCAATCCCGATTTCCCAAGGCTGTCCATCCGGACGCGGTCCGATGGCGCGGCTCTCGCCCATGTCGACGAGACTGCGCGCGATACCTTGCGCGCGCAGGAGGTCGACGATCCTGTCTGTGACATAGCCTTGCGCGATGCCGTTCAAAGTGATCGCGGCCCCGCGCGGCATCGCAATGCGGTCGCGGCTGACGTGAAGCCAGCGGTAGCCCACATTTGCGAGGGCGAGCTGCACATCGGCCGGGGCAGGGCCGTTGGGATCGGCGTGGGCGCGCGAGAAGTGATCGGCATAGAGGCGCCACAACGGCTGCACGGTCGGATCGAACGCCCCGTTGGTCAGCTCCGCATAACGCAGGGAGATTTCCAGGAGATCCACGAGTTCGGCAGGAGGATCGACCAGCACGCCCGTCCGGTTCAGCTCGACCAGGGCGGAGTCTTCCCGGTAGAGGCTGAACAGTCGCTCGAGCCGTCGCGCTTCCGAAGAGGCTACAGCGATCAGGCGTTCCGCTTCATGCGGGTGCTCGTGATGGATCTTCAAGGTGGCGGTGGTGCCGAGCATCGTGCCGCGCCAGGTGACGAGGTTGGTGTCCGCCTTTGCCCCGCGTCCGAAAGGGGCGAGAGAAAGGCCTGCCGCCGCGGCGCTGATACGGATGAAGCGGCGGCGCGATAAAATCTCGGCCATGAACTCCTCCTCAGTTTGTCGAGCCCGGCGCGGCCGTCTTGTCATCCGTCGATGCGCTGGACTCGTTCGATCCCAGCACGTAATCCCGCGGCACCTCGCTGAAGCCAACGATGTGCCCGCCATTTTCGGCGACAAACTTTTCGGCGGCGCCCCGGTCCGAGAACGGCACGGCTTCGAGGCCGCCCATCCCGCTCTTGACGCGGCTGCCGATCACGAACAGCGCCTTTCGCGCCTCGACCCAATTATCCGCGCCGGGCTTGTCCCAGCTCGCCGCCTTCGCCATGTCGGAGACATAGATGGCCTGGATGTCCTTCGGTTCGTCCGGCAGCATCGTGAAGGCGATGGCATCGCGCGCCGAGGAGAACCAGACCGGCTCGATCAGGCTGGCTACCAGGATCTGTCCCTTCGGCCCCGGGTGCTCGAGCACGTTCATGCCGCAATAGCGGCCGATCGCCTCTGCCGTCATCGCGTGCGGCAGGGGCAGCGCGGCCTGCCGTTTTTCGTTGCAGCCTGCAAGTAGGATCAGCGCGAGCAGCGCATGGACAACAGCAACACGCTTCATAGCTCCCTCCGGGAGAAGGACAGGCTTGCGGCTGTCAGTGGAATAAAGGTCCATAGCGCGAGCGCCGCCACGAGGACGGGGACCGACAATGTCGCGCTGCCCGCAAGTCCTGCCATGCCCGAGAACGCGCTGACATTGGCAAAGCCGGTCAAATTGAGGAGCCTGTAGATGTCAGTCGGATTGAGGAGGAGCAAGGTGTTGAGAACGGGACCCGACATGTTCTGCCCCTTGTCCAGGACGAGGAGGCCGAGCAACGCCATGTCATAAACCAGCACGAGCAGCAGCCACAGGCCGATACAGACGCCAGCGGCGGTGCCGCGGTCGCGCACCTGCGCGCTGACCCAATAACCGATTGCAATGAAGACCGCTCCCAGCAGCACGGAGGAGCCGATCATTGCGATGAACGCCGCCAGCCCCTCGCGATCCATGTCACTGCCTGTCGCCAACAAGGCAGCGACCGCGGCCCCATAGCCGAGACTGGTCGCGAAGGCGAGCACGGCGAGATGTCCGCAGAATTTCCCGATCAGCACCTGCCAGCGAGCGACTGGGTAGCTCAGGAGCAGGAGCATGGTGCCACGTTCCATGTCCCCGACGATGGCATCGTGCGAGATCAGAAGCGCAATCAGTGGCACCAGGAAGATCGTAAGACTAGAAAGGCTGACGATGATCACGTCGAGCGGACGTGCGCCCACATTGCTGCCGCTTGGCGCGCTGCCAAGGAAGGTCAACGACAGCGCCAGGGCGGCCAGCAGCAGCGTTGCAGCAAGCACCCAGCGGTTGCGAACGGCCTGGCGGATTTCCTTGGCCATAATGGTGAGAACGGCATTCATCGCTGCCCCTCCGCCGATCGCAGGAAATGCGCGTAGAGTTCGTCGAGGTTCGGCGACGTCACGTCGAGATCCTCGACCGAGGTGTCGGTTGCAGTCACGCGGCGCAATAGTTCGATCTTTTGCTCCGGTGCCGCATCGATCTCGACAACGTGGCCGTTGAGCCGCCGGTGCGGAGCGGATGCGGGTAACCAGGCCGGTATCTCGCCGGGAGCAAGGCCGGATATTTTCAGCCGGATCCGGGTCGGCAGTTGCGCCAGCCGCCTCAGCTCATCGAGCGAGCCATCGGCGACCTTGACCCCGCGGTTCATGATGATCACGCGTCCCGCCCGTTCCTCCAGCTCCGTCAGCGCATGCGAGCAGAGCAGAACCGTGGTGCCTTCGGCTGCAAGCCGCTGGATCGCGTCATAGAAGGTCTGGCGCAGTTCCGGATCGAGACCGGTGGTCGGTTCGTCGAGCAGCAGCAATTGCGGCCGTCCGATCAGCGCTTGCGCCAGCCCGAGGCGCTGGCGCATGCCTTTCGAATATGTGCCGACCCGCCGGTCCGCGGCTGCGCCGAGCCCGACGACATCAAGCAGGTGCTCCGCCTTTGCGATCGGCTCCTGCTTCAGCCAAGCATAGAACCGCTGCGTCTCGCGGCCAGTCAACGTTGCATCGAAGGAAACGTTTTCCGGCAGGTAGCCAAGCCGGCGCCGTGCCGAAAACTGACCAGCGGCGGGATCCTCGCCCAGAACCCGGATCGTGCCGTGCGTCGGGTGAATCAAACCCAGCATCAGTTTCATCAGCGTGGTCTTGCCGGCACCGTTGTGGCCGATCAAGGCGACCATTTGGCCTTGGCCAAGCTCGAACGAGGCGCCCGACACCGCATTGATGCGCCCATACCGTTTGCTGACGTCCGTTATTCGTACCGTGCTCATGGCCGAGTTCCTTCCGCAAGCTTGCGGCGCGCTGGCGGCGACATCAGCGGGTGATTGTCGACGACGCCACCCGGCAGCAGCGCGGGAAATTGTCGCTGCGCCCACCGGATCACCTGGACGGCGGGACTGTTGATCAGAACTTTGGCCGCAGGCGCGGTCCACAACACCCGGTCGATCAGGTCGTTGGGCCGATACGCCGTATCGGCAATGCCGTCGCCGTTGAGATCGAAGGCCGGATTGTCGCTCCAGTAATTGCCGCGCCCGCCTTTCGACCAGTCGAGATAGCGCGTGCCGACATATTTGACCTGGTTGACGTTGTTGACGAACGCATTGCCGGTGATGGCGTTGCCTTCGGAACCTGCGGTGAAATGCACGCCGATTTCGCAGCCTTCGAACCAGTTGTTCTCCAGCCGATTGTTGTTGGTGTTGTAGATGAATACGCATTTTTCCGGGCCCAGGCGTGGAGCCTTGGTCTGGCTTGCCTGCGCGGTGGTGCCGGCGTCCGCTTGCGAAATGCCTTCTTCCGCGCGGCTGTCGGAAGTCGCCCAGCGCTCGGCCGGCTGCAATCCGCCGATCACGGCATTCCCGAGGATTTTCGAACCGTTCGCAGCGTTGAACAGCATGCCTCGATCGCGATCGTGGTCGGACACATTGTTTCGAACGACGAGCCGGTTCGAGAACATGAATGCGAAGCCGATGGTATTCCCGGTCGAAACGTTGTTGGTGACCTCGCCGTCATTGGCGTACATGTAGTGGATCGCGAAGCGCAGGTTGCTGAAGCGGTTGCCGCTGAACACATTGTTGCGGCTCGATATGACGAAGATGCCGTCGCGCCCATAGCGGACTTCGTTGTCGATCACCTTGGCCCCGGGGGCATTCCACACCGATACGCCGTTGCCGGCCTCGCTGATGCGGATCTGGCGCAAGCCGGCAATGCGGTTGTGGCGAACCACGGCATCGGGAGCTCCGTGGACATAGACGCCGAACAGATTGTCCTCGAGAAGATTGTCCTCGATGACGGCGTCGCGCGCGGATTGCTCGACAAAAATGCCGGAGTCCATCGTCTCGAGCGAACGCCCGGAGCCGCGCACTTCAAGGCCGCGCACCACGGCGCCGGGGGCGGTGACCGTCACGACGCTGCCCTGGCGAGATCCCGCGATGACAGCTCCGGTTTCGCCGGCAAATGTAATACGGCGGGCGATCCGCAGCGGTCCGCGATAGGTGCCGGCGGAGAGGCGCACTTCATCACCGTCCGCCGTCTGGTCGAGCACCGCCTGCACGTCGCTAACGTCCGGCGCAATCGCAAGCTGCGCTGCTGATGCCTGCACGACAAGGCTGGCGGCGGCAAGCGCCGCCAGCCCGAAGCACGCCATATGGTGTGCTGTCCGCTCCATCATGCGTTTCGCGGGTGCACGAACATGCGCCCGCGCATTTCCATGTGCATGGCGTGACAGAACCAGGTGCAGAAGTACCAGTACACGCCGGGCTTGTCGGCGACGAACGTTACCGACGACGTCTGCTGCGGGTCGATCTCCATGTTGACGCCATAGTTGACGATGCAGAAGCCGTGGGTCAGGTCCTCGACGTCATCGATATTGGTGATGTAGACGGTCACCTCATCGCCTTGCTGGACGTCGAATTTGTCGAGCGCGAAGGCGGGCGCAGCAGAGTACATGTAGACCCGCACCTTGTTGCCGTCGCGGACGACCTTGGCGTCGCTTTCGAGCTTGACGCCGTCGGCGGCCGCCTGCTTGCGCGCGTCCTCGAAGAACGGATCGTCGCGTTTCCAGATGCTGAGAACGCGGCCGTCGAGCTTCGAGCGATGGATGATCACCGCGTCATGCGGCTCGGCGAAACTCGGGCCGTCATGGACGAGGCGCATGCGGTCCCCCGAAATGTCGATGAGCTGATCGTTCTCCGGCTTGAGCGGACCGACGTTGAGGAACCGGTCCTTGGAGAACTTGTTCAGCGACAGCAACCATTTTCCGTCGGCCTCTTTGGTCTCGCCCATCGAGGAATGGTTGTGACCCGGCTGGTACTGCACGTCGAGTTTCTGGATGATCGGGTTGACCTTCTCGCCCTTGAACGCTCGCTTGGCTTGATCGATGTTCCACTTAGCCACCTGGCTGTCGAGAAACAGAGTCGTATAAGCGTTGCCTCTGCCATCGAAGGCCGTATGCAGCGGTCCGAGTCCGAGTTCGGGCTCGGCGACCACGACATCGCGCGGCTTGATCTTGTCGTCGAACAGCTGATCGAGCAGGCGGACGTCCAAGACGCTTACCGTCGGGGCCAGTTTGCCGTTGGCGACGACGTGAATCCCGTCGGGCGCGGCGTTCAATCCGTGCGGGCTGTTGGAGACGGGAACGTAGCGCGTGTAAGGTGAACCATGCCGCCCATCGATCACGGGCACGCCATTCATCTCCTTGTAGTCGCCTTTCTTGACGGCCTCCTCGATCCGCTTGATGTTGAAGACGGTGACCCAGTCCTGCTCGCTTGCGGTCATTTCGGCCAGCGTCACGCCCTTCTCGGAGTTGTAGCAGGTCGCGAACGCATATTTGCCCTGGTAGTCGGCGTCGGTGTTGTCGAGGTTGCCGTCAACCATCACCTGCCACGCGATCTTCATCGTGTCGCCATCAACGGCGGTGAAGATCGACCAGTATTTGCTTTTGTCGTCCAGCACCTTGCCGTCGTTTGGCAGCGGCACCTCGTACTCGCCGTTACAGAACACATATCCGGTGCGCGGATATCTCTGCAGGCGCATGCCGTGGATCGTGTACTGGTTGGGAATCTCGATGATCTTGTCGCACTTCATGATGTCGGTGCGGATGCGAGCCAGGCGGGTATTTGCCTTGTCGTTGATGAAGACGTAGCGGCCGTCATAAGTCCCGTCCGTGAACGACATATGCGGATGATGGCAATCGCCGTTCATCCAGATGCCGAGACGGTCTTTCAGCCGCTCGCGGGTCTCCGGCATCAGACCCTCGGTCATGATCTTGCGGCTTTCGTTGGTCTGGCCCCAACCAGTCGCGCTGCAGCGGTTGAACACGGGAATGCGCATCAATTCGCGCATCGAGGGCATGCCGACGATGCGGACCTCGCCGGTCTGGCCGCTGGAAAAGAACGTGTAATATTCGTCGAGCTCGCCTGGCGCGATCTCCGACTTCAGGCCACCGGCGCGCGCCGGTGCTGCCTTGGTCTGTGCCGCAGCCGGCTCGGGTGCAAGATCCCTGCCGATGCTCAGTCCACCGGCGATGCCGGCAGCGCCGATCGCTGCTGTTCCCACTATCTGACGACGGCTGATAGCCGTCGACTTGTCGTCATCATGTTTCTCACTAGCCATGTTCGTCTCCTTTGTGTGAACGGCTGGTTAGAGCTTGTGAGTGCGCGGCGGCGAGCACCGGCTTTCCGGCATGCGTGATGACCGTCTTCGGTCCGCTTCCGCCCGCGCGCATCGAGGGCGATGACATGGCCTGGAACTTCTCGCGCTTGAGCCGCACCTGGATCATGTGCGGGCAGCGCTGGTCGTCGTAGTAGAGCTCCTGGCAGTGCATGCAGTAGATGCACTCGTTGACGTTGATGTGCCCTTCGGGATGGATCGATTGCACCGGACAATCCTTGGCGCAGCGCTGGCAGGGCGAGCCGCACTCTTTCCAGCGGCGCAGCCACTCGAAGGTCCGGATGCGTCCGGGGATCGCAAGTGCAGCGCCGAGCGGGCAGAGGTAGCGGCAGAAGAAGCGTTCGATGAACAGGCCGATGAAGAGCAGGGCGCCCGCATAGGCGACAAACGGCCAGCCGCGCGCGAATTTCAGGATGATCGCGGTCTTGAACGGTTCGACTTCCGCGAAGGTCTCTGCAAGCGCAACGGAGTAGAGCGACAGACCGAACACGGCAAGGAAGATGATGTACTTGATCGGCCAGAGACGTTCGTGAAGGCCCCAGGGCACCGTGATCTGCGGTACCTTGAGCCATTTCGCGACCGCGTTGGTCAGCTCCTGCAGCGCGCCGAAAGGGCACAGCCATCCGCAGAACGGACCGCGTCCCCAGAACAGAAGCGCGGCAGCGGTTGCCGACCACAAAACGAAGATCAGCGGTGCGGCGAGAAAGAACTCCCAGTGAAAGCCCGTCACCATGGCGCTGGTGAAGGTCACCACGTTGACGACGGAGAGCTGCGCGTTGGCGTACCAGCCAAGCCAGATCAGCACAAAGGCGAGATAACCCCGGCGAACCCAGGTGTAGAGCGTCGGTCGTCGTACCAGGATGTTCTGAAAGAAGAAGATGGCGGTGAGTACAATCAGCGCCATCGCGGTGATCGCGATCGATGCGGGCTGCGAGCGCCAAATCCGCATCCATAGCGGCTCTTCGCCGTCATCCGCCGGCAGGGACACCTGTGCGCTGGGAGCAGAGGTCTGCGCCGCGGGCGTGCTAGACGGCACCGTCACCGCGCGCTGCTCGGATCGCAGGTAGCGATCGGGCAGATTGTAGTCGAGATCGAAGGTGAGAAATGCCTTGTCGCGGCTGCCGACATTTCTCTGCACGAGCAGTTGCAGTTCCCAGGGCTGGGTCGGATCGAGCGTGAATTCGGGCGGCGTGACGAACAATCCGATTTCGTGGAAGTCCGGCGCGCCGTCGGCGGCGAGCGCGCCCAGGCGGGTATGATTCCGGTCGCGGAAGCGGGTGCTGGAGCCTTCCTGAAGGATTTCGACGCGGTCGAAAATGCCGCCGCGCACATAAGCCGAACCCTTGAAAGAATAGAGGCCTTCGCCGGCGATCATGATCGCCTGCTGTCCCGGTTGCAGGCGCTCCTTCAGCCGCTCATAGCCGTCGTCGCCAAGCAGGCTGCGGCCGATCGTCGGGGCGCTGGCAAGCGCGACATAGAGATCGATGAAGGTATCGCCAGCGTCGCCTGCTTCAGGGTTCTGTGCGGCGGCCGCATTTCCTGATTTCGCGAATGCTTCATTGACCTCGCCGATCGTCAGGTGCAGCCGCCGCACCGAGCCGTCGCCGACAAGGCTGGCCCAGTCACGAATCTCGCTCTTTCCGAGGTCAAGCGTCTTGGTAACGGGCGGCAATGCCGCCGCCGCGGCGGCGCTTCCGCCGCCAATTCGTCCGGTTCGGATCAGCCGTACCGCGGAGCGTACGATGCTGTCGCCCATGACCAGCACGGTCACGGTCGCGCCGCTGACGATGTCGACCTGCGGCGGCCGTTCCGAGCCTTGCGCGATCGGCCTCATATCCTTGCCGATCAGGCCGTTCACGGCGGCAACGATGCGCGGCTCAGGAATTCCGATCAGGACGATCGGCTCCTTGTGGTCGACGAGCCTCAGGCCTCTGACGATGCCATCAGTATCGATGCCGACCAGGATGTGAATCGGCTTGCCGGAATAGCCGATCGAATTGGCGAAATCCGAGTTGAGATAGACAAAGCCCTGCAGTTGGTCGCCGCGATAGACGGGGACGATCGGCGGGTCTCCTTGCGGCGGACCAAATCGATCCGCACCTGTGAAGAAGTCGCCGGGGTGGATTTTTGGCAGATAGGTGGCGAGATCGCTCGCGGCGAGGGCCGCGCGTGTCCAGAAGATGATGCCGACGGCGACAATCACGGCCAGCGCGAGTGCGGCCGCTCGTCGGGGGCCATGACACGCTGAACTGGAACAAGGGGGCGTCGGCGCTGACAACCCTAAAGGGATCCCCGATCCAACCACCGAAAGTTTGACTCCTGTTCAGACCGGCTGTCTAGTCGTAACCGAGACAAGCGAGTTTGTTCTGGATCAAACACAGCTATGCAGGTGGCTCATGCTGCTGACGCGAGCATTGCTTTTGAAAGACGAGCCGGCGGGAACCTTGCAGTCGCTGGATGAGCTATTCGCTCTTGCCAATGCGATGGAGAAGGAGGCCGCGGATCGCTATTCGGAGCTTGCCGAAGAGATGCGGGCGCAGGACAGAGATGATCTTGCAGCAGTCTTCGCGCAGCTTGCGGCCGCCGAGCGCGAGCATGTCGATAGTGTGACACGCTGGTCGCTATCGCGCCGTGGCAAGGCGCCTGATCCGGCACTCGTACGCTGGGATGCGCCGGAGACTTTCGATGCCGAGACCATGGCGGAGATCAAGGCGTCGCGGCTGACGACACCTTATCGAGCCCTGGCGATGGCGGTGCGCAATGAAGAGCGCGCATTTGCCTTCTGGTCTTATGTCGCGGCCTTCACCGCCGATCCCGAGATCAGGAAGGCCGCCGAAGCCATGGCACGGGAGGAGCTTGCGCATGTGGCGACCCTGCGCAAGGAACGCCGCAGCGCCTATCATCTTGAGCACAAGGAGCGCGCGGGCGAGGGGGCCGCTGACGCGGCAGCTCGCGTGGATGCCGGCGCATTGGAAACTCGTCTGGCTGTGCGGCTTGCGGACCTCGAGGCGCGACTCCTAGCACGTTCGCAGAGCCGCGCTCGCGAGCTTCGCGAAGAGGCCGAACTGATGTCGGCCCGCGCCGCCGGATTCGGATCCTTTCCTCCGGCGCTGCTGCAGGCAACTGATGCCCAGGCCATCGCCGAGGCTCTGACCGACGCCTATCTCGACGGTGCCGAACGCTCGGACGATCCGGCGCGTCTTGAGCTTCTGCAGATGCTGGCCGAGCGTGCCATCGCCCGGCTTGCTTGGCTGCGCAGCCTGGAGCCTGCCGTCGAGCCTAAAGCGCGATGATCTTGGGAAACAATCATCCTCGCGCTTGCCTCACACGATCGGTACCCCTTCAGGAAAACGGCCAGATCACGCTGACTCCCGCCGAGTAAGGTGGTCAAACAGATTCATCGGGAGCGGAAAGACCACGGTCGAGGACCGTTCGCCCGCGATGTCGTGCAGCGCCGCGAAATAGCGTAGCTGCATCGCCTGCGGCTCCTGGGCGAGGATCCGGCCGGCCTCGACGAGCTTCTCGGCGGCCTGCTGTTCGCCCATCGCATTGATCACTTTGGCGCGTCGCAGCCGTTCCGCTTCGGCCTGCTTGGCGATTGCGCGCACCATGGTTTCGTTGATATCGACATCCTTGATCTCGATTCCAGTCACCTTGATGCCCCACACATCGGTCTGCTTGTCGAGGATCTCCTGGATGTCAGCGTTTAACCTGTCGCGTTCTGCCAACATCTCGTCAAGTTCGTGCTTGCCGAGTACCGAGCGCAGCGTGGTTTGTGCGAGCTGGCTGGTCGCGGCCATGTAATCGCCGACCTTGATGATCGCGTGCTCAGGATCGACGATGCGAAAGTAGAGAACAGCATTGACCTTCACCGAGACGTTGTCGCGCGAAATCACGTCCTGGGGCGGCACGACCTGCACCATCACTCTGAGATCCACCTTCACGAGTTGCTGCACGGCCGGAATGAGGATGATGAGGCCCGGGCCCTTCACTCCGGTGAAACGGCCGAGCGTGAAGATGACGCCGCGCTCATATTCCCGCAGGATGCGAATGGCCTGGGTCAAGAAAAGGATGACGACCAGCACAAGCGCTGCATAGGTCAAGTAATCAAGCATCATGATTTCCCTCCTTCGCCGGTCGGGACTGGCGCGCGCCGCACCACCAGCGTCAGATCGACGATGTTGGCGACCTCAACCATCTCACCGGGCCTGAAGCTTTCGGTGCCGCGTGCTTGCCATCGCTCGCCGTGCGTGAAGACATGACCTTCATTCTCGGACCAATCGAGGACCTTGGCGGACAGGCCTCGCATGGCTTGCGCGCCGACCCGCACGGGACCGGTGCGAGCGCGCCGAAGCGAGCCGAGCACGACGAGAACAAAGCCGATGAACGTCGCCGTCACGACGGCGATGAGCCACCACGAGAGTCGGTAGCCGGGCGCTTCGACCCTGAAGAGCATGACCGCTCCCAGTACAAAGGCGATGACTCCGCCGAGCCCGATCACGACCGTCGGGTTGAAGGCCTCGAAGGCAAGAAGCGCGATCCCGACCAGCATCAGGGCGAGGCCGGCGTAGCTGATCGGCAGCAAATTGAGGGCGTAAAGGCCCAGCAGCAGGCAGATCGTGCCGACGACTCCGGGGGCGACCGTGCCGGGGGACATGAATTCGAAGATGAGCCCGTAGACGCCAACCATCAGGAGAATGAACGCGACGTTGGGATCAGTGATGACCGCCAGGAACCGGGAGATCCATCCGGGATCGATTATTTCGACGACCGCGTCTTTCGTCGCCAGACGTTGTGTCTTGCCACTTGCAACCTCGACGACGCGACCATCGACCTTCGCGAGCAGTTCGGCCGGATCGCGTGCGATGAGATCGATGACATGGTCCTGCAACGCGCCGTTGGCGGAGAGGGTCGCGGCCTCGCGCACCGCCTTCTCGGCCCAGTCAGCATTGTGGCCGCGCAGTTCGGCGAGGCTGCGGATGAGGGCGACGGCATCATTCGTCACCTTTGCCGTCATCGCATCCTTTGGCTCGGGCTGGTGGTCGCTATCCTTCTTGTCTTTGCCGTCCTTGTCCGGAGTACCGCCCGGCAGGCCCGGTATCGGACCGCCAATCTGTACTGGCGTCGCGGCACCGATATTGGTGCCCGGCGCCATTGCCGCGATATGGGTCGCGTAGAGAATATAGGTCCCGGCGCTTGCGGCATGGGCTCCGGAGGGAGCTACGTAACCTACGACAGGAACGGGCGAAGCGATCACATCCGAGATGATCTCGCGCATGCTGGTGGTGAGACCGCCCGGTGTATTCAGACGCAGAATGACAATGTCCGCGCGTCGTTCGGATGCCTTGGCCAGAGCGTCCTTCACGTAACTTGCCGACGCCGGTCCGATAGCCCCGTCGAGCGAAATGGTCAGTGCAAGACTGCGGTTCTCCTCCGCTAAGCCGGGAAGGAGGGAGACAACCAGAGCGACGATTGCGATCGCCGCAACGAGGGCCGCCTTTACGGTCTGCACGGCAAGGACTCCCTTGTCGAAGATATGGGGTTCCGTCCAGGAACCTCAATGGCCGTGGACCACGTACACGGATGCCGTTGTGCGGTGCGATAGCTAGGGTCGACGTATGCGCCGCGCGCGGAGTTCTCATCAGGCGCCTGCTTCCGTTCTTGAAAAGGCTGAACCGATCCGGTGCGGCAGACTGCAGGCGAAGCAGTCCTCAATTGGTTCTCGCCTGGGTTGGTTTCTTTCGACTGGGCTGATGATAGGCTGGTCGCCTGGGTGGAAATTTACCAACTGCTTGGGGCTTCTCTAAATGACGGCCGCATCAGGCCTGCGCCCCATCTATGCATGCGCGGGATGGGAAATCGATCTTGCCAGACGGGAATTGCGCTCTCAGGGAGTGCCCGTGCCGTTGGGTGGACGGGCCTTTGAGATCATTGCGGAATTGGTCCAGGCAGAAGGCGAACTGGTTCCCAAGAGTGATTTGACCAAGCGGGTCTGGCGGGGGGTATTCGTCGAGGAGGGCGCGCTTCGTGTGCACATCGCGGCGATCCGCAAGGCCCTCGGTTCGGATCGCGACATGCTGGCCACGACGGTCGGCCGGGGATATCGCCTTCTGGGATCATGGCAGATCCGGCATGTCGATGCGCCGGCTCAGCCAGCCCCGCCCGAACTGTCGCCATCGACCAACATTCCGGCCGCGAGGTTCAATCTCATCGGCCGCGCTACGGTGATCGCTCACCTGTGGGAGCTTCTGTCGGCCTATCGAGTCGTGAGTCTCGTCGGGCCCGGCGGGATCGGCAAGACAGCGCTGGCGCTGCAGGCGGCCAGGTCGCCGCCGGCCGGACTGACGGCCGACCGGTTCCTCATCGAACTGGCCTCGCTTTCAAATCCCGAACTCGTGCCTTCAGCGGTTGCCAGTGTGCTCGGCATCAAACTGGAAGGTGAAGAGATCTGCGCAGAGGCCATCGCGCGTGCCATCGGAGGGCGAGAGTTGCTGGTCGTTTTCGACAATTGCGAGCATGTCATTGGTGCCGTAGCCAGGCTGACCGAGACGATCGTCAGCCGCTGCCCCGGTACGACCATTATCGCGACCAGCCGCGAGGCCCTGCGTATCGATGGCGAACATGTCTATCGCGTGCCTCCACTGGAAGTGCCGCCTGAGCCTCTGCTCGCACCGGACGCCATCTTTGAACACACCGCAGTCGAACTGTTCATGACCAGGGCGAAGGCGCAGGGTTCTAGCTTCGAGCGCGACGAGGAGAATCTTGGCGCCATTGCCGCTATTTGCCGCCGGCTCGACGGCATTCCGCTCGCCATTGAGTTTGCCGCGGCACGCGCGGCGATGCTTGGCCCGCCCAAGATCGCGGCGCTTCTGGACGACAGATTCAAATTCCTTACGACGGGCCGGCGCACTGCGCTGCCCCGGCAGCAAACGCTGCGCGCGACGCTCGACTGGAGCTATGACCTGCTGCCGGAGGCGGAGGCGCGGGTCCTGCGGCGGCTCGGCATCTTCGCCGGCGATTTCCTGCTCGACGCAGTGATTGCGGTTGCCGGCGATCACGAGAGGGGCGAAGTCACCGACCACCTCGCCAATCTGGTCGCAAAATCCCTTGCCGTCGCCGACATTCGTGGCGACCGGCCGCACTACCGCCTGCTGGATACGACGCGCGCTTACGCGCTGGAAAAGCTGCATGGCTCAGGGGAATATTTCGATGCAGCGCGCCGTCACGCGCAATATTATCGCGTCTTCTTCGCCAATGCAGAAGCCGAAAGCGAGCTGAAGCCGCAGGCGGAGTGGCTTGCCATTTACGGCCGGCATATCGACAACGTGCGTGCCAGCCTTGATTGGGCATTCTCCCCCAGCGGCGATGCGCAGACTGGCGTGGCATTGACCGCGGCCGCGGTGCCGCTCTGGGTACAACTGTCGCTGCTCGCGGAGTGCCGCGAGCGCACCGAGTTGGCGCTGGCAAGGATCGATGAAGCTTGCCCGGAAGCATTGCGCCTGCGCATGCAGCTTTCGGCCGCACACGCCTGGTCGCTGATGTATGGCGTCGGTAGGGCCCGCGAGGCCGGTCCCGCCTGGGCCTTGGCGTTGCAACTCGCAGAGCAACTCGGCGACGCCGATTATTTGCTGCGCGCGCTGTGGGGACTGTGCATCGATCAGTTCAACAACGGAGAATTTCGCAAGGCGCTGGAGTTTGCGCACCGCTTCGCCGAAATCGCAGGTGGCTCGAGCAACTCCGTCGACCTGATGATGGCCGATCGGCTGCTGGCTACCACGCTGCACTACCTCGGCGACCAGAACCTCGCGCATCATTACATCACGCGGACCTTGTCGCGCCTTTCGGATCTATCGCCAAAGCCGCAGGTGATCCGCTTTCGCTTCGACCTAAGAGTATCGGCGCACTATTTCCAGGCTCGCATCCTGTGGCTCATGGGGCTAGCCGACCAGGCCTTGCGCGTGGTCGAACACAACATCGAGGAAGGCCGAGCGAGCGGCCACGCGCTGACGTTCTGCAGCGTGCTGGGGCAGGGCGCCTGCCCGATCACTTTCCTTGCCGGCGACCTCGATGCGGCGGAACGCTACTGTGCACTGTTGATCGAGCATACCGAGCGGCACCCGATCCGCCTGTGGAATTTGTGGGCCCGCGCCTTCAGAGGCATGGTGATGGCCAAGCGCGGCGGCGTTGCCACGGGATTGCCGGTGCTGCGGAAAGCGCTCGAGCTGGCGGGCGAGGCGCGGTTTTTGCCGCGCTTCCTGCTTCCTCTTGGCGAATTGGCGATCTGTCTCGGCGAGGCAGGCGACGTCGCGCAGGGGCTTATTGCCGTCAATGAGGCGCTTGCGCGTTGCGAGGCGAGGGAAGAGCAATGGTACCAGGCCGAGCTGTTGCGCATCAAAGGCGAGCTGCTGCTCCACGCCGGTGACCGTCGTTCGCTTGTCGCCGCCGAGCAGTCCTTCGACAAGTCGCTCCAGGTGGCGCGCAGCCAGGGCGCGCTGTTTTGGGAGTTGAGGACGGCAATCAGTTTTGCGCGATTGAGAGCCACTCAGGACCGTCCTGCCAACGCGCACCACATCCTTGCCTCCGTGTACGGAAAGTTCACCGAGGGGTTCGAGATTTCGGACCTGAGAAGCGCAAAAGCAATGATGGCGCAGTTTTCCAGCGAGTGAGCCGCGAGCTGCGGCTGCCCACGTCGTCCAAGTCGTGTCACCGCCCGCGTGTCGCCATGCGCGACCTTTTCTGAATTTCCCGGTTTTTGCATTCGCGCGTCTTGCAATGGCCGGACCGTTGAGATATTTGTAATACATCACTACTATACTAAGAGGAATGAAGGTTGGACGCTCGCGGTTCCATTCGAGTTGATAGCGATGTCTTGATTGTCGGGGGCGGAGCAGCCGGTGTTGCGGCAGCTATCGCCTCGGCGCGCAAGGGGCTGAGCGTTACGCTGGTCGAGCGCTACGGATTCTGTGGCGGCGGTGCCGTCGCCGGGCTCTCGGGCACTGTCTGCGGTCTTTACGAAGCGACAAACAATGTTGCGGCGGGCCCGCAACAGGTCGTTTTCGGCTTTGCCGACGAGTTTTGCCGTCGGCTTGAGGCGATGGGAGGGTTAGGCGAGCCATTGCTCTACGGCAAGACATGGGCTCGCGTCCACGATCCGCTGGTGTGGCGTGAGGCTGCCGACGCGATGCTGCGGGAGGCAGGCGTTCGCGTCATCTTCCATGCCGTCGCCCAGTCCGTGCGAATGGAAGGCGACAAGGTCGAAGGACTTGGCATCTGGACCAAGCAGGGGCCGGTGGATGCACGCGCGAAGGTCGTGATCGACGCGAGCGGCGATGCCGACGTGGTCGCGATGGCGGGACTGCCGAGTTTCATCGGCGACAACGGAGCGGTGCAAAATCCGACGATGATCTTCCGTATGATGGGAGTCGATGTCGACCGCTTTGTGGGCGAATACGGCGTGGACACGATCATGCCGGAGAAGGTCTCCGCGATGATCCGAGCCAAGCATAATGCCGGCGACTACAAGCTCCCACGCGCCAAGATCTGGTTGTTTCCTACCACGCGTCCGGGAGAGCTACTGTGCAATTGCACGCGCGTGATCGGGCCCGATGGCCGAGAGCTGAACACGCTTTCTTACCAGGACTTTACCGACGCGGAAATCGAAGGTCGGCTGCAGGCTCGTGAATATGCGCGCTTCTTCCGTGACAATCTGGTCGGTTGCGAGAGCGCTTTCCTGAATGACACCGGCGTTCAGGTCGGCGTGCGCCAGACCCGCCAGGTGTCGGGCGTGAAGACGCTCGCGAATTCAGACGTCGTTGGAGGCGCCAAGTTCGCCGACGGCATCGCCGTGTCGCCCTGGCCGATCGAGTTGCACTCGGGAGACAAACCCAGGGTGGAGTGGCTGCTGAACGACTATTACGAAGTGCCTTACGGATGCTTCGTCCCCGAGCGTGGCGAGGCGCTGCTGGTCGCGGGTCGGTGCTTGTCGGCAGAACATGAGGCCGTGGCCTCGGCACGCGTGACCGCGCAATGCTTTTCCTATGGTCACGCAATAGGTCTCGCCGCGGCGATTGCAGTTCGCGAGAACGTGCTGCCCCGCGCTATCGACGGCAAGGACGTCAGGGCTGCGGTCAACGCGGACGGCGCGCGCATTGGATGAGGACAATCCCGAAATGATCAAGTTTGAAATCAATGGGGCGATTGCGATCGTCACAATAAATCGTCCTGAGCGCCGCAATGCGTTGGGGTCGCAGTTGATGCGAGAGCTCGGGGAGGCGCTATCCGGTGCCGAACAGAACGATGCGGTAAGGGCGGTCGTATTGACAGGTGCGGCGCCGGCATTCTGCGCCGGGAGCGACCTGAAGGAACTGGCTGGTCTATCGATAGCGGATATGTGCAAGCATGAGTCGGAGACGGCTGCATTCGCGCGTGCCATTGGTTATCGCGCAAAGCCGGTCATCGCCGCGGTGGAGGGCTATGCACTTGGCGGCGGCTTTATCCTTGCCGCATCCTGCGACATCGTCGTCAGTGCCTCGACGGCGCGCTGGCATTTGCCCGAGGCGCCAAACGGCTGGCTGCCTCCTTGGGGGCTGGCAGCGCTGCTGGCGCGAACTGGACCCGTTCGAGCGCGCCGTTTGACCTGGGGTGCTGCGCCGATCAACGGTGTCGAAGCGGCTCGTATTGGACTGGTTGACGATGTGGTCGAGCCGGGTGCGGCGCTTGAGCATGCGATCAGTGTGGCCGACGGGCTCGCCGCGGTGCCACGGGAAGCGATCGCGTCCACCAAGCGATTCTTTGAACCATTCATCATGGCGGATGCCGAGCGCCTGGATGAAGTCGCATCCAGGGAGTTCGCGTTGAATTGCGAAACGCCGAGCTCGCGCAAGACCTTCGAACGTTTCATGGTGAAAGCGTGAGCAAGATTGTTGATGCCGCGACCGCGGTCGCTTCGATCCCGGATGGATCCACTGTCGGCTGCGTCGGTGTAATCGGCTGGGTGACGCCGGATGCGCTGCTCAGAGCGCTCGGAGAACGTTTCCGCAAAACGGCGTGTCCGAAAGATCTGACGTTCTATTTCCCTGTCGGGACGGGCGATGCCCAAGGCATCAGGGGAATGGATCACGTCGCGCAAGCAGGCTTGATGAAGCGCATCGTCGGCGGATCCTACATCAATCCGGTCGATCCGACGACGGGCAAGCGCCCGGAGTTGATGCGCTTGATCCGTGAAAACAGAATCGAAGCCTATTCGTGGCCGATCGGAGCGACCATGCATTGGCTTCGCGAAGTTGCGCGTCGCAGCCCCGGTTACATGACACGGATCGGTCTCGGGACCTACATCGATCCCGAAAACGGCGGTGGCAAGTTCACCGAGCGCGCACAAGATGATCTGGTCCGGCGAATCGATTTCGAAGGTCAACCGTATCTGTTCTATCCGACGTGGAAGCTCGACACGGTCTTTGTCTACGCCTCATCGGCGGACGAGGAAGGCAATCTCTCATTCGAGAATGAGGCGCTCGTCTCCTCCAACATCGCGCTGATCCTTGCGGCCAAGGCGCATGGTGGCCGTGTCATAGCTCAGGTGCGCCGAGCGGTACCCCATGGAACGCGGCCCGCTTCGGAGGTGCGGATTCCCGGCATGTTCGTGGACGCCGTCGTGGTCGATCCGTCGATGATGATGACGACTGACGTCAAGTTCGAGCCAGCCTACTTCGGCGGAGAACGGCGTCCCTTGTCGCAGCTCCCGCCCATTCCGATGTCGGCGGACAAGGTCGTTGCGTTGCGTGCAGCGAAAGAAGTCCGCAAGCGAGAACTATCCATCTTCGGCTTCGGGGCTGCCGCCGATGTACCCTTGGTAATGGCCGAGCAGGGGGTGTTCGAGAACGGTGGCCTCAAGGACTACTGGTTCACGACCGAGCACGGTTCCTACGGGGGCATCGTGATGTCCGGTTGGCAGTTCTCAGCCAACCTCAATCCCGATGCGATCTTGGACGGGGTCTACCAGTTCGATGCCATCGACGGCGGTCTTTGCCGGTTTGCAGCGCTGGCCTTTGCCCAATTCGACCGGGGTGGTCTGGTCAACGTTTCCAAATTCGGTGCCGCAAATCCCGGCGCCGGCGGCTTCATCGATATCGCGGAAAACGCGGAGCGGCTGGTGTTCACGGGCACTTTCACCACCGGCGGCCTCGACGTCGCATTCGCAGATGGAAAGCTGCGCATCATCAAAGAGGGTAAGGTACGCAAATTCGTCAATAAGGCCGAACACATTACCTATTCCGTGATCGATGGTGTAAAGCGTGGTCAGACGGCCCGCGTGATCACCGAGCGCGCCGTGTTCGAGATCGCGGCCGAAGGCCTGACCCTCACCGAAGTCGCGCCAGGGATCGATGTTCGCCGCGACGTGCTCGATCAGATGGAATTCGCCCCATGGAAGGTGGCGGACGACCTCAAGCTCATGGATGAGGCGTTCTTCCTGGATATACCTCGCCAGGCGAGGGCCAGTTGAAGGTCGCCAAATACTGATTCGATCAGGCTACGCCAGTCCGATCCCGCGCTCGAAGATCTTGCGCGTATAGCCTTCGATCTGGTCCATCAGGGCCGTAGCGTGGGCAAGCGCCTTCTTCTCGTCCTGCCGTGCGACGGCGCGCGCCCGCTCGGCATGCAGTTTACCCATCGCTTCGAGGTTCTGCAGGTCGGACTCATATTTGTAGTAGAAACGCCGGGACATCGCGTGGAGCGGTGAGATCGATCGGGCTGCAAAAGGATTGCCCGCCGCCTTCGCGATGAGCTGATTCGCATTGAACACCTCGCGTAGGTATTTTTCCAGATTACCCTGCTTGCCGGCCGCATCGATTTCGTTGGCCGCCGCAATGAGCCGCTCGCGATCGGTAGCCATGATCCTTCGTGCCGCTCGTGTGGAAATGAAAATCTCAAGTTCCCTGCGGAATTCGATGACGAGCAACTGCTCATGGAGATTGATCTCGGTGATCATCAAGCCGTGCCGCGGCAAGATACTGACCAGATAGTCTGCTTGCAGGCGCTTGACTGCTTCGCGGACCGGCGTGCGGCCAATCCCGATCTTGTCGGCAAGACCCTCTTCGGACCAGTGGCTCCCAGGAGGAAGCTGCAAGGTGACAATCATCTCTTCCAGGCGTCGATGCGCAGCATCGGCCTGTGATTCTGTTGTGACATCGATCGCAGCTTTCTTACCCATAAGATGTCTAAGCCTTTGCAGTACACCGGGTCGTATTGAAGAACTCGCAAGCACCAGTCAACCGAGCAGCGCCTGATCTATACCGGTTTGTTGTCCGTCGCCGTTCCCGCGACCTTTCTCCGACAGCCTTAGCCGACTGCTCTTCGGTCGCTCGGCATGCGAACGAGGCCGCCAGGCTTGACGCTTGGCCCGTAAGATATTACTAGTACGTTAGTGAGATAATACAAATATCGTCAGGGAGAGAGACGTGCTCGGGTCAAGAGGATTTCTGCTCACAGGATTGATGGCGTGCAGCCTGCTCGCGGCGCCGGCTGTTCGCGCGCAAGATGTTGTCAAGATCGGTCAGATCGAGGCTCTAACGGGCGCCACCGCCACTTATGGATGGATGTCGGCGCAAGGCACCAAGGTCGCCGTCGAGGAGATCAACGCCAAGGGCGGCTTCAAGGTCGGCGACAAGACCTACAGGCTCGAATTGATCCAGGCGGATACCCGTGGCGAGCCGCGCGAGGCGACGGTTCAGTTTCGCAAGATGATGGAAGACAAGGTTCGCTTCGTCTTCGGTCCATTCCTGACCAATATCTTCAACGCCATTGAACCGATCGCGAACCAGAACAACGGCAAGTTCCTGCTGTTTTCAGGAGCCACATCGGCCCATGCCGCGCTTGGAAAACCGGATCACGACTATCTGTTGCGCACCTGGAATTGGGATGCGGGTTCGGCCGGGTTCGGCCAGTTGATGGTCGACTACCTGAAGAAGCTGAACACCAAGAAGGTGGCGATGCTGTTCCAGAACGATGCCTTCGGTAAAACCGCCGTCGACATCTATACGGGGCTGTTCAAGACTGCCGGCATCGAGCTTCAGGTCGAACTCTTTGAACCGGGCACGAAGGACTTCAGTGCGGTACTTGCGAAACTCGCCGCCGGGAAGCCCGATATTCTCTTCCCCGGCTATTCGGATGCGGTGCTCTACGACATCGTGCGGCAGGCGACCGAATCCGGCTTCGCGAACCGCTTTTTCCTGGTTCGTGGCTCGATCGGGCCCGCGCTCAAGAACAAGGACGCCATCGCGGACTACGTAGCCTACGTTCCGAAGTACTTCGAGGAAGCGGAAAAGAGCGAGCCGAAGGTCAAGGCGTTCATCGAGAGTTACAAGAAGACTTTCAATCGGGAATTCCCCTACGATCAGGCGCCTCTGTGCTCGTCGTCCTGCTACGACCATGTCTACATGCTCGTCCAGGCGATGCAGAGCGCAGGTACGGTCGACGACATTTCCAAGATCCGGTCCACGTTGCTGGCCATGACTTACGACGGGTTGTGGAAGATCCGATACGACAAGACCGGGGAGGCGGTGTTCGGGTTCGACGTGGTGCATGTGCGCAAGGGCGGTTCGATTGAAATCGTCAAATACGACCCGACCAAAGAATAGCTGAGATTGTCGCGCTTCGGCTTTCCCGGAATGCTCGTCCGGGAAGGCCATTCCATCGGTGAGGGAGGGGCACTTGCCCCGGCCCGTTCTCCCAACGGACACAGTATCCATGTCGCAGCTAATTATCGGGCAGATGCTCAACGGCGTGATCGTCGGCTCGCTCTACGGCATCATCGCGCTCGGCGTGACGCTCACTTTCGGTTTGACCGGCATTGTGAATTTCGCGTTAGGCGCCTTCATGATGCTCGGCGCCTACGCAACGTGGTATTTCTACGACGTACTCGGCTGGCCATATGCATTGGCCGTGCTTGGTGCCGTCGGCGCCGTCAGCGTCGTCGGTTACGTCTCGGATCGTGCGCTGTTTCAGTTCACGCGCGGCAATCTCGTCAATGGCCTTCTTGTGTCGATCGGCATGATCTCGGTATTCGAGGCGCTCGTGCTGGCGGCCTTCACCACGACGCCGAAGGACCTCACTTACGTGCTGCCTGGCGCGTTGAACATCGCGGGGATTGTCCTTCCCAAGATCAAGGTCGTTGTCTGCGTCGTCTTCCTGGCCGTGATATTCGGCACTTATGTCGCGTTGACACGCACCTGGCTTGGCCGTGCGGCGTTCTCTTATGCGCAGAATCCCGAGGCCGCTGCGCTGATGGGGGTTCACACCGGACGGCTGCAGACGATCGTCGTCGTGTACTCGACAGCGCTCGCAGGCCTTGGTGGGGGACTCTACGCCAGCATGTACTCCATCGAGCCGACGATCGGCTCCGGATACATCCTGAAGGCGGTGGAAGCTGCGATCCTTGCAGGTGTCGGCAGCGTCATTGGAGCGCTGGGCGGCGGCATCATTCTCGGTATCAGCGAGAACATAGGCTCCGTCTTCCTTCCATCCGCCTTCCGCGACGCCTACGGGCTCGTCTTCCTGATCGCGATTCTCCTCGTTCGTCCGGCTGGCCTCTTTGGAGATCGGCCATGAGATATGCGATCGCCGTCGGATTGCTCGTCGCGCTCCTGGCGCCGCTCACAGCTCATAGCGCTTCGGTTCTTGCCATTGCGATTTACGCCTTCATGGCCGCATCTCTGGCCGTGAGCTTCAATCTGATATTTGGATTCACTGGCCAGTTGTCGATGTTCCATGCCGCATCGTTCGGCATGTCGGCCTATATCGTCACGATCCTCGTCACGACGTTCGGGTGGAATTTTTGGTTGGCCATAGCGCCGGCTCTGGCCGTCGTTTTCGTCCTGTCGCTGATCGTTGGAACGATCTGTTTCCGATTCAAGCTGAAGGAATTCTATTTCGCCGTCGTCACGATGGCGTTTTCGGAGGTGCTGCGGCTGATCATACTGAACTGGAACGGAATGACGAACGGCTCACTCGGCATCACCGTTGTCGACAAGCCGAGCCTCTGGACGCCGATTGGCAACGTTGCGATTTCGGGCGGGGTTGCCTGGTACTACCTGACGCTGGCGCTGTTGGTTATCGTGTATGTTGTCTGCCAAGGGGTCCTTTCATCGTGGATCGGACGCTGCCTTGCGGCGATCCGCCTGAATGACCAGCTAGGCGAAACCCTGGGTATTGATGTTTTCAAGTACAAGCTACTGAGCTTTGCGATCGGAAGCGCGCTCGCAGGCTTGGTTGGAGCTTTCTATGGGTTTTATTCAGGTTTCGTTGAGCCGCACTATCTCTCGATACCGCTCGGGCTTGACATTATTGCGATGGTTCTGCTCGGCGGGGTTGGGTCGCTGATCGGGCCCGTGATCGGCGCGTTCGTGTTGACAGCGCTTCCGCACGTCATCGAGTTGAGCGCGGAGCTCCGCATCGCGCTCTACGGTTCGATTCTGGTCTTTGTCATCCTGGTCATGCCGAAGGGCATCGTGGGCCTGATTGGGAGCAAAAGAAATGCTGCTTGATATCCGGAATCTGACCAAGCGGTTCGGCGGCCTGACGGCCGTTTCGAATGTCTCCTTCGGAATCGAGCGGGGCGAAATCATCGGGATCTTCGGGCCCAACGGCTCCGGGAAGACCACGACGCTCAGTCTGATCGCGGGAATTCTCCAGCCGACACAGGGCAGTATTCTCTGGAAAGGCGAGGATATCAGCGCGCTTCCGCCGTTTGAAGTCGCGCAGCACGGATTGGTGAAGACGTTTCAGAATCCGCAACTGTTTCCAGAGCTGACTGTCGCCGAGCACATGCGCATTGCGTGTCACCTCCACATCAAACGCACGTTGGGCTTCGGTCGTCTGTGGACATTGTTCGGAGGTATGCCCGCTGCACTGAACGGTACGTTGACTCGCAAGATCGACCAGATGCTCGAACTGTGCAGGCTGGCCGACAAGCGGAACGAAGAGGCGGGGGCTCTGTCCTATGGCGGTGAGAAGATGTTGGGCGTGGCGATGGGAATGGTCTGCGAGCCGGAGTTGCTGTTGCTCGACGAGCCGGCCTCGGGTCTTGGCCACGACGAGATCATGAACCTCGATGCGGTGCTGCGCGATTTGAGAACGCACGGGGTGACGCTCTGCATCATTGATCACAAGGTCGGGTTCCTGGGCCGGCTGGCGGATCGGTCGATTGCACTTCATCACGGCGCGGTCATCGCCACCGGCAAGACCGTGGACGTTCTCGCCAACGAGGCAGTCGTCGAAGCCTATTTGGGCAAGAAGCATGCTTGATGTCTCCGATCTCAACGTCAGTTACGGCAAGCAGAAGGTCCTTAGAGGCGTCTCCTTCGAGCTTCAGCAGGGTGAAGTCGTCACGCTGATCGGGCCGAATGCCGCCGGAAAATCGACGACCTTGCGCACGCTTGCCGGATTGAAGAGGAACGACTCCGGCAAGATCGCCTTCGATGGCAGTGACATGGCTTCGATATCGACAGCCGAGCGTGTCAAGTGCGGGCTGGTGCTCGTTCCGGAAGGCCGCCAGATCTTTCCGCGAATGTCGGTCCTCGAGAACCTGTTGATGGGAGCTTACCATCGGTCCGATCGCGACCATGTCGAAGGCGACATCGAACGAATCTTTTCCATGTTCCCTCGCTTGCGCGAGCGCAGCACACAGCGAGCTGGCTCGATGTCGGGTGGCGAACAGCAGATGCTCGCCATCGGACGTGGATTGATGTCTCGGCCGAAGTTGATGCTGCTCGATGAGCCGACGCTCGGTCTCGCGCCGATCATTATCGAAGAGCTTGGGCGGATCATCCGCGAACTGGCCAAGGAGGGCCTAGCGATCCTGCTCGCCGAGCAGAATGCGGTGATGGCACTGGGATGCGCGGATCGCGCCTACGTGCTGCAGTCCGGCAACATCGTGACATCGGGTGATGCGAAACATCTCTCGCAAGCTCCCGAAGTCAAGCAGATGTATCTCGGCGCGTGAAGTCTATTGGCTGGTGATCCATGAACGAAAAGCTGGAAGTTGTTGGTCTCGAGAAGCGGGGGGATGTTGCCGTCATCACCTTGTTGAGGTCTTCGCGCCGCAATTCGATGAATCAGGATCTCGTGGACAGGGTGAAAGCGGCCCTGATCGAGCTGGATCGCGATGACAGTGTCGGTGCGATCGTTCTCGTCGGTGCGCCTCCTGGCTTTTCCGCCGGCAGCGACCTGAAGTTCATCGGTGCGCTCGGTCTTGAGGCGATGGGGCGGTTCGAGCAGGAATGTGGAGACTTGGGCCGCCTGATCGGTTTCATCAGCAAGCCCGTCGTCGCCGCAGTCGAAGCCTTCGCGATCGGTGGCGGATTTACATTCGCCACCTGTTGCGACGTCGTTGTCGCGGGGCGCGGATCGAAGTGGAGCCTGCCCGAGGTCCCGCATGGCTGGCTCACCCCCTGGGGCATCAAGTCGCTGGTTGCTCGCGTAGGGTTGGTCAAGGCTCGCTTGCTCTGTTTCTGCCTTGAGCCGCTGACCGCCGAAGGGGCGCGAGAACTCGGCGTGGTTGACTATTGTTGCGACGATGGCGAGGCGCTTTCGACCGCTATCAGTATCGCTGAAAAGCTGGCCTCGCTTCCGCGGCCGGCGGTTGCGGCAACCAAGCGCTTCTTTTCCAGCTATCTGATGGAAAATGCCGAAGCGATGGACTTCGAAGCCAATCGCCTCTTCCTCGACAATTGTCGGGAGAGAGCGGCCCAAGCGACCCTCGACAAGTTCCGGCACCGTTGATGGCTGCCATCCCAACCAGGAAGGACTGGACCGATGCTTCTTGACCTCAACGAAGAAGAAAGGCTCCTGAAAGAAGGTCTTGAACAGTTCGCAGAAGGCTCAATCCGGCCGAAGATCAAGCCGTTTGTGGATCGGCATGAGTTTCCCACCGAACTTGTCAGAGAGTTTCTCTCACTCGGCTTCATGGGCACCGCCTACGATCCGGATTTTGCCGGCGGCGGACTTGGCACGCGAGGCGCGGCGATCGTGGCCGAGACGCTGGCTCGCGCAGAACCGGGATTCGCCGCGATCTATCTTTGCAACAGCGCACCGATGACGGTGATCGCGCGCTACGGTTCCGACGAAGTCAAGAAGAAGTGGCTGGAGCCGCTATGCCGCGGCGATTTCATCGCCTCGTTCGGTGTCACCGAGCCCGGCGGCGGGTCGGACGTCGCCAGCATCAAGACACGGGCTGTGGAAGATGGCGATTCCTTTGTGCTGTCGGGATCGAAGGTGTTCTCCACCAATGCCGGCACGCCTCTGCACGGAGCATCGACGTTCGTCGCTGTCACTGACCCCGAGCTGGGCCCCAAGGGACTCTCGACCTTCGTCGTACCGGTTGGAACGCCTGGCTTCAAGGTCGGCAAGCCCGGCCGCAAGATTGGCTGGCGGATTGCAGATTCGGTGGAACTGTTCCTCGATGAATGTCGCGTACCCAAAGCGAATATGATTGGCGAGCGCGGGGACGGGCTGAAGCAGATACTGACCACCCTCAGCATCGGCCGTATTCTTGTCGGTGCCACTGGCCTGGGGCTCGCCCGCAAGGCGATGGACCTCGCGAAATCCTATGGGGCAGGCCGCAAGGTCGGCGGGGTGCCGATATTCAAACACCAGGGACTGACATTCCCGCTGGCCGATGCGCTTACGAAAATTCACGCGACCGAGCTCATGATCCGCAATGCTGCCTGCTTGGCAGACGCAGACCGGCCATTCCGTCTCGAGACATCCATGGCCAAGTTGTTTGCGACCGAAATGGCAAGTGAGGTTGCCGATATCGCCCTGCAGGTTCACGGCGGCTACGGTGCGTTCGAAGAGTATGAGGTATCAGGGCTTCTCGGCGAAGCGCGGGTCCTTCGTATCCTTGAGGGAACAAGCGAGATCCAGCGTCTGGTGATCGCGCGTGAACTGATGGCGTAACGCTCCGCTAAGAGTAGAGGTGCCTCGATAGTCTCAGCGCGTCGGCGCTTAGCCCAGCGCTGAACCGATCACCTTCAGAGGTGACGTCAGGTGGCGATCCATTACCCCTTCACTGGCTCGCGCTGGTCGCGGCAACAGGGGTTGTGGCGGTCGCCCGCTTGCCGACTGCCAGATATACCGCAGCCGATACGCCGATGCCAAAGAGCCAGCTGAGATCGGCGCCGCCGAGCAGACCCGTCGAGATTGGTCCCTGCAACGCGCTGACGAGGCCGTCTTCGACCGACCAGCCTGCAACGAGACCTGCCAGGAAGGCGATGATTCCGCCCCAGTTGATATCGCCATAGGCGCTGGTTTCCGGCGAGCGGTAGAGTTCGGCGACGTCGATCTGGCCCTTTCGCTTGATGTAGAAGTCGGCGAGCACGACACCGGCCCACGGGCTCATCCACAACAACAGGCTGATCATCCAGTTGTCGAATGCCTTCGCAAAGGACGGTGCGAAGATGAAGTAGAGCGTGACCAGATAGCCGGCGATGCCGACGATGATCGCTAGCGCGACGCGCGAGAGCTTGAAGCCTGCGCTAAGCGCGGCGAGCGCAGCCGAATAGACATTGAGGATATTGGTCGCGATCGGTCCGTGCAGCACCATCAGCAGCACCAGGATGCTGGTCGGACCGCCGAACACCGCGCTGACCATCTTGGCCGGATCGGTATCCAGTGTCGTGCTGGCGATCGTCGCGCCCAGGATGGCGAGCCACACGCTCGGCACGAACATGCCGACATAGCTGTACCAGAACACGGAGCTCGAGGGCACGCTCTTCGGCACGAAGCGCGAATAGTCCGAAGCCCAGGTGACCCAGGAGATGCCCCAGCCGACGCCGATCGCTGTCATCAACAGCGTCAGCATTGCCAGATGCGCGCCACCCGAAAGGGACGTGGTGAGGCCCCAATTGACGACGCCCGGGCGCGACCACGCCAGCACGCTCATCAGGATCATGATGGCAACCGTCGCTGGCACCGTGTACTTCTCGAAGGTCCGGATCGCGTAGAAGCCGTACACGCCGATCCCGACCTGAAGCACCATCACCAGCGTGATGACGATGATCTCGACCAGCCAGCTGTCGGGAATGCCGAACTGGCCAAGGATGGCGACTGCGATCTTCACGGGGAAGTAGGTGTTCACGCCGATCCAGCACAGCGTCATCAGGAACATCAGGATGCTCGGCAGATAGGCGCCGCGAACGCCGAAGGCCGAGCGGCTCAAGACCATTTGGTTGACGCCGGTCCTGTGGCCCATCACGGTGAAGGACGCAAAGATCGCGCAGCCGATGATGTTGCCGATCACGATCACCGCGATCGTTTCCATAAGGCCGAGCTTCAGGATGATGCCAAGCGCGCCGAGGGCCCAGTTGACCGGCGCGATATTGGCGCCTGCCCAGATCCACATTTGCTGCGGTCCGGTGGAGTCCCGGTCGGCGTCAGGAATAGGCTCGATGCTATGAATATCGGCGCGAAGCTCGGAATCCGTCATGACATCCCCCGTTCAATACGAAGCACGCTTCGTAATCGGCGGGCGCAGCAACAATCGTGCCATGGAAGTAGGGTGTAGCCGCGAAGCCTGCTGCTCCGCGCGCCGACGCGGCGGGTGGTTCGAAGAATTGACGCTGTCTTTTCAAGGCCGAGACGGCATCGCTCCCGGTCTATGTCGACGTGCAGGCCGGCTGTTGCATGCTTGGTCATGCCAGTCCGGGCGTCAGCAGAGCCGGGACCGCAATAGCGAGCGTGCGATCACGGATTGTGCAGTCTGCGCCAAAAAGACAGCCAACGGCTCGCGCTCCATCTAGTCGAAAAGGGCAGTCGCGCTGTCGCGACTGGCGTTGCCTGCAACGATGCGTTGCATCATTTCGATGAACAAGCCGCGTTCCTTCTCTGTCAAGCCACCGAGGGTTGCGCGGTGTGCGGCGCGCGCCGATGCTTCAATCTTGTCGAGCAGGGCCTTTCCGGCCGATGTCAACCGGCACAGCCGGGCGCGTCGGTCGTCCTTGTTGACGGCCCGTTCGACCAGATTTCGGGCGGCGAGTCGCTTCAGCGCACCCGTCGTCGTGGTCCGATCCAGCGCGATATCCGCCGCCAATGTGGTCTGATCGGCGGTTCCTCGCACGGCCAACGCCGAAAGAAGGCTGTATTGCAGTGGCGTTATCTCGAATTCACCGCACGCTTCCTGGAACAGCGCGACGTGGATCTGATGCAGGCGCCGGATCAGGAACCCCGGCCGTTGTGACAATGGCCATGGGCGATGCCTGGTCTCGCCGCGACGCTTCTTCGCTTGCTGCAACGCACAGTCTCCAGCCTTGGAACGAGGCGCGAGTAGCCCGATTCGAGCGCACGCGCCATCACCAGATCATGGCATGAAGCTTGCTTTTTGAAAAATACGAAGCATGCTTCGTATTTCCGCGAGAGCGGGACCAACCCGCCGGCGAGAGCAAGGAGAACGTTCATGTCCATCAGCGCCAGCTTCGATCTGCTATTGCGTGGCGGCCGCGTCATCTGTCCGTCCTCCGGCATTGATAGCATCCGGGATGTTGCCATTCGCAACGGCAAGATCGCGGCGGTGCAGGCCGATATCCTGCCAACCAGCGCGAGGGAAGTGATCGACGTCGCCGGCAAGCTGGTGTTGCCGGGACTGATCGATACGCACGCGCATGTCTATCAATATGTCACCGGACGTTTCGGCATGAATGCCGACATGGTCGGAGTGCAGTCGGGCGTCACAACGCTGGTCGATCAGGGCGGTCCATCCTGCATGACGCTTCCGGGCTTTCGCCACTTCATCGCCGAATCTGCGAAGTCGCGCGTCTATGCGTTCCTGTCGGCCTATCTCGTTGGCGGGCTCGAAGGACATTACTATCCGCAGCTCTATAGCCCCGAGGGTGTCGACATCGATGCCACCGTCAAGGCGGCGAGGGCCAATCCTGATATCGTTCGCGGCATCAAGGCGCATGCTGAGATCGGCGGCTTTGCGCGCTGGGGCATTCGCGTCATCGAAATGTCCGCGGAGATCGGTCGCCGCGCCGATCTGCCTGTCTATGTCCATTTCGGTCAGCTCTGGGGTCTGCCCGAAAGCGGTGCGAACGGCGAGGATGCCGACACGATCCTGACGCGTGTGATCCCGCTGTTGCGCGAAGGGGATATCTTGGCGCATCCGTTCACGCGCCATCCCGGCGGCTTCGTCAACCGCGAGGGCGAGGTGCATCCGGTGATCCAGGCAGCGCTCGACCGAGGCCTCAAGGTCGATGTCGGTCACGGCAGCCATTTCTCCTACCGGCTAGCCAAGAAGGCGATCAGTGCCGGCATCGTTCCGACCACGCTCGGCGCCGACATCCACGGCTACAACACCCATGTGCCCGCGCCGGCCGGTACACCGGAACAGCACGAGGATGAAGAAAACCATCCGTTCGCCGGCCAGGCAAAGTTCAGCCTGGTGCAGGCGATGAGTTCGATGATGGCGCTCGGGCTCTCGCTCGAGCAGGTGGTGCCGATGGTCACCTCCAATCCGGCGAAGATGCTTGGCCGTGATGAGGAGATCGGCGCGCTCAAAGTCGGCAGGGATGCCGATGTCTCGGTGCTCACGGAGCACACCGGGCGATTTGTCCTTCGCGACAACGAGAAGACTGAAGTCATTGCCGAACGGCTACTGCAGCCGACGTTCTGTTTGCGTGCCGGCGCGCGCTACGACGCGGTCGCGCCGATCCTGCCGCAAGCGGTCGCGGCGTAGGGAGGCCGTAGCAGTCCGATCGGGGGACGCCACTATGCGCAACGAGCGTGACTTTTCCTCCGCACCAGGGGCAGGCGCCGGGCAGGGCGTCGGCGCGCGGCTGCCGCGCAAGGAGGACGATCGGTTGATGCGTGGCCGCGGCCAGTTCGTGGCCGACATTCGTCTCGCCGGGCTGCAGGATGTTGCGTTCGTGCGCAGCCCGCTGGCGCACGCGCGGATCAGCGGCATCCATGTGCCCGAACGTTATCGTGGAAAAGTCTTCACCGCCGCCGATCTCGTCGGCGTCAAGCCGATTCGCGCGGTGTCGGCGCTGCCGGGTTTCAAGATTTCCGAGCAACCGGTGCTCGCCACCGGCAAGGTCCGTCAGGTCGGCGAACTCGTCGCGATGTGCGTGGCGCCGACGCGCGCCGAAGCCGAGGACATCGCGGCTTCTGTCACGCTCGATCTCGAAGAGCTTCCCGCGGTCTACGACATGCTGAAGGCGCGCGAACCTGGTGCGGCGCTGGTGCACGAGCACTGGGGCGACAACGTCTTCCTCGAGACCAATTATGAGGTCGACATCTCAGCAGCGCTGGATGCGCCGATCAAGGTGACGCGCGAGATCTCGACCGCACGACAATGCATGTCGCCGCTCGAAGGGCGCGGTGTGGTCGCCACTTTCGATCACCGGCTCGATCAGCTCACGCTCTATTCCGCTGCCCAGATGCCGCATGTCACCCGCAGCGGCCTCGCCGAATGCCTCGGCATGGAGGAGGGAAGGATTCGCCTGATCTCCCCTGACGTCGGCGGCGGCTTCGGCCACAAGGGAATTCTGCTTCCCGAGGAAGTCTGCCTCTCCTGGCTGACCATGCGCTGTGGCCATCCGGTGCGCTGGACGGAGGATCGCCGCGAACATCTCACCGCGAGTTCGAACTGCCGAGAGCATCATTACAAGATCACGGTCTATGCCAACAGTGACGGAACGCTGCGCGGCATCGATTGTGAGGCAACGGTCGATTCCGGGGCCTACTCGTCCTATCCGTTCTCGGCATGCCTCGAGGCGGCGCAGGTCGCAAGCATTCTGCCCGGTCCCTACCTGATGCCGGCCTATCGCTGCCGAACGTTTTCGGTCGCGACCAACAAGTGCCCGATCCTGCCCTATCGTGGCGTCGCGCGCACCGGGGTCTGCTTTGCGCTGGAACTGATGCTCGATCTGGTTGCGGCGGAGGCGGGCCTCGAGCCCGGCGAAGTGCGGCTGCGCAATCTGATCCAACCGGAGCAGATGCCATACGACAACATCACCAAGAAACACTTCGACAGCGGCGATTATCCCGAGGCGATGCGGCGGGCTCTGGCGGCGATCGATATCGATGCGGTGCGCGAACGCCAGCGCGCGGGAGAGCCTGATGGACGGCGGATCGGCATCGGCGTCTCCATCTATTGCGAGCAGGCGGCACACGGCACTTCGGTCTATGCCGGCTGGGGCATTCCGATGGTGCCGGGCCACGAGCAGGCATCGGCACGGCTGACGCCCGACGGCGGTCTCGAACTGCGCGTCGGAGTGCATTCGCACGGGCAGAGCATGGAGACGACGCTTGCCCAGGTCGCCCACGAGATGCTCGGCGTCGATGTCGGAAGCGTGCGCATCATCCTTGGCGACACCGCGATGACGCCCTATTCGACGGGCACCTGGGGTTCGCGTTCGATGGTGATGGCGGGCGGCGCGGTCGCAACCGCATGTCGCGAACTCGGCGAGCGCGCCAGGCGCATCGGCGCCAAGCTGTTGCAGCACGACCCGGCATCGGTGGTGCTGCAGAACGGCGAGGTGCGCGGCGTCAACGGCAGCGTGACGTTGAAGGAGATCGCCTACACTTGGTATCGCCGCCCGCAGGACCTGCCTGCCGATGTCGATCCCGGCGGGCTTGAGGTCACCGCCGGCTACAAGCCGCAGCGTGACAGCGGCACCTTCAGCTATGCAGCGCATGCAGTCGTTGTCGCTGTCGATCGCGATTTGGGAGAGGTCGAAATCCTCGACTATGTCGTCGTCGAGGATGGCGGCGTGCTGGTCAATCCGATGGTCGTGGACGGCCAGATCTATGGCGGCCTCGCGCAGGGCGTCGGCACCGCGCTCTACGAGGAGATGCCGTTCGACGGATCCGGCCAGCCGCTCGCGACGACGCTCGCCGACTATCTCCTGCCCGGACCGACCGAAGTGCCCGCACCGCGCCTCGACCACATGGAGACGCCGTCGCCCTATACGCAATTCGGGGTGAAGGGCATCGGCGAGGGCGGCGCGATCGCACCGCCGGCCGCGATCGCCAATGCCGTCAATGATGCATTGAGACCGCTTGGCGTCGAGATGATGCAATCGCCGATCACGCCTCACCGCATCGTCGAGGCCATCCTCGCCGCTCGCGATGCAAAAAGGACGGCGGCATGAAACCCGCGCCTTTCAGCTATGAGCGTCCACGCGATCTGCCGGCGGCGCTTGCGCTCTTGGCCGAAGCCAACGGGTCGGCGAAGATCATCGCCGGCGGGCAGTCGCTCGGTCCGATGCTGAACCTGCGGTTGGTCCAGCCGGGATTGGTCGTCGACATCACTGGCCTTGCCGAACTGAAACAAGCCGAGAGACACGGCGGCGAACTCGTGCTCGGGGCCTGCATCACGCACGCGGACATTGAGGATGGACGAACGCCGGATGTGACGTGTGGCGCCATGCGGGGCGTCGCCGCCAACATTGCCTATCGCGCCGTGCGCAATCGCGGCACGATCGGCGGCTCGCTCAGCCACGCCGATCCGGCCGCGGACTGGGTGTCGGCGCTTGCAGCGTTCGGCGCGCGATTGACGCTGCGCAGCCTTGCGGGGGCACGCACGGTCGCGCTGGAAGATTTCATCCTTGGAGCCCTGGAATCCATTTTACGTCCGGGCGAGATCGTCGCGACCATCCATGTTCCGGCGCGGCCCCCATCGGCGCATTGGGGCTACGTCAAGAGCTGCCGCAAGACCGGCGAGTTCGCGCATGCGCTCAGCGCCGTCATGATCGATCCGAGCGCCGCGACGGCGCGCGTGGTGATGGGCGCCATCGACACCGCGCCGATCGTGATCACGGATGCTGCGGAACTGTTCGGTGGTCGCGTCGCCGGCGATTTCAAGGAACGTTTCGACGTGCGCGTCGCCGACGCACTTCTCGCCAAGGCCGGCATCGGCAATCCGGCCGACCGACATATCCATGTGAGCGTGCTCAGGCGCGCCGTCCGTGAGGCGGCCGCATGAACACGATTGCGCTCAACGTCAACCGACGTGCGGTGCAGGCTGAGGCGGAGCCGCGCACGAGTCTGGCCGATTTCGTTCGCGACAAGCTTGATTTGACCGGTACGCATCTTGGTTGCGAGCATGGTGTCTGCGGCGCCTGCACAGTGCTGCTCGACGGCGTGCCGGCGCGCTCGTGCATCACTTATGCCATGGCTTGCGAGGGGGCCGATGTCACCACGATTGAGGGCCTTGACGAGGACGACATCACGACCGAGCTGCGCGCCGCCTTCACCCGCGAGCACGCCTTGCAGTGCGGCTATTGCACGCCTGGCATGCTGGTCTCCGCGCGCGATCTGGTCCTGCGGCTGGCTGCCGCCGACGAGCGCCAGATTCGCATCGGCCTGAGCGGAAATCTCTGCCGCTGTACCGGTTACGTCGGCATCGTGCGCGCGGTGCAGTCCGTGATCGAGGCGCGGCGTGCCCGCAGCATCGCACCCGAGCCGGACGGCGGTCGCAAGGTCTTGGGGCCAGCGGGCTCCGGGCGAAGTGGGCGAGACGGTGCGATCCAGGTCCCGCAGCCAATCCAAACTGAACCCACCTATGCATCCGAGACGGTGGCGTCGCCGGCCGAGATTCCTGACTTCACCCCGGCCAACCGGCTCGAACGGGACTTCACGCTCCCGTACCCGCCAAAGGATGTCTTTGCGACGTTCGACGACATCGCCGCCGTCGCGGCCTGCCTGCCAGGCGCGTCGTTGACGGCGGTGCCGAGCCCTGAACGGGTTGAAGGCGCCATCCGCGTCAAGCTTGGTCCGGTCGCCGCGAGCTTCCAGGGCACGGCGCGCATCGAACGCGACCCGAAGAATCTCTCCGGTCGCATCGTCGGCATCGGCAACGATCGCCGCAGCCGATCGGCGACCCAGGGCGAAATCCGGTACCAGCTGACGCCGATCGAAGAGGGCGCGTCGACGCGCGTCGATCTCCTGATCGGATACACGCTGACGGGAATGCTGGCGCAGGTCGGGCGGCCGGGATTGGTGCGCGACCTCGCCGAGCGGCTGATCGCGGAATTTGCCGCCAATCTCGATCGCCGCATGTCGGGGGCCTCGCCCGAGCAAGCAACCGCGAAGGAGCTGAAGGGATTTTCGATGATTTCAGGTGTCTTTCGCGCGCGCATCGCGCGCTGGTTGGGTCGCTTCGTCAGACGAGACGGAGCGGCATGATGTTTCGGCGTCTCCCCATATCGCGGGGCGGCGAGGTTGGAACTGCGCGGAGATCAACAGAGCAATTGGAGAGCTACATGATTAGGACTTCCTGGATTGTTCCGGCAATTGCGCTGGCGACCGCTTTGCTCGGGGGCGGGGCCGAGGCGCAAACCATCAAGATCGGCGTGAACGAGCCACTTACCGGCGCGTTCGCCGCGTCCGGCACTTATGTTGTCAACGGCGCCAAGATCGCCGCCGACGAGATCAACGCCAAGGGCGGCATTCTCGGCAAGAAGATCGAGCTCGTGATCGAGGACAACAAGAGCAATCCGACCGAAGCTGCCGCCGTCGCCGAGAAGCTGATCACCAGCGACAAGGTGCCGGTGCTCATGGGCGCCTGGGGCTCGAGCCTGACGCTCGCGGTGATGCCGAAGCTGATCGAGTACGAGACGCCGATGGTCGTCGAGACGTCGTCGTCGAGCAAGATCACCACCACCGGAAATCCCTTCATCTTCCGTATCTCGCCGCCGTCGTCGGTCGAAGCAGCCGCCTTCAAGGGCATCGTCGACAAGCTCGCATTGAAGAAGGTCGATTTTCTCGTCATCAACAACGACTGGGGCCGCGGCACGGCGGACGATTTCGCCAAGATGATGAAGGAGAAGGGGATCGGCATCGGTCTGGTCGAGACCATGGACCAAGGCGCGCAGGACATGAGCGCGCAGCTCTCCAAGATCAAAGGCTCGGACTCCGAGACCGTGATCGTCACGACCGCGGTCGACCAACTCACTCTGATCTTCAAACAGGCGGCGGCGCTGGGCCTCAAGAAGCGCATCATCACCACAGGCGGCTCGCAAAATCCGGATCAGATCATCGCGCAGGCGGGCGCCGCGGCCAACGGCACCATGCACCTGACGACTTTCCTGCCCTGGTTCCCCGAGAAGACGCCGAATCCGGAAGCGACCAACTATTTCGTGTCGGAATGGAAGAAGCGCGGCTTCGACTTTGCCGGCTGCACCGAGAGTTTCCGCGGCTATGACGGCATCCGTACTGCGGCAGCCGCGATCGAGAAGGCGGGCAAGGCGGAGCCCGCGGCCATCAAGGCGGCGCTGTGGGACATCAACGTGAAGGGCTTGAACGGCGATATCGTGTTCCGCAAGTCCGGCCCGGAAGGCAAGGAGAGCGGCCAGAGCCAGCCGAACGTCTACCTGATCGAGATCAGCGACGGCAAGGTCGACATGAAGACACTCTGATCTCGCGTCATCTATCGACGAGGGCCGCGCTGCGGTCCTCGCCCGCACCAGGATAGCCCGGAGCCGCCTTGAGCGAGTTTCTGCAACATCTGATCAACATGCTCGTCCTCGGCGGCACCTATGCGCTGCTCGGGATCGGGCTGACCTTGATCTTCGGCATCATGAACGTGGTGAACTTTACGCATGGCGTGCTCTACACGTTCGGCGCCTACATCATGTTCATCGTGGTTCAGCAGCTTGGGCTCAACTTCTTCCTCGCGCTGCCCGTCGCCGTCGTGGCGGGGTGGCTCCTGGGCGCGGTGATTGAACTGACTTTGCTGCGACCGCTGCGCGGCTCCGATATCGACACCACCATGCTGGTGATGATCGGCGCCTGGATCGCGATGCAGTCGGCCACGCTGTGGATCTGGGGCGGGGTCGCGAAATCGGTCGCGACACCGTTTCCGGAGGCGCCGCTTGTATTGGGACCTGTCTCGGTCTCCTGGCTACGGCTGTTCGTCCTGGCAGCCGCAGCGCTTCTGATCACGGTGACGTACCTGCTCATCAACCGCACCAAGCTTGGCTGCGCGATGCGCGCGACGTTCCAGGACCAGGACACCGCGTCGCTGATGGGGGTCAATGTCGATCTCATTTATACCTCGACCTTTGCGATCGGCTCGAGCCTGGCCGCTGCGGCCGGCGCGCTGCTCGGCCCGGTCTATGTGATCTCTCCGCAGATGGGCGATCTTGCCGCGGTCAAGGCCTTCGCGATCGTGATCCTCGGCGGGCTCGGCAACATCACCGGCGCGGTCATCGGCGGTTTCATACTGGCATTGGCCGAGGAACTCGGCGCGGGCTACATATCGTCGGGATACCGGGACGCGATGGGCTTCCTGATCATCATCGCGGTGCTGATCTTCAAGCCCACCGGTTTGTTCGCGCGTTCGGAGCGCGTGGGATGAGGGCAGCGATCACCATGCTCGTGCTCGCGGCCTTCGCATCCGTCCCGCTCTGGCTGCGCGATCCTTATCTCCTGAACGCGCTGATCACGACCGGAATCTTCATCATCGCTGCAATGAGCCTCAATCTCCTGCTCGGTTTCACCGGTCAGCTCAGCCTCGGTCACATCGCTTTCTTCGGCATTGGCGCCTATGTCAGCGCGCTGACGTCGCTCGGCTTCGATATCGGCCTGCCCGGCGGCTTCCGCCTGGTTCACGAACCATGGCCACCGATTGCGGGGCTTGCGCTGGCGATCCTGGTCGCGGGATTGTGCGGCTATTTCGTCGGGTTGCTTTCCTTCCGCGTCCGCGGCGCTTATTTCGTGATCGTCACGATTTCCTTTGCCGAGGTCGTGCGGCTGGTGGCGCTGAACTGGGTCGAGCTGACGCAGGGGCCGCTGGCGCTAACCAATATCCCGTCGATCGCGATCGGCCTGCCGGGTCTCGGCGAACTGACGCTGCGCACCAAGCTGCAGAACTATTATCTCGTGCTGGCGGTCGCAGTCGTCGCCTATCTCCTGATCGCGCGGCTCGTGCATTCCCATTTCGGCCGTGCCATGCGCGGGCTGATGGAAAACGAAACGCTGGCGGTGTCGGTCGGGATCGACGTCACGAAGACGCTTACGCTCGCCGCGGTCATCTCGGCTGCTATCGCGGGCGCAGCCGGTAGCCTTTATGCGCACTACATCCGGATCATCGATCCCGAGGTGTTCGCTTTCATCAACACGGTGACGATGGTGATCATGGTCATCAGCGGCGGCAAGGGCTCACTGGCCGGACCGGTCGTCGGCGGCCTGATCTTCGGATTGCTGCCGGTCGTCCTGCGTCCGATCATGGCGCCGGAAGCACAATGGATCGCCTATGGGGGCGTGCTGATCGTGATCCTCTTCGTACTGCCGCGCGGCATCGTACCTTCATTGGCGCAGCGGTTCGCGAAACGGAAGCGCCAAGCCGCAACGGTTGCTCCGGTTGCCTTTTCCGAACGTGCCAAGGAGCCTGCGTAGTGACCTCGCGTGCGATCGCCTTGGACGTGGAGCAGGTCGCCGTTCGCTTCGGCGGGCTCGTCGCGCTCTCGGATATGAACTTTACGGTAGGCGAGGGCGAGATCGTCAGCCTGATCGGCCCGAACGGCGCCGGCAAGACCACCGCGTTCAACGTCATGACCGGCTTTCTGGATCCAGCCCACGGCAAGGTGAGCTATCGCGGGGCCACACTGAACGGACTGAAGCCGCATCAGATCGCTGATCTCGGATTGATCCGCACCTTTCAGCGGACCAGTGTTTTCCCGAACGACACGGTTTACGACAATCTTCTGATCGGGCTGCACCGCCAGGGCCGGGTTGGCCTGTTCGAAGCGATTCTTGGGCTGCCGCGCGGACGCGCGTCGGAGCGCAGGCTGCGCGAGCGCGCCGCCGAACTCGTCGAATGGGTCGGGCTCGAGCGTCGCGCCCACGACCCCGCAGGTTCGCTGTCCTATGGCGAGCAGCGCCTCGTCGGCGTGGCGCTGGCGCTGGCCGCGGAGCCGTCGATGCTGCTGCTCGATGAGCCGGTCTCTGGCATGAATGCGTCGGAGACCCACACGTTTGTCGAACTCATCCGCAATATCCGCGACCGCGGCGTCACCATCCTTCTGGTCGAGCATGACATGCCGATGGTGATGAGCGTGTCGGATCGGATCGTGGTGTTGAACTACGGCAGGATCATCGCGGAAGGACCGCCGGATGCGATCCGGAACGATCCTGACGTTATCGAAGCCTATCTCGGGCAGGGAGCCGCGCGTGCTTGAGATCCGCGACATCGTCTGCGGCTATGGCGGCGTTACCGCGCTGCGGGGCATCTCGCTGCAGGTGAAGGCCGGGCAGCTCGTCGCTCTGATCGGCGCCAATGGCGCCGGCAAGAGCACGACGCTGCGCGCGATTTCCGGATTGGTACCGCTGCGTTCCGGACAGATGCTCTTCGACGGCAAGGATATGACCGCGGCGCGACCGCCGCGCGTGCTGGCGAGCGGTATCGCGCATTGCCCGGAGGGAAGGCGCGTGTTTCCGCACATGACTGTCGAGGAAAATCTTGACATGGGCGCCTATCTCCGTAACGACCCGAGCGGGATCGCCGCGGACCGTGACCGCATCTTCACTGAGTTTCCGCGTCTTGCGGAGCGGAGGCGGCAGGCGGCCGGTACCCTGTCGGGCGGCGAGCAACAGATGCTGGCGATCGGCAGGGCGCTGATGTCGCGGCCTCGCCTCATCATGTTTGACGAGCCGTCGCTTGGGCTCGCGCCGAATATTGTTGAGCGAACGTTTGCTATCATCCGCGGCATCCGCGATGCCGGCACAACCGTTTTACTGGTAGAGCAAAACGCCTTTGCTGCGCTTGAGATGTGCGATCAGGCTTACCTCATCGAGAGCGGTCGCATCGTGCTGTCCGGCGTCGGCGCGGAGCTGATCGCGAACGAGCATGTGCGAAAGGCCTATCTCGGCGGCTGATCCGCCGCGGTCGCGCGGACGGCGATCTGACCTGTGAGCCGGTTGATCGAAAAGACCTTCGACTGCACCAGCATCGGCGGCAATAACGTCGGTATCTATCCTGACATGTGGGGCAAATATGGGCAACTTAAGGTCCGCGCCATGGCTCCTTTCGCCCGCCGCCTCGCGCAATCCGGCCCGATCGCCTTGTCTGGGGAACGAACTGGCCGCATCCGGTGCGCTATCGGGCCATGCCCGACGACGGCGGTGTGCTCGATGCCTTGTGGGCGTGGCTGCCGGACGAACAAACCGTGCGACATTACTCGTAGAAAATCCCGAAAAGCTCAATGGCTTCGCCGCATTTCGGTGAATGTCGGCAAAGCCGTGACCATCATGCCATATGCGGGTTCTTGCGATGTGGGAGGTGTTCGAGCGCTATCTGCGGAACTTGAGCGCGGTCTACATTGTTGCGCAGAAAGGTTAGACATGACAGAACCAAACAGGTGCCCCATGGAAGAGCGCTCCGAGTTAGCGGAAAGAATTCTCGATCAAACGGCCGATGCGGTGATCTACGCCGATCGCTCCGGCGCGATTGCCCGCTGGAATCCCGCCGCCGCCGCGTTGTTTGGCTATTCGTTGGAGGAGGTGCTCGGCCAAAGCCTCGATCTGATCATCCCCGAGCATCTGCGGGCCGCGCATTGGCGCGGCTTTGAGGCGGCAATGACTGGCGGCGCCATGAAGCTTCAAGGCAAGCCCACGCTGACGCGCGCCTTGCACAAGAGCGGACGCAAGGTCTACGTTGAGATGACATTCGCGATCGTCAAGGACAGCGCCGCTGGCGAAGTGCTTGGCTCGGTTGCCGTGGCGCGAGACGTGACCGAGCGCATCGAACGAGAGCGTGCCGCGACCCGCGCCTCGTGAGATGTTCGCAGGTGCCGCTTTCAACCGGCCCGGCAGGATCGTTGATGCGTCTGTGATAGCCAAGTTTTCTTGGACGTCCGACAATACCGCCATCGACGCAAAACGAGGAAGTCTACGATGCGGTTGTCTAGAGTCGCTGTTTTGATGCTTATCGCTGCAGCTGCAGGCTCCATGTCCGCGTCTCCAGCGATAGCCGCTTCTGACTGTCCCAGATTACTGGAAGTAGCGGATTGGGGCGAGAATTCGACCGGCGACATTAGCGTCAGCTCAGGAGAAAGTTGCCTATTTCCGATTACGATACGCGGCACGGTGAGCAGCTCGGACATCTTACAAAAGCCGGCACATGGCAGCTTGAAAAAGCTCAACATGACGACTTACGAATACAAAGCGAAGGCTAGGTACAAGGGGAGCGATAACTTTGCCATCAAAGCAGTGGGACAGGGGCCGACGGCTTCTGGCACTTCGGTAATCACTGTGCACGCGACGATCAAATAGCATTGCTCGGGTCCACGGCGCCCGTGCCTGTACCGGGTTGCGGGTGTGACCCCACAATAAGGGTTAGCGCCAACCAAGCGCCGGGGCGATGTGAGTCAGGATCGCCTCGATGACGTGCGCGTTGTAATCCACGCCAAGCTGGTTGGGCACGGTCAAAAGCAGCGTATCGGCCTCCGCAATAGCTTCATCCTTGGCCAATTGCGCAATCAGCACGTCCGGCTCGGCGGCATAGCTGCGGCCGAAGATCGCCTTGGTTTTTTCGTCGATGAAGCCGATTTGGTCCGCGTCCTGACCACCGTGTCCGAAGTAGGCGCGGTCCCGGTCGTCGACCAGCGCGAAGATGCTGCGGCTGACTGACACGCGAGGCTCGCGCTTGTGACCAGCCGCCTTCCAGGCCGAGCGGAAAGCTCGGATCTGGTTCGCTTGCTGGACGTGGAACGGCTCTCCGGTCTCGTCGTCCTTCAGGGTGGAGCTTTGCAGATTCGTGCCCAGCTTGGCCGCCCAGACCGCGGTAGCGTTCGACCCGGCGCCCCACCAGATGCGGTCGCGCAAGCCTTCCGAATACGGCTCGATGCGCAAGAGGCCGGGAGGGTTCGGAAACATCGGATGCGGATTGGGCTTTGCGAAGCCCTCGCCGCGCAGCAGCTCGAGCAGGATCTCCGTATTGTGCCGGGCCATGTCGGAAGCGGTCTCGCCGTCGCGTGGAACGTAACCGAAGTAGCGCCACCCATCGATGACCTGCTCGGGTGATCCCCGGCTGATGCCGAGTTGCAAGCGCCCACCGGCAATGAGGTCGGCCGCGCCCGCATCCTCGGCCATGTACAGCGGGTTCTCATATCGCATGTCGATGACTGCCGTGCCGATCTCGATCCGGCGGGTCTTCGCGCCGACGGCTGCCAGCAACGGAAACGGTGAAGCGAGCTGACGAGCGAAATGATGCACACGGAAATATGCACCGTCTGCCCCCAACTCTTCGGCGGCAACGGCAAGTTCGATGGATTGCAGAAGGGCGTCGGATGCCGATCGCGTCTGCGATTGCGGTGAAGGCGTCCAATGCCCGAACGATAGAAAGCCGATCTTTTTCATGGATATTCAGCGTAAATCCTTGGGAGGCACATTCGAGGTTGCTGCCCGTTGGCAATCTGCATCAGATGCGCGCAATCGCGTCAACGCCCTGCGCACGATCCACCGCGGCAGGTTGCGAGTGTCGAGTAGCATCATTGACGTATATTTTGATAGATTCGATGAGGCAATATCCCGGCGTCATGGCCTGCGCTACCGTAGAACGTGTTGAACTTAGTCTGCAGAATGGACAATAGCGATATGAATGAACAGACGACCCCGCATAGCTCGCGGAGCACGCTGCTGGCGGTTGAAGATACCGAATTCTTGCTTCGGGACGAGATGCGATCGATCCGCTTTGCCCTCGAATATGCCAAAGCCGAACTCGCGTTGCGGGATTGGGGAATCCGCTCGACTATCATTGTTTTTGGCAGCGCGCGTGTGCCGTCTCCGGAGCAGGCTGCCGCCGCCGTCGAAGCGGCTCGGACGGAGACCGAGAAGAGGGTGGCTGAGAAATTGCTGCAGCAATCCGAGTTCTACCAGGTCGCGCGCGAATTCGGGCGCATCGCTTCGCAACGCGGCGGCGCCTTCGATCCCAAGAACCGGTGGCGCGACAATGTTGTCGCTACTGGCGGCGGCCCCGGCATCATGGAGGCGGCAAACCGAGGCGCGTCCGACGTCGGTGCTCCAAGCATCGGATTCAACGTCACCCTGCCACATGAACAGATTCCCAATCGCTACATCACGCCGGAGCTCAGCTTCCGATTTCACTACTTCGCAATGCGCAAAATGCATTTGGCCATGCGTGCGAACGCCCTGGCGATTTTTCCCGGCGGTTTCGGAACCATGGACGAGATGTTCGAGGTGCTGACGCTGCAGCAAACGCAGAAGGCCCCTCCAGCGCCCATTGTGCTGTTCGGCGAAAGGTACTGGCGCAAAATCATTAACTTTGACGCCCTCGTCGAGGAGGGCATGATTTCTGCGGCCGACCCCGGTCTCTTTGAATTTGCGGAGACCGCGGAAGATGGTTGGGCCTCACTGGTTCGCCGTGGCTTGCGCGCGCATGGTACTAGCCCAGCCGGTTGATCTGCGACGGACGGCGCGGAGCAACCGGTATCCGCTTTTTCGGATCATGCCCTGGAGCGTTTTCGAGCGAAGTGGACACCGGTTCGCGTGAAGAAAACGCGTCAAACAAGAATCTAGAGCTTCGGTTCTGATTCCATCAGAACCGAAAGTACTCTAATCATGCAGGAGCATGTCGCCCGCCCCGGATCGCTGACGTGCAGGCGTTCTGCTTTCGATGCAATTTGCAAGTCGGACCTTCCTGCGAGGGGGAGGGCGCAGGCTGAATCGTCGTCACGAGGTTGCCGCGGCAACAGCAGCAAGATCGAACCTGTCAAAACCAGGGCCGCAAGCCGGATCGCGATCACACCCAGCAAGACATCCGATCCGCTTGCGGCAGAATGATTTTTCATCATCGCAGCATGACCGACACGGGCAGGCTGGACAATCTGGAAATACCGGCGACTGCCTTCGCCGGAAACGAAGGCTTATCGCGATTGTCCGACTGCGACGGTGCTACTTCAGGCTCGACGCGGATCGTCCAGCTCGCGAGATATCGTCAACGCAGTCGGCAATATGGTCAGACCCAGCCGCCATCGACGATGTAGCTCTGGTTGGTGCAGGCGCCGCTGTCGTCGGCGGCGAAGAAGAGGACGGCGCGAGCGATGTCATCAGGCACGAGCTTGCGCTTAAGGCATTGGCGCTGCATGATTTCGGCCTCACCATCGGGCGTCAACCACAGATCCTGCTGCCGCTGGGTCATGATCCATCCGGGCAGGATGGAATTGACCCGCACATTGTTCGGCCCAAGATCGCGGGCGAGCGCACGGGTCAGGCCCTGAACCGCGGATTTGGCGGTCGTGTAGCAGGGCATGTTGCCCTGGCCGATCACCCAGCTCACCGAGCCGATGTTGACGATCGAACCGCCCCCTGCCTGGATCATGTCTGGCGCGATCGCCTGCGCGCTGAAGAACTGATGCTTCAGATTGACCGCGATCCGCTCGTCCCAATATTCCGGCGTGACGTCCTCGATCGCGTGACGGTCGTCGCGGGCCGCGTTATTGACCAGGATGGTGATCGGCCCGAACATCTCGCGGACGCCGGCGACCGCGCGTCTCAGGGCGGCGATGTCGCGCAGATCGGCGTGCTCGAAGTGCACGCTCGCATGCGCCGGCAGGCTGGCCAGGAGATGCTTTGAGGCCTCCACATCGATGTCGATGAAACCGACCCGCGAGCCTTGGCTGACGAACCGGCGGACGATGGCCTCGCCGATCCCGGAACCGCCGCCGGTCACCAGTACAGTCCGGTCCTTGAGACTTGGATAGATGGCGCCTTGCATTGGCATCCTCTCGATTTTGCGCCTGAGGGCGTCGGTTGCGTTTGCTGCGGCTCCAACAAGGGCCACGGCTTCCGGTGTTCACTCGGTCGTCTCCATGTGGTTTCGGTCCACGACCCGCAGCGTCCGCCGCACCATGCCGTCGACAATTGCCGCCGACTCGCTTGGACGCACATATATTGCCGTGGACTTGAGCAGCCACGGTAACACCGCCTGGTCGAGCCGCTCCTCATAGGCACGGCGCATCATGTCAAATGCCTGCAGGCCGGGGCCCGCCAGGATGACATGGTGCGGGCGCAGCACCGATATCGTTGCGGCGACCGCCTCTGCAAGCGCGTGGCCTGCCTGCCGGAATAAGTGCTCGAGACGGGGATCACCGCCCAGTGCTCGCTGGCGCAGCAGAGCCATCTGCGCCTCGGAAGGCTGCTGCGACACCGCCGGCGGCAGGTCGAGAAAGGTGCGGGCGTCGCGGTAGATCGCGTAGTCGGCGAGATAGGCCTCGATGCAGCCGCGCTGGCCGCAGCGGCATTGCGGACCGTTCGGCGCCAACTTGACATGGCCGATCTCGCTGCCGGCGCCGGCGCCCCAGCGCGCTTCGCCGTCGACAACGACGCCCATCCCGACGCCGTGGCCGACCATGATCGTGGCCGAGAGGCCCTGCGCCAGTGCCGGCTCCGCGGCTGCGAGGGCCAGCGCAACTGCGACAGCGTCGTTCGCCATCACGACCTCGACCCCGAATGCCTGACGCATCGGCTTCGCCAGATCGATGTCGGTGACCGACAGCGCCGGACTCCACAGATGCCGTCCGGTGTCGGCGTTCACGATGCCCTGCAGCGCAATCCCGATTCCCAGCAGCCGATGGCGCGGCGTTGCCGTCGCGTCAAGCATAGCATCGATCTGCGCGATCATGAGATCGCACAACGCATCTGCATCGAGAGCGCGCGTCGTGAGTGCAAGTCGCGATTGCGCCAAGCCAGAGCCACTGAAGTCTGCGATCAGTGTCTCAATCAGGTTCATGCGTAGCGAGACCGCGATGATGCGGCCAAACTCCGGGTTCAGGGTCAGCAATACCGCAGGCCGGCCACGGCGACGGCCATTCAGCCCGTCCGTATCCTCTTCGTCGGTATCGTCGGGCCACGACGTCGCCGCTCCGGCGTCGGTCTCGGCCTCGCACAACAGTTCTTCCGCTATCAGTCTGGACGTTATGGCCGAAATGGCCGCGAAGCTCAGCCCCGTACTACGTGCGAGCTCCACGCGCGGCAATGGCCCCTGACGTCGCAAGACTTCGACGAGGCGGCCGCGATTCGATCCGCGGGCCACGCTTGAAGCACGTCTCGGCGGCTCGGGCTGCTCATCCATGCGGGTCTTTTAATTCGTTCAGTGAAATTAATCAACGTTGTGCGGCGCGGAGATGGCCAAAAAGAACAATGAAGGCTACCTTATCGTCCCAATTATACTATTGTTGCGTGAGGTGGCGGACAATAACATCCTTGACTCGATATAGAGTTCCGATAATTTATTCGTAGCGTGAACAAAATAAAGCGCACAAAGCGCCGCGCGTGAAGCCCCATGGGGTGACGACAGGGAGGTGCACATGAAGAGCTCAATGAAGACATTGATCGTGCCGCTGCTGGTGAGCGCAACGGCGCTCGCGATGGCCACGGGCGCGGCACAAGCGCAGCAGAAAAAGACCATCGCGCTGGTGACCAATGTCGCGGCCGACTTCTGGACCATCGCCGGCCGCGGGCTTGAGAAGGCGCAGAAGGAGCACCCGGAATACAATATCGAGTTGATCGTCACCAACGACGGAACTGCGGCGGGCCAGCGGCGCGAGTTGGATGACCTGCTGGTGCGCGGCGTCGCCGGCATCTCTATTTCTGTAGACGATGCGCCGCACGCAACCGAAGAACTCAACAAGGTTGCGGCCAAGACCGTATTGATCACGACGGACAGCGACGCGCCGCAGAGCAATCGTCTCGCCTATATCGGCACCGACAACGTCGCGGCTGGGCGGCAGGCGGGCGAGGAGATCAAGAAGGCGCTGCCGAACGGCGGCAAGATCGCACTGTTTGTCGGAACGATGGACGCTGACAACGCCCGCGAGCGGGTGCAGGGTATCAAGGAAGCGATCGCCGGCACCAAGGTCGAGCTGGTCGACGTGTTCACCGACCAGGTGGACTTCGCCAAGGCCAAGGCGAATATGGAGAACGTGCTCGTCAAATATCCCGACATTGCGCTGTTGTCCGGCCTGTGGAGCTACGAGACACCCTTGATCTATGACGCGGTGAAGGCGGCGGGCAAGGTCGGCAAGGTGAAGATTGTCGGCTTCGACGAGGACCAGCGCACGCTGCGGGGCATTTCCGACGGCACGATCGAATCCACGGTCGTGCAGCAGCCGTACGAGTTCGGCTATCTCTCCGCCACCAACATCATCAAAACGCTGAACGGCGACAAGTCCTGGATCCCGGCGGATAGCAAGCTGATCGTGCCGACCAAGGTGATCGGCAAGTCCAACGTCGCGGAGTTCACCGCATCTCTGAAGGAACTGCTGAAGAAGTGACTTCAGTATGCTTCACCGCCGGGCTGCCACAGGCGACCGGGCGTTGTGCGGGAGGAAGCGCCAAATGGCGGAAACGCTGCTTGAACTTGCCGGGATCAGCAAGAGTTATCCCGGTGTCAGGGCCCTCGACAATGTCAACCTGCGCGTGTACCGCGGCGAGGTATTGGGCCTGATCGGCGAGAACGGCGCCGGCAAATCGACGCTGATGCGCGTGCTGGGCGGCGTGATCGCGCCGAGCGAAGGCGTGATCCGCATCGGCGGCAACGACCACGCCGACCACGCCCGGCTGACGGTGAGCGAGGCGACGCGGGCCGGCATCGCCTTCGTGCACCAGGAACTGAACCTGTTCGAGAATCTCGACGTCGCGGCCAACGTGTTCATAGGGCGCGAGAAGCTCACCGGGGGCCCGCTGAAGCTGGTGGACAACGCGGAGATGCGCGCCCGCGTGACGCCGCTGCTGGCGCGGCTGGGCGCCGATTTCACCCCGAGCACGCTGGTCGACGACCTGTCCATCGCGCAGCGTCAGATGGTGGAGATCGCCAAGGCGCTCTCGATTGACGCCCGCGTGATCATCATGGACGAGCCGACCTCCAGCCTGACAATTTCGGAGACAGAACGGCTGCTGGAGGTGATTGCCGAGCTGAAGGCGCACGACATCTCGGTGATCTTTATCTCTCACCGGCTGGGCGAGATCATGACCTGCGCTGATCGCGTCGTGGTGCTGCGCGACGGGCGCACGGTGGGGGAGCTGGCGCGCGACGAGCTGAGCCATGCCGCAATGATCCGGCTTATGATCGGCCGCGACCTGAAGGCGCTGTATACGCCGCCGAAACGGCCGCCGCAGCCGGGCGGCTGCGACGTTGTCGGCCTCGTGACGTCAGCCTTTCCCGACCGGCAGATCAATCTTTCCGTGCGGAGCGGCGAGATTCTCGGCCTGGCGGGGCTCGTGGGCGCTGGCCGCACCTCGCTCGCCCGCGCGGCCTTCGGCATTGACCCGCTGCTGGGTGGCGAGATCAGGATCGACAACGCGCCGGTCGGTGTCGCGTCGCCGCGGGACGCGATCAGGCAAGGAATCTATCTGGTGCCGGAGGACCGCAAGAAGTCCGGGCTAGTGCTTGAACTGCCGATCCGGGAGAACGTGACGCTCGCGAGCTTGCTAAACTATGCGCGGATGTGGCTGGTAAACGGTGCGGCCGAGCGCAAGGTCGCAAAAGAACAGGTTCGGAGCCTGTCCATAAAGGCGCCGAGCATCGATATGGAGGCCGTGACGCTCTCCGGCGGCAACCAGCAAAAAGTAGTGCTGGGCAAGTGGCTCTCCATGCAGCCGCGAGTGATGTTCTTCGACGAGCCGACCCGTGGCATCGATGTCGGTGCCAAGAGCGAGATCTATGTGCTGATGCGCGGCCTCGCCGACGAGGGCGTCGCGATCGTGATGATCTCCTCGGACATGGAGGAGGTCATCGGCGTCTCCGACCGCGTGGCGGTGATGCATGAAGGGAGTGTCAGCGGCGTGCTCGAGCGCGAGCAGTTCAGCGAATATAACGTGTTGCGGCTGGCGGTCGGCCAAGCGCTGGAAACCATGGAAGCCGCTGCGCCATGATGAAGAAAGAACTCGGCCTCTGCCTGCTGCTGGTGGTGATCTCCGCCATCACGGGCGCGATCAATCCGGCCTTTCTATCGTTGGTGAACTTGCTGAATATGGCCAATCTGATCGGCCTGTTCGGCGTGTTCGCGCTCGGCGTGGGGCTTGTGATCATCACCGGAGGCATCGACCTTTCGGTCGGCTCGATGTTCGCGCTGCTTGGTGTCGTATTCGTCGACCTTCTGACGACTTATCAGGTCTATTGGCCCTTCGCGCTGCTGCTCGTCCTGCTCGGCGGACTGGCGCTAGGGGGCATCCAGGGTCTCCTGATCACACGGCTGAAAATGCAGCCCTTCATCGTGACGCTGTGCGGGTTGCTGATTTATCGCGGCGCCGCCCGCTACTATACGAGCGATTCGACACGCGGCTTCGGCTACGGTGACGAGGCCAGCACACTGAGCAACATCGCCTCCGGCAATATCGCGGGCGTCCCGAACACCTTCGTCTTCCTGATCATCCTTGCGCTGATCCTCGGCGTGCTGCTGCACCGCTCGGTCTACGGGCGCTGGCTCTATGCCGTGGGCAAGAACGAGGAAGCGGCGCGCTTCTCCGGTATCCGCACAGATATCGTGATCGCGACCGCCTACATCATCAGCGGCGGGCTCGCCGGCGTTTCAACGGTGTTGTTCGTATTCTACACGAACTCGGTCTCTCCGAGTTCGTTCGGCAATTTCTACGAGCTCTATGCGATCGCGGCTGCGGTCCTCGGTGGGTGCAGCCTACGCGGCGGCGAGGGCTCGATTCTCGGTATCGTGCTGGGGACGGCGCTGCTGCAGGTGCTGCAGAACCTTGTGAACATCCTGGGCATTCCCAATTCCCTGAACTTCGCGGTGATGGGGACCGTGATTCTGCTCGGCGTGCTGGCGGATCAGCAATTGCAGAGCCGTCGGCGGCGCAAGGTGGCGCTGGCCGGCCTGGCCCGCACGGCGCAGAGATCGACACTTGTGCAAGGAAAGCAGAGCGCATCACCGCGCGGCGCGGCTGCGTTGCCAATGAGTACGGGCGATCAGGCATGACAGCTCGGTAAGGAGAATCACGACTTCAACCGCCAGTCGCCATACGGACTGTTTCTTCGGCGGCTGAAATCGGTCTGGGCTGGGGAGGATGCACGTTCCAGGCTCGAGGGCTTTGGGCGGGAACGTGACACAAAATAGACAAAGCCTGGGGACGCTGGGAGTGCCAGAAAATGTTGCATAGATCTGTAAACATCGCGCGCGTGTGCGGGGTGGGGATTGCTTTGTCATCTCTGTTGAGCGGTGGAGCGCATGCGGCCGATTTTTCAACGAAAGCTCCGCCGCTTCCTTATGTTACGGCCGATGATTTCTGGACGAGACCGTATCTGTTTGGCGATCTCGGCAGGACCCAGCTGAAGGAGCAGGGCATCGATATTGGCCTGACGCTGGGCAATGAATCCGTCGGAAACCTGTCGGGCGGAAACAGGAACACCGCGGCCAACGCTGGACAGCTGTGGTTCGGGGCCAAGCTCGATATGGCGAAGCTTGCTGGCATCCCGGGAGGGACGGTCGGCCTCACGCTGGTCCAGCGCTTCGGCGACAATCTGAATACCGAGGCAGGCATTCCGGCCTTGCAGTTGACCAACGAAGTTTTCGGCCGCGGCAATATCTTTCGCCTGACCCAACTCTATTACTCGCAGAAGCTTTTTGATGATCAGCTTGAACTCAAGGCCGGCCGTCTCCCAGTCGGCTCCGACTTCTTCTTCGGTCTGTGCGAGTTCATCAACCTGACCTTCTGCGGCGGCCAGCCCGGCAACATCCAGGGCGGCTACATCTATAACTGGCCGGTGAGCCAATGGGCCGGTGTCGTCCACTACAACTTCGCCAAGGAATGGACGTTTTCGGTCGGCGTCTACGACTCCAATCCGAATTATCTGACGACCTCAGAGCCCAGCATCTACTTCCTGCCAGGCGTCCCCTCCTCAAAACCCGTTTCGGGTGTGTTCGTGCCGATGGAGCTGACCTGGAGCCCGAGCGGTGCCCTGTACGGGACCTGGAGATTGGGCGGCTGGTACGACAGTCAGTCGACGATTGATGGTGGCCTCCCGGGTATCATTGTTACCATCCCGGGCGTCGGTGGTGTTCCGGATCAGAATCTGGGAGATCGAAGAGGTCGCTTCGGCGTTTATGAGTCGATCCTGCAGCGGTTGACCGTTGACGGTCCGGGCGCGCTGGGTTGGTATACCTTCCTCAATACGACCGTCGCCGATCACCGGACGTCGTACCAGGACTACCAGATCGCCTGGGGCGTCAAGCACACCGGAACATTCGCCTGGCGCCCCCAGGACGAAGTCGGCTTCGCTGTGGGCACGACCCACGTGAACTCGGCCGCTCTCAGCCCGAATGCAGGAGGTAACGAAATTCCGATCGAAGCTTGGTACGGTTGGCAGGCGACCGGCTGGATGAACCTCAAATTCGACCTCCAGTATGTGATCAATCCCGGCGGGCGCGGGTATAATGCCGACGGCGTGAAGACCGATAATGCCTGGGTTCTTGGTCTGCGCACCGAGGTCCATTTCTGATGCGACGGTAGCCCGTTCGGGTCAAACATTGAGCTACTCTGACGCCAAAGGTGTGTGCATGCCCGTATGCGGGCATGCCGAGAGGAGAAAAGCCGGCAGATCGCTGCCGCACTGCTCACCGGCGTTGCGACCATTGAAAATGCGGCCGCCACATCGCAGGCGGGTTATGGGCATGCGCCGGATCGTCGAAGCGTTCGAAGACTGAGCCATGACCGAGACAACGCCACGCATTGCAAGGGACGTTTTCGGCGCGCTGCCCGATGGCCGCCCGGTCGATCGGGTGGTGCTCTCGGGCGCGCGCGGCTTCGAAGCGCATGTCATCACCTATGGCGCAGCGCTTCAGGCGCTGATCGTGCCCGATGCGGTTGGCAGCTGCGAAGACGTCGTGCTCGGTCACGACGATCTTGCAGGCTATTTGCGCGAGCGGCACTTCTTCGGCGCGACGGTCGGCCGCTACGCCAATCGCATCGCCAATGGCCGTTTCGTGCTCGATGGTGAGGTCGTTCAGCTCGCGGCCAACAACGGCGCGCATGCGCTCCATGGCGGCCCGGAGGGTTTTGACCGAAAGCTCTGGCGGATCGCCGACATCGAAGATGGGGCGGAGCCGATGGTGACCTTGGCCCGTGTCAGCGCTCACGGCGAGGAGGGCTATCCCGGCCGGCTCGACATTCGCGTCGGCTATCGGCTGACCGGGCCGACGGAATTATCCGTCAGCTTCGAGGCACGCGTCGATCGTCCGACGATCGTCAACCTGACCAACCACAGCTTTTTCAATCTCGAAGGCGCTGCGTCAGGCGTGGACATCCTCGACCACCGGCTCACGATCGCCGCCGACCGTTTCCTCGCGATCGATCCGAGCGCGATTCCGCTGCCGGAGGCGCCGCGCGCGGTCGCCGATACGCCCTTCGATTTCCGCAAGTCCACGCCAGTCGGTGCCAGGATCCGCTGCTATGATGCGCAGCTTCGAAACGGTAGAGGCTACGACCATAACTTCTGCCTCGATGATGCTGGCGAGCTACGCCTCGCGGCCCGGCTCGAGGCGCCAAGATCGGAGCGGATTCTCGAGCTCCTGACCGATCAGCCTGGATTGCAGATCTATTCCGGAAACTATCTCGATGGCTCGGTTGTCGGAAAGCGAGGCCGGCTTTACCGGCAATCCGACGCTATCTGCCTCGAACCGCAGGTCTGGCCTGATGCGCCAAACCGCGCAGACTTTCCAAGCGCGCGCCTTGCGCCCGGCTCGGTCTATCGGCACCACAGCGTCTATCGGTTTAGTTCCGCGGGCGGGCCGACATGATGGAGCAAGTGCCGACGTCCATTCTGTGCGCCGAGCGCTGCCACCTCGGCGAGGGCCCGACCTATGATGCGGCGACAGATACCGCCTGGTGGTTCGATATCCTCGAGAGCAGGTTGTTCGAGGCTCGCCTCGCGAGCAGACAGGTCCGCGTTCACCGGCTCGGCAGGATGGCGAGCGCGCTAGCGCGCATTGACGCTGAGCGTCAACTTGTTGTCGCGGAAGACGGTCTTTATGTCCGTTCGATCGCCGATGGCTCGATGACGCTTTATCGTCCGCTCGAGGCCGACAATCACGTCACCCGATCCAACGATGCGCGGGTGCATCCGTCCGGAACGATCTGGATCAGCACCATGGGACGCAAGGCGGAGGCGGGGGCAGGCAGCGTCTACGCGCTCCATCACGGCGAGCTCTCGCGCCTCTTTGCGAATATCACGATTCCGAACGCCATCTGCTTTTCAGTCGACGGCGCGCTCGGCTATTTCGCCGACACTGCGAAGAACGAACTCTATCGCATCGCGCTCGACCCCGTGTCAGGCCTGCCGCGCGGCGCACCCGAAGTTTTGCTGCGACACCGTGGTGTTGGAGGCCTTGACGGTGCGGTGGTCGATGCCGATGGCCAGATCTGGAATGCGCGGTGGGCTGGCGGTTGCGTCGATGTCTATAGTCCGCAAGGCGAGCATCTGCGATGCCTGCATGTCCCGGCGCGTCAGCCGAGCTGCCCGGCGTTCGTCGGGCCCGATCTGTCGCGTCTCCTGGTCACCTCGGCCTGGCAAGACATGGATGCGGCGGCGCGTGCTGCCGACCCGGATCATGGGCGCACGTTCGTCCTGGACGTGGCTGCACGCGGCCGACCGGAGCCGGACGTCAGGCTTGCTAATTCCTAGGAGATAGTCCTGCCCAAATCCTCACTGCAACGACAGAAACGTTCCTAACCTAACGGGAGTGAAAATATGGCCAGACTGAAAACCACGTTGCTTATGCTCGCACTGGCGGGCCTTACCGCCGCGGCATCCGGCCGCGTCGCGCTTGCACAGAAAGCGACGATCGGCATCGCGATGCCGACAAAATCCTCCGCGCGGTGGATCGACGACGGCAACAACATGGCCAAGGTGCTGCGCGAACGCGGCTACGGCACTGACCTGCAATATGCCGAGGACGATATTCCGAACCAGCTCGCGCAGGTCGAGAACATGGTGACCAAGGGAGCCAAGGTGCTGGTGATCGCGGCGATCGACGGCACCACTCTCTCGGACGTGCTCAAGCAGGCCAAGGCCAAGGGCATCACCGTGATCGCCTATGACCGCCTGATCCGCGACACGCCGAATGTCGACTACTATGCGACCTTCGACAACTTCCAGGTCGGCGTCCAGCAGGCGCAGTCGATCGAGCAGGGGCTGGGGCTGAAGGAGGGCAAGGGCCCGTTCAACATCGAGCTGTTCGGCGGCTCGCCTGACGACAACAACGCCTACTTCTTCTACAACGGTGCAATGTCAGTGCTGCAGCCCTATATCGACAGCGGCAAGCTGGTCGTCGGCAGCAAGCAGACGGGCATGGACAAGGTCTCGATCTTGCGCTGGGACGGTGCGACCGCGCAGGCGCGCATGGACAATCTGCTCAGCGCCTTCTACGGCAAGAAGCGCGTCGACGCGGTGCTCTCCCCGTATGACGGCCTCTCCATTGGCATCATCTCCTCGCTGAAGAGTGTCGGCTATGGCACGCCCGATCAGCCGATGCCGATCGTCAGCGGCCAGGACGCAGAGGTGCCGTCGATCAAGGCAATACTGCGGGGCGATCAATATTCCACCATCTTCAAGGATACCCGCGATCTCGCGCGGGTGACGGCGGATATGGTCGACGCCGCGCTCAACGGCAAGGAAGTACCCGTCAACGACGCCAAGACCTACAACAACGGAGTCAAGACGGTGCCGTCCTATCTGCTCAAGCCGGTGGTGGTGTACAAGAGCAATTGGGACAAGGTGCTGGTTGACAGCGGTTACTACAAGCGTTCGCAATTCGAGTGAGCAAACTGGTCCGGCAAGCGCAGAAGGCCCGCTTGCCGGACGACAGCTCGGTTCCACTGCAGGACATGATACGATGACGGCAATGCTGGAAATGCGCGGGGTCAGCAAGAGCTTTGCAGGCGTGCAGGCGCTACGCGACGTCAATTTCACGGTGGAGGCCGGGCAGATCCACGCCCTCGTCGGCGAGAACGGCGCCGGCAAGTCGACGCTGATGAAAGTGCTGAGCGGCGTCTATCCGCATGGCGACTATGAAGGCACCATCATCTTCGATGGCGAGGAACAGCGTTTTCGCGACATCAACGATTCCGAGGCGCTCGGGATCATCATCATCCATCAGGAGCTGGCACTGATCCCGCTGATGTCGATTGCCGAGAACATTTTTCTGTCGCATCCGCCGGCGCGGTTCGGCGTGATCGACCGCGACGCAGTGTATCGGCGCGCAAGGGAACTGTTGGCCCAGGTCGGTCTGCGCGAACCGCCGGATGCGCTCATTACCGACCTCGGTATCGGCAAGCAGCAACTGGTCGAGATTGCGAAAGCGCTCTCCAAGCGGGTGCGTCTCCTGATCCTGGACGAGCCCACCGCGAGTCTCAATGAGACCGACAGCGCGGCGCTGCTCGACCGGCTGATGGCGTTCCGCCAGCAGGGCATCGCCTCGATCCTGATTTCGCATAAGCTGAACGAGGTCGCGCGCGTCGCCGACCGCATCACCATCTTGCGCGATGGCCGCACCGTTGACTCGATCGACTGCCGGACCGAGCAGGTCGAGGAAGACCGCATCATACGCAGCATGGTCGATCGCGATCTCGCCCATCGTTTCCCGCCGCGCGACGCCAGGATCGGGGACCCCGTGCTGGTGGTGGAGGACTGGAGCGTCCATCACCCGCTCCATCCCGAGCGCCAGGTGATCAAGAATGTCGGCTTCCACGTGCGGCGCGGCGAGGTGGTCGGCATCGCCGGCCTGATGGGTGCCGGCCGTACTGAATTCGCGACAAGCCTGTTCGGCCGCGCCTGGGGCTACAACATCAGCGGACGGGTGTCGCTGGACGGCAGCGAGGTTGACCTCTCCAGCGTGCCGGCGGCCATTGACGCGGGGCTCGCCTATGTGACCGAAGACCGCAAGCAGCTCGGTCTGATCCTCGCCGACGACGTCCGCAAGAATATCACGCTCGCGAGCCTTTCCCAGGTCGCGCCGCGATGGGTGATCGATGACATCAGAGAGTTGAGGGCAGCCAGCGACTATCGCAACCGGATGCGAATCCGCTGCTCCGATGTCTATCAGGAAACCGGCCAGCTCTCCGGCGGCAATCAGCAGAAGGTCGTGCTGTCAAAATGGCTGATGACGGACCCAAAAGTCCTGATCCTGGACGAGCCGACCCGTGGGATCGACGTCGGCGCCAAATACGAGATCTATTGTATCATCAATGAACTCGCGGAGGCGGGCAGGGGCGTCGTGGTAATTTCCTCGGAAATGCCGGAGTTGCTCGGCATCTGCGACCGGATCTGCGTGATGAACGATGGCGCCTTTGTCGGCGAATTTGCCGCCAGCGAAGCGACGCAGGAGAAGATCATGCGCGCCATCATGCGCAACAAGCCAATACAAGGCAGCGCGGAGCGGAACAGGATGCAGATGGGTGGAGTGCGGCCATGAGCGACAAGACGGTTTCGCTGCCTGTGCAACGCGGGCATGCGGGGTTCATCAAGAACAGTCTGCGCAACTACGGCATGCTGTTGTCGCTGTTCGCGATCATGCTGTTCTTCCAGATCGTCACCGACGGCACGCTGCTGCAGCCGCTCAATCTTACCAATCTGGTGTTGCAGAACAGCTATATCGTGATCATGGCGCTCGGCATGCTGCTCGTGATCGTCACCGGCCATATCGACCTCTCGGTCGGGTCGGTCGCCGGCTTCATCGGCGCGATCGCCGCCGTGCTCATGGTTCGCTATCACGTCGACTATCCGCTCGCTTTCATCGCCTGCCTGCTGGTCGGCGCGGCGATCGGTGCGGCGCAGGGATACTGGGTTGCCTATTTCGGGATTCCATCCTTCATCGTCACGCTTGCGGGCATGCTGGTGTTCAAGGGCCTTGCTCTGGCGGTTCTGCAGGGACAATCCGTAGGGCCATTTCCGCCGACCTTCCAGAAGTTGTCTTCAGGCTTCATCCCGGAGCTCTTTCCTGGCGCCGACACGCTGCACCCGACCTCGTTGCTGATCGGCGCCGTCCTGGCGCTGGCGCTGGTCTATGCCAGCGCCAAAACCCGTGCCCGTGAGAAATCGCACGGGATCGAGGTCGAGCCGTATGCGCTGTTCGTCGCAAAAAGTGCTGCGCTTCTGGCCGTTATCCTCTACTTCACCTACCTGATCGCTTCGCATCGCGGGCTGCCGAATGTGCTCGTGATTATGACCGCGCTGATCGCGCTCTATGGCTTCGTCACACGCCGGACGATCATCGGGCGCCAAATCTACGCCGTCGGCGGCAATGCCAAAGCCGCCAAGCTGTCCGGCATCAAGACTGAACGGCTCACCTTCCTGACTTTTGTGAACATGGGAGTTCTGGCCGCGCTTGCCGGCCTCATCTTTGCAGCGCGTCTCAACACGGCAACCCCCAAGGCTGGCGCCGGTTTCGAGCTCGACGTCATCGCCGCGTGCTTTATTGGCGGCGCTTCCGCCTATGGCGGCGTGGGGCGGGTCGGCGGCGCCGTGGTCGGCGCCATGATCATGGGTGTGATGAACAATGGGATGTCGATCCTTGGCGTCGGCATCGACTACCAGCAGGTGATCAAGGGATTGGTGCTGCTCGCCGCCGTCTGCATCGATGTCTACAACCAGCGCAGGTGACGACGGACCGGTCCCATTCGACGCGAAGATCAGGTGTCAATATCTGGAATCGCTAGTCAACCAGCATGTCTGAGCGAGGTCAACCATGGCAACCCCTCACGCTGCCGGGCAACCGGTTCTGGAGTTGAAGGGCATCGGCAAGGAGTTCGGCGCCATTCGCGCGCTGCACGGGGTCGACATGCGCATCCTCCCCGGCGAAGTGGTTGGCTTGATGGGAGACAACGGTGCCGGCAAGTCGACGCTCGTCAAGATCATCGCCGGCAATTTCCCGCCGAGTCACGGCGAGATTCGCTTTGACGGCAAGGCGGTTCATTTCGCCCGTCCGATCGATGCCCGCGCGGTCGGAATCGAGGTCGTCTACCAGGACCTCGCGCTCGCCGACAATCTCACGGCGGCCGCCAATGTCTTCCTCGGCCGTGAGCTCAAGCGCAAATTTGGTCCGTTCGCCTTTCTCGATCACAAGGCGATGGCGGCGCGCGCGCTGGAACTGTTCGGAGAACTGCGCTCGGAGACCCGTCCGCATGACCTCGTCAAGCAGATGTCGGGCGGCCAGCGCCAGGCTGTCGCGATCGCCCGGACGCGGCTCTCCAATGCCAAGCTCGTGATGATGGATGAGCCGACGGCCGCGATCTCGGTCCGCCAGGTCGAGCAGGTCTTAAGCCTGATCCATCGCCTGAAGGAGCAGAGAGTCGCGGTGATGCTGATCTCGCACCGCATGCCGGACGTATTCGCGGTCTGCGACCGCGTCGTCGTCATGCGCCGCGGTGAGAAGTGCGCCGATAAGGCGATCGATGACACCAGCCCCGACGAAGTCACCTCCCTCATCACGGGAGCGAAGGAGGCTGCGTGATGGCCACGCCCATGGAATCTCCCATCACCTTTACCAATATCGGCAAGGCCAAATGGTGGCAGAGCGGCTTCTTTGCCTCGCAGACCGGCTACGTCCTGATCGCGCTGGTGGCTCTGTTCGTGGTGATGAACTTCGCGAGCCCGTATTTCTTCACCGAAGGCAATATGCAGAATGTGGCGAAGAACTTTTCCTTCATCGCCATCGCCACGCTCGGCGTGACCCTCGTCATTATCACGGCCGGCATCGATCTTTCGGTCGGCTCGATGATGTGCTTTTCCGCGATGATCACCTCGATGGTCATGACGTACATCTCGACGCCGGGCACGCCTGGCGCAGAGTGGTTCGTGCATCTGGCGGCTGACGGCAAGACTGTGGTCGCGAATGTGCCCGGTTTGATCCTGCTCGTCTCGGTCCTGGCGGGGCTCGGCGTCGCGCTGATGGTCGGCCTCGTCAACGGCTTCTGCATCGCGGTGCTTGGGCTGTCGCCTTTCGTCACCACGCTCGGCATGCTCTCGATCGTGCGCGGCCTTGGCTACGTCGTCTCCAACGGCCGCGGCAGTTTTCCCGGTGGCCCCGACGCCGATTATTTCTACGCGCTGACATCGGGCGTTGTGCTCGGCATGCCCGTGTCGTTCATCTATCTCGTGGTTCTCGCGGTGGCGATGGCGGTCGTGCTGCATCACACCAGTTTCGGCCGCCACGTCTTTGCCCTCGGCGGCAATGAGAAGGCGGCCGCGTTGACCGGAATTTCGGTCGTGCGCGTGAAGGTCGAGGTCTATGTGATCTGCGCGCTCGCGGCGGGTCTGCAGGGCATCATCATCTCCGGCTGGCTGGGATCGGCGCCTGCAAACATGGCGACGTCCTACGAGCTCAATGTCATTGCGGCCGCGGTCATCGGCGGTGCCAATCTCGCCGGCGGCGTCGGCGGCCCGCTCGGGGCCATTGTCGGCTGCGTGCTGCTCGAGGTGATCCGCAACGGCCTCGTGCTCGCGCAGGTCAACTCCTATTGGCAGCAGACCCTCGTGGGCGTGATTATCATCGCGGCGGTGCTGGTCGATCGCATCCGATCGCGCATGGCCTAAAGAGCTCCTCCGGGAGGATAACGAAATGTTCGTCTATCCGCCTCCCGGAGCCGCTGATTTCAAGGGATAGGCACAAAAAATGTGGAGGGAAGCAATGAGGAAGGTACTTCTTGCCGGCATGGCCATCGCCATGATGGCGACGCCGGCGTTTGCTCAGAGCTACAAATTCGTGATCGTGCCCAAGGCCATGAACAATCCGTTCTTTGATTTCGCGCGCGACGGCTGCCAGAAACGCGCCAAGGAGCTCGGCAACATCGAATGCATCTATAAAGGTCCCGTCGAGCACGAGCCCGCGACGCAAGCCCAGATCACCCAGGATTTCATCACCCAAAAGGTGGACGGCCTGGCCATCTCGGTCGCCGATGTTGCGGCGATGACAAAGTCGATCGAGGCGGCAACGACAGCCGGTATTCCCGTCATCACGTTTGACTCGGACGCGCCGGGCTCGAAGCGGATCGCCTACATCGGCACCAACAACAAGGAGTTCGGCCTCGCGCTTGGCAAGCAATTGCTGAAGCTCCGGCCCGATGGCGGCAAATACGCAATGATCTCCGGCGGGCCGGGTGCGCAGAATTTGGCCGAACGCGTCAATGGCGTCCGCGAAGCGCTCAAAGGTTCGAAGTGGACCGAAGTCCCGGGCTCGCCGACCTTCTGCAACGACGATCCCGCGCTTGGCGTGCAGCAGATGACGGATCTGCGCACCGCGACACCTGACCTCGCGGCGATCATTCCGATCGGCGGCTGGCCCATGTTCGCGCCGGAAGGCTTCAAGGCGTTCGCCAGCAAGAGCAAGAAGGACATGGACGCCGGCAAGTTCACGCTTGTCGTGGCCGACACCCTCAGGATGCAGCTCGAGCTTCTGAACGAAGGTTATGCCAATGCGCTGGTCGGCCAGCGTCCGTTCGAGATGGGCGAGAAATCGATGGATACTCTGCTTGCAATCAAGAAGGGCCAGAAGGTGCCGGAGATCATCCACACTGGTCTCGACGTTGTGACGAAGGACAACGTCGCGAAGATGTTGAAGTAGGAACGTCTTGACCGGATTTCTACGGCGGAACGGACTAGCGTCGAATCGCAAATTCCTTCGGCGCTCGCCGATATTCCCAGTCGGCCTGCTCAAGTTCTGGTCGATCGAACTCTGCCTCGGGGTACCCGACGCATAAGTAGCCAATGAATTTCCAGGACTCCGGCACTTCAAGAATCTCGTGGATACTGGCTGGGTTCAGGATCGATACCCAGCCAACCCCGATGCCGTCTGCACGCGCGGCGAGCCACATCGAGCAGACCGCCGCGACGACGGAATATTCGACCGTTTCCGGCATGGTTGCACGCCCGAGGCCGTGACCCACGTTGCCTGTCGTTTCCGCGAACACAGCCAGGTGTCCCGGCGCCTCTTCGAGGCCAGAGAGCTTGAGGGCTGCATATCGGGCCGCGCGTTCGCCCGAATAGGACTGCAAGGCATCAGCATTGCAGGCCTTGAAGTTCTCGATCACGGCCCGGCGTCTCGCCTTGTCCTCGACAATGACGAACCGCCAAGGCTGGCTCAGGCCGACCGAAGGGGAAAGGCAGGCGATCTCGATGAGCCGCTCGATGGCGTCGCTCGGGAGCGGATCAGGACGAAACCGCCGGACGTCGCGACGCCACACGAACAGCTCACGCAGTTGTCGGCGAAAGGGTTCGTCGAAGGAAACCATCAGGGCTCACGGTTCTGAATAATGATGCGGGACCAGCAGCACGGCGATTTCGCCGATCTGTTCGAACGCGCCCAATCTGTCCCCCAATTTGCCGCGTTGCAAGCCATGCCGTCATCACCCTGGCCAGCGGAGCAGGATCAGGCAAGCACGGTCTTGGCCGGCCCAAGACCAAGACACAGTTCTTAGGCAACACCGGCGGCGCTGGCGATAAGTTCGAAGGAGCGCAGCCGAGCTGCGTGATCGTAGACATCGGACACGATCATGAGTTCGTCGGCGCTTGTTTCCGCAACGAGCGCATCGATGCCCGAACGAACCGTATCGGGCGAGCCAACGATGGAGCGCGCGAGCATGCTCATCGCCTGCGCTTTTTCCGCAGGCGACCAGTAGCTCTCAATATCGTCGATCGGCGGCTGGCTGAGGCCCCGCGCGCCGCGGAAGATGTTCGTGAAGGACATCTGCTGGGTCGTCGCCAGCCTGCGCGCTTCGTCATCGCTGCCGGCGGCGATGATGTTGACGCCCACCATCGCGTAGGGACGGTCAAGTTGCTCGGACGGTTTGAAGCGGCTGCGGTAGATCTGCAGCGCGGGGATCAGCAGGTCAGGAGCGAAATGCGAGGCGAAGGCATAGGGAAGCCCGAGCTCAGCTGCCAGCATCGCGCCAAAATTACTCGATCCGAGAATCCACAACGGCACTTCCGTTCCCGCCGCCGGCACCGCCTGGATGCGCTGATTGGGACCGGCAGGAGCCAGAAAGGCCTGCACTTCGAGAACGTCCTGCGGGAAGTTTTCGGCCGCTTCGGGCGCACGGCGCAACGCGCGCAGCGTCAGCTGGTCGGTCCCCGGTGCACGGCCCAGCCCGAGATCAATGCGGCCTGGAAACAGGCGCGCCAGCGTCCCGAACTGCTCGGCGATGACGTAGGGGGCATGGTTGGGGAGCATGATGCCGCCCGCGCCGACGCGGATCGTTTTTGTTCCCGCTGCGATATGACCGATCACAACCGACGTCGCGGCGCTCGCGATGCCCGGCATGTTGTGGTGCTCCGCCACCCAAATGCGGCGATAGCCCCAAGCCTCGGCATGGACCGCGATGTCGCGGGCGTTATCGAGCGCGCCGCGGGCATCGGTGTCTTGAGTGACGCGGACGAGATCGAGGATAGACAGTGTCGTCATAGGACCTCCCGAACGAAACCCTCTGTGTGGAATGACGCTGCCAGAGATACTGGGCCGCGTCCAAGCTTGTCCGAAACGGCAGGCTTCATTCGATTCTTGTACCCCATATGGGCACTGTCTCTGTGTGGGTCAATCCGCTGAATCCGGTACGCGATTGACCAACAGTACCGACCTGCTCCTTGCGTTTTGGGCCTTGATAGGTTTTAAGGCCGGAGACTTCACGATCACAGGTACGAACGAGAAGCGAACCGCGTGGCTTGTCGCCTCCGATCAGGGTGACGTAGCCCGGGTAGCGCATGCGCTTCAAAACTGTTCTGAGCCTCCACAAAGGAATCCATCATGGCCAAGATGACCAAGAATCAGTTGATTGATGCAATTGCAGAAGGAACGCAGGTTTCCAAGGCAGACGTAAAGGCCGTCATCGAGCAGATGGCGACTGTAGGCTACAAGGAGCTGAATGAGTGCGGCGAGTTCGTCATTCCCGGCTTCGTCAAAATGTCGGTCGTAAACAAGCCTGCTACTGAAGCCCGCAGCGGTATAAATCCTTTTACGAAAGAGCCTATGGAGTTCGCGGCCAAGCCAGCCAGCAGGTCGGTCAAGGCGTCACCTCTGAAGGTGGCTAAAGATGCTGTCTGAAGCGGATGGGTTGGTGGTCGAAAAGATCGGTCCTGGCCGGACGACAACGCGCGCCGTCGGAAAGACCGGGCAGGCGAAGTTCAAGAAATGAGCATTCGCAATTGAATCTTCCAATGGGAGCGTCGCGATTGCGACGCTCCCATTGTTCTCGTTTCGCCATCAACCGAAGAACGTCGCCGACCTTGATGAACACAATCTCCGACTGATCAATGCGATCAACAACGACGGACGGATCTATCTCACGCAGACCAAAGTCCATCGTCATCCGATTTCAGGCGGGTTCATTCGATATGACAGAAGCCGATGCGGATGCCGCATTCGAGGTGATCGTCGAAATTGGTCGACAACTGACTGCGCGAGCAGCATCAGCTTAAGTTCCATGGACGCAGCGTTCGGCATCGCTTCCCGGCCGCCATGATAGATTTCGCTTCCTATCCGGAACGCGCCTGTTAACATCTTCTCGCGTAGTCGAGTTCTTATTCTTAGAGCGTTTTCGAGCGAAGTGGATACCGGTTCGCGTGAAGAAAACGCGTCAACACAAGAATTTAGAGCTTCGGTTCTGATTGAATCAGAACCGAAGCTCTGGTGATGAATTTCGGATTATGACAGGACGCACGAGGGAAAGCCCGTCATGCTCGCTAGGTTCATCGGCACCGTCCTGGCTGTCATAACTGCCTGTGTGACCACATGGCATGGAAATGCATATGCAGAGATATTGATCACGACTGCCACCATATCGCGAGGCGAGTTGGTCATCGTAGGAAGGGTTAGGCGGCCTCGCGAGCCCGGCGTGGAGATCAAGATTAGCCCAAATAAAACAGTGCAGGTCGAGAGCACTTCGACTGGAGGGTTTAGGTGGATTGGTCCAGAGTTTCCCTCCACCTGCATTGTCAAGATCACCTCCGGGCAGGATACGAGAGACGTGGTGATACAAAACTGCGGCCTTCCCGGTCCTGCCGGACCGCCCGGGCCGGCGGGTCCTCCAGGCCCCGCAGGACCGATGGGCCCGCCCGGGCCTAAGGGAGACTAACGGGTAACCGGGGCGGCCCTAATTCCGGCCGTCGCCAGCAAAGCGTAGGAACTGGCGCTTCATCGCATTGACCTTGGCGAGATAGGCCGCGACGAGGTGATCGCCGCAGCGCTCGCCAGCCATCGTTTGAAAACCCCGCCGTACGAAAGCCCCCGCCGGACCGGCGCCGCAGAGATGAATGAATGCGGCCAGATCCTGCTTCTGCTGCGGGTTTGCCGTCGCATTCGTCGCGCGGGCGAGAACCGCCGCGACATTGCGGTCCAAATACACGGCCGCCAGTTCGACGGCATGGCTTGGAAGCGTGCGAAGATACAGGCTGGTGAATCCGCAGTCGGCATCGACGACCGCGTTCTTGCGGATGCAAGACCGGGCGGCCTCGGCGTAAGCTGCATCGGTCATCTGATATAGGCCGACGGCGCTCGAGGCCGGTTGATAGACTGCGAGAGGATTCCAGTTGAGTTGCCAACGCCAGTAGGTGCGCGCCACCGGGTTGCCGGTGCTCTCGACTTGCGCCAACGCGGCCAGCAATTCGGGCGTAATCGTGCTGGTCGAGTAGGCGCGAAAGAGCGGTCCGTACTGCCGCCACGTTTCACTCGGCTTCTTGTCGAGTGCGCCGCCAACGAGGAAGAACAACTCGGTCGGCTTACGGACCACGTGGTAGACGAGGTTCATCAGAGGGAATGCCGCCAGGAGGATCGCGACAACGCCAACGACCGCAACCGCCCGCGGTGCTGTCGTGAGTTTTTGTCGCACCCAACGCGCGCCATGCCAGTGGCGAAGGCGAGGGAGGAACCTGTTCCAGCCTCTCCTGACATGCGTCCTGCGAGAAGAGGGCCTGGTAGTGCGCGGCGAGGACACAGGAATCGTCAGTCCGTCATTCTGTTCTGAATCAACAAGCGACAGTTGATAGGGCGGATTGATCGCGAGCAAAACCCATCACGGAGGGTTGGGTAGACGCGACCATTCGGTCCGCGAAAGTCGGCTCAGGCCGGGCGGCCGGGTGCGACAAAACAACCCGACGGGCAAATCAGCAAAAGTCTGTCCACCCCTCGCGGAAAAAACATTCCGCTTTCGCCGTCGGGCAAATCAGTGATTTAACTCCGCGCGTCTCACCCGAATGAGGGGCGGGTCGCGATCGTCACGAACGTTGCGGTGAGATGCGGTGGACGAGGATGTCACGACTGACGAGCGTGGCACCCGCGGACGGCGAAGTCGTGTGGTCCTGGCGCCCCGACGCTGGCGCTAAGCTCGCGAGCAGCAAAGAGCTGCCGCGGGTGACGGTGGCAAGAAAGCCCGGTCACCGGGGAGAGCACGAAGGAAACCGTAACACCATCGCGCAGGGAAAGCCGGAATGCTTCGGTTGAACCTGTGGTCCTACCCCCGTGCTTTTTGTTGCACGGGACCCACGGGTGCAACCAGCACCCGGCTTTCCCTGCGCCCTCTGATCTCGAGGAGGGTGAAAGTTGATGCAAAGCTCGGGCAATACATGCCGCGAGAATGCGGACACATGTCTCCTCAAACTCCACCGTCATGCCCGCGAAGGCGGGCATCCAGTACCTCGCGGCGTCTCGGCTGAAGCACGACCGCCTCTGGAATACTGGATCGTCCGCCGGAGCCTGTCATCGGGCGGCCATTCGGCCGACCCGGTGGCGGACGATGACAGCGGAGAGCTGTTTGACATTCAAATCAGACCTCTCCCCGTCGTCCCGGGCTTGCGTGCCACGGCGAAGCCCCTTGCCGTAGCCGGGACCCGGGACCCATAACCACAGGCCGTTGTGATCTGCTCCGCTACAACCGCTTGCTCGCGCCACAACACCTCCCTGTGGTTATGGGTCCCCGCCTTCGCGGGACGACGGCGGTGTGAGGTTCTACGGAATCATAGGATGGGTAGAGCGCAGCAACACCCATCATTCGCGCGGCTTGCTCCATCGCGATGGGCTTCACTGCGCTCTACCCATCCTACGGGAGAGAGTCGCAAGTCATCTCGCAGGACAAGCTGCGCCGCCCTTCGCCCATGCTTCGACGAGCGCGCCCGCCTGTTTTTGTGTGCCCGGCGCGGGGGAACGGCCGAAGCCAGGGTGCCATGCCCAGCCGACCAGCGTATCTTCGCCGATGTGGTGGATCAGCTCTTCGACCTTGCGACCGCCATTGCGGGCGGGGTCCTTGATCTGGGCACAGATCTCGGCGAGCGACTTGCCTTCCCAACCCATCTCCCGCGGCGCGAGGTGCCATTCCGGGTGGCCCGGTATACGGCCAGGCTCGAAATTGGCGTTGCCGTGACACGCCGAGCACCGTAGCGCCGCCACCCCGTGGCCGTCGGCGCCGCGTGTGACCGGCGGCTGATGCAGCCGGCCCTCGTCGCCCTGGCGCGGCCGGTCGCCGGCGGGATGGCAGTTGACGCAGCGCGGATGCGTCAGCACCTTGCCGAGTTCGGTGAACATCGCCGCCGATCGCGCGTCGCTGTCAGCGATGCCGGCAAAGCTCTCAGGCGAAGCCAGGCCGTGTGATGCGGTCTGCGAGGCCGCATAGCCCGTGACCATGCTCAGGCCGAGCGCCGCGACCACAACGACAATCCGAAAGCGCGTTTCTGAGATCATGGTCAGGCCAGATAACGCTGGGGATCGGCGAGGATCACGTCGCGGACGGCCTCGTGATATTTGATGTAGCCGGTGCAGCGGCAGATATGTCCGTCGAGCGCGTCTTCGATGGTCTTCTCGAGTTCGGTGCGTGCGACCGGCTTCTTCGCGAGACGTTCCAGGAAGACCTGGGCTTCGTTCAGGAAGCCGGCGGTACAGTAGCCGCACTGGAAGGCGAAGTGATCGATGAAGGCTTTCTGAAGCGCGGTAAGCTGGCCATTTCTCGCATGGCCCTCGACGGTCCGGATCGCCTTGCCGTTGAAGTTTGCGGCCGGCACAATGCAGGTCGGACTGGTTTCGCTGGTGCCATCGGGGTTGTCGACGATGATCGTGCAGCTCAGGCACTGTGCGGCGCCGCAGCCGAACTTGGTGCCGGTCATGCCCAGATATTCGCGCAGGAAGTCGTTCATCGAGAGATCGTCGCGCACCTCAATCGGATCGATCGCGCGGCCGTTGATCGTGATGGCAAGCCTTGTCACGCGAGCGCTCCCTTGAGCATGGCCTGGGTGACCGGCAACGAATTGAAGCGGTGGCCGGTGGCGTCGAAGATGGCGTTGAGAAGGGCAGGGACGACGGGGACCATCACGACTTCGGCCATGCCTTTCGGCGGCTCGTCCGGCGACAGTGGCGGCAGCATCTCGATCTCGAGATCGCGCAGCGGCAGATCCGATCCCCGCGCTACCAGATATTGCCCGAGGTTCCATTGCCCGTTGCCGGGACCGCCTTCGTGAGGCGGCAGCGATTCCAGCAAGGCGTAACCGACGCCCATGGCAAAGCCGCCCTGTGACTGACCGAGCACGACTTCCGGCACCAGCGGCTGTCCGCATTCGAGCACGCTGTAGGCCTTGGCGATGCGCAGCGCGCCGGTCGTGCGCTCGATCTCGACGCGAACCAGCGTGCCGCACATCGAGGCGTAGGCCGTGCCGATCCTGTTGTTGTCGGTTGGCGGAAACCACACGCTGACGCGATTGAGCGCGGTGAATTTTCCGCCGCCCCTGCGCACCGCGAGCGCGTCGATCTCCGCCTGGTGCAGCTCGCGGCCAAACCGGAAACCCGCGCGCGACCAGGCCCAGCGCGAGAAGCTGTGGGTGATCGCGCCGGTCACGAGGTTGCGCGCATGCGCGGCTGCGGCGAGCGCCGGCAGTGCGAGCGGTGGAAGGCCGGGCAGGATGAGCTGCCCATCCTTCCAGCGCGCTTTGGCGAAATCCTTCGCCCGCGGATCGGAGGGCGGGATGCGCCAGAGTTCGAGCGCCGCCGGCCACAGGCCGTAGCGGAAGATGACGCGCGCGGCCTCGGCAGCCGCATGTGTCCCGACATGCGCGCCGATCGAGGCGCTGGTGGCCGAACTGATCGCAGGCACCCAGCGCGGATTCCTCGCAGCCGCGTCCTGAGTCTTCTGATCCATCGTGTAGGGATCGCCAGAGGTGACGAGACCGAGCGCATCATAGGTATCGATCCGGGCCACCGACACTTCGTCGGCCACCGCGCCAAGATGGATCGCGACGCGGTTGGCGAGCGCGGTTCCGATGCCATTGCCCATCTCGACATGATCGCAATGGATCGAGATCCTGCCGTCGGCTGCGATCTCGACGCGTCCGAGCGAGCAGTCCGCGCCGGTGCCGTAGTCCTTGGTGACGCAGGCGACGCCGGTGCCGACCAAGACGCCGCTGCTTGCAAGCCGCGCCTTCTCCTCGGCGCGTTGCCGCCAGATCGGATGTGTCTCGAGCTTGTCCAGGATTTCGGGCGTGCGGACCGACACGATGTACGGATTTCCCGTCATGGTGCGGCCGTTCTGCTTGAGAGCATTGCGCCGCCGGAACTCGATCGGATCGAGCAGCAAGGCGTCTGCGGCCTCGTCGATCAGCACTTCGAGCGCGGTCATGGTCTGTATGGTCCCGTAGCCGCGCATCGAGCCCGCGGTCACGCCGCGCGAATGCACGGCCACCGTAGTGACGTCGACCTTCGGCACGTCATAGATGCCGATCGCCGCCGTGGCGCCGACGACCGCCACGCTCGACGAGAAGTTCGCAAGGCCGCCGCCGTCGAGCACGTGATCGGCCGCGAAAGCCTGGATCTTGCCGGTTGCGCGGTCGATCCCGATCCGGGATCGTATCTTGAACGGATGGCGTTTGATGCCGCCCTGGAACTGCTGATAACGGTCGTGCGCAAGCCGAACCGGCCGTCCCGGAAAGAACATTGCGGCCAGCGCGACATAGAGCACGAAGGGCGTGTGGTCGCGGCCGCCGAAGCCGCCGCCGATATAGGTGAACTGCGTGTTGATCTGCGCGGGCTTGAAGGGAGGGCGCGTCTGTCCGAGCAGGTGCGCGATCGACTCGGTGGCTTCATAGGGCGACTGGACGCCAAGCACGAGTTCGAGATTGCCGCCCCTGTTGTCGTACCAGCCGAGGCCGCATTCCGGCTCGAGGAACATTGGATCGACCGACTGGGTCTCGAAGCTGCGGTCGAGCACCACCATTGCGGGGTTCTTCGCATCCAGCTCGGCGCGGATCTGCTCGCCGTACCGCGCCGCCTTGCCGTAGGGTGCCTGCGTCTCCTTCGCGAAGGAGGACCAGACCGGAAGCGTGGTGTCCTGCAGCCGCCCCGGCGTCACCCAGCCGGCCTGGATCGGCGAATACACATCGGGCGACTCGGGCGTTGGGCCGGCCACGCGCGTGAAGCGGAAGGCGGCGTAATTGGGCAGGGAGACCGGGCCGGTCTCTTCGCCTGACTTCACGAAGGTGCCGTCGCGCAGCGCCAGCCGCGCACGATCGAAGGCGTCGAACTGCTCGAAGATCAATAGCGCGACCGGCTGTCCCATATAAAGCGGCGTCTTGCCGACGGGGCAGAACAGATCGCCCGCATAGAATTCAGGGACGCGGGCGCCGATCTTCGCAAGCTCCTCGGCCGTTACCACGACCGACGGCTTCAGCGCGCCGCTCAGGCGTGCGAGGTCCATGCCGAGATAGACGCGCGTCGCATCGCTCGCGCGGACGAGGATCGCGTGCGACGTCGTGGCCGGCCATCCCGGCAGGTCGGCAGCGCGAAAATCGGAGGCGTAGAGCTTGGCGCCGGTGACCTTGGCGACGCCGTCGATGCGACCGCGGCCATCGGCCGCCGGATTCCAGTTTTGCCGTCCCGGCAACACCGCGCGCGCCGGAAAGCCCGCCGGCTCGGCCGCTCCCAATCGTGACAGGCTGAGCGCTATCCCGCTCGCCGTGACCCACTTCACGAACTCCCTTCGCGAAGGCCGCATGCCCCTTACCCCCCTCGGTCAACGCTGTCAGGCGTGCCCGATCTCAAATTATCGTTGCGCCCGAATCACGCACCGATACGAAAAACACTATCGCAAGTCCGCGATCGATGCGGGGCCGGGACCGGGCGTGACCAACGTCGGCCATTGCTTCGAACCGAATGGCACGGCCGGCGGCAGAAACGTCGTCATGCCGCGCTTCTTGGTCTCGGCAGCAATCGCGACACGCGCATCGCCGCCCATCAATTCATAGTCCATGAGATGATAGTTGCCGAAGAACAGCGAACCGACCGAGCGATCCGCGATGATCCGCGTCAGCGATTCCAGCATGTCCGCGGGCGTCGTTGTGAACGAGATGGTTTCGATCAGGAGCAGGCGGTCATTGATGGCATCGGGACCAAAGAACTGCGCGAGCACGCTGAACAGCACGTTGTTCTGGCGCGCCACATAGATGGTGTTGCTCGCGGCATAGGTCTTGTCCCAGTCGGCGCCGAGCTGGGCTTTCCAGTCCGCCAGCACGCCCATCCAGTGCGCAACCTGGGTCTCTGCCGCCCATGCAACGTTCTTGGCGAGGCGTGGCGCCTGCTTCTTGCCGAAAGCCTCAAGCGTTGCAAATGGGATGACGTCCTTGGCGAGGCATTCGTCCATGAAGGCGAGGTTGTTCTGCAGGATGGCGCGGTTGTTGTCGCGCCAGCCGACTTCCATCGGCGTGCGGTCGAGCCCATCGAGCGCCGACTGCATGCGGCTGCGATAGGCGAGCATCGAGCCGCGCCAGGATTTGTCGTCGAGATTGTCGACATAGGGGCCGGTCACTTCGGCCAAGGCCATCGTGCTGTGACCCACCGACTTCAGGAGCTGATAGACCATCGGTACCTGCGGCGCCTCTGTCGGCGCCATTCCCGGACGGTAAAGGATCATGCTGCCGCCGGCGCCGGAAAACAGCGCAAGGATGACCGGATGCTTGCTCAGGATGTTCTTCTGGAAGATCTTTGCCGCGTCGCCATACAGCTCAAACATCGCGGTGTTGAGCGCCAGCACGTCCTTGGTCGCGGTGTCGGCGGGTGTGGTGCTCGTCTTGCCGGAGATCGGCGCCATGTAGGATGGAAGGCCCTGGGCCTCCGCGCCCGCACCGCCACCGCACAACAATAAAGCCGCCACCGCCAAGCCGACGTAGCGCTGCATGCCGATCCCCGCCCGTGATTCGCACCGATTCTTCGCCGGGCGGCAGTATTCGGCCATTCGCGTGACGCGCAAGCGACACTTGCCGTGATCAACAGCGTTGGTTGCGGGATGATTGATGCGGTCCGTAAAATAGTGCGTTCATCGAGGAGCGGCGGACCAGTCGCTTGGTCGTCCCGGGTCAAGCCCGGAACGACTCGCTTGTCAGGTCGTGAACCACAACTTCCTTACGCGAAGCTGATGTTCTGCTGCCGTAGCGGTACCGAGCGGATGCGTTTTCCGGTCGCCGCGAAGTAGGCATTCAGCACCGCGGGCGCAGCGACGCCGATGGTCGGCTCGCCGACGCCGCCCCAGAAGCCGCCGCTCGGCATCAGGATCGTCTCCACCTTCGGCATCTCGCTGATGCGCATCGAGTTGTAGGTGTCGAAGTTGGTCTGCTCGATGCGGCCGTCCTTCACGGTGCAGCCGCCATAGAACAAAGCGGAGAGGCCGTAGACGAAGGAACCCGCGACCTGCCGTTCCACCTGCGCCGGATTGACGACGTAGCCAGGATCGGTGGCAGCGACGATGCGATGCACCTTGATCTTGCTGCCGTCGGTCACCGAGATCTCGGCGGCGCCGGCGACATAGCTGCCATAGCCCATCACCTGTGCGAGCCCGCGATAGACGCCCTGCGGCGCCGGCTTGTCCCAGCCGATCCGTTCGGCGACCGCGTTCAGCACCGCCAGATGCTTCGGATGACCCGCCATCAGTTTGCGACGGAACGCGAGCGGATCCTGGCCGACCGCATGCGCGAGTTCGTCCATGAAGCTCTCGAGATAGATCGTGTTCGGATTGATGTTGACGCCACGCCAGAAGCCCGGCGGCACATGCGGATTGCGCATCGAATGTTCGATCAACAGGTTCGGGATCGAATAGCCGATCGCCGCTTCGCCGCTAGGCGCGAGCCCCTGGAATGTCGCGGGATCCATGCCGTTGATCATGGCCTCTGGCCGTAGCCGCGCCAGGATCGACTGGCCGGAGATCCGCATGCGCAGCGCGGTCAGGTTGTTGTCGGCATCGAAGGCGCCGACCATCCGGCACTGGGTAACCGGATGATAGAAGCCGTGCTGCATGTCCTCTTCGCGCGACCACAACAGCTTGATCGGCGTGCCCTGCATCTCCTTGGCGATCAAGACCGCCTGCCGCACATAATCGCTCTGGCCGCGACGGCCGAAGCCGCCGCCGAGGATCAGCTTGTGGACGTCGCATTTCTCAGGCGGAAGGCCTGAGGCTTGCACCGCGGTGGCGAAGGCCGCTTCGCCGTTCTGCGTGCCGCACCAGACATCGAGCTTCTCGCCGGTATGGAGCGCGGTCGCGTTCATCGGCTCCATCGTGGCCTGGTTCTGGTAGGGATAGTTGTAGACGGCCTCGACCACCTTTGCGGCACGCGCGATCTCCGCCATCGCATTGCCGTTCTGGTTGCCGACGAACGCCGCCTGCGACGGCTCGAGTCCTTCGGCCAGCCATTTGCTGATCGTCTCGCTCGAGGTCTTTGCGTTCGGGCCTTCGTCCCACTCGATCGGCAGCGCATCGAGTGCAGTCTTGGCGTGCCACCAGGTGTCGGCGACGACGGCAACCCCGCTGTCGCCGACGCGCACCACCTTCTTGACGCCTTTCATGTTGGCGATCTTGGCCTCGTCAAAGCTCTTCAGCTTGCCGCCGAACACCGGGCAATCCTTGATCGCGGCGTTCAACATGCCTGGCAATTTGAAGTCGATGCCATAGACCATCGCGCCGGTGGTCTTGTCGGCGGTGTCGAGGCGCTTCAGGCCCTTGCCCGCGATCTTCCAGTCCTTCGAGTCTTTCAGCTTCACATCGGACGGCGGAGAGAGCCTGCTAGCTGCTTCCGCCACCTTGCCGTAGGTCGTGGTTCGGCCCGTCGGCAGATGGGTGATGACGCTGCTCGCGGCCGAGCATTCGGAGGCCGGCACCTTCCATTCGTTCGCGGCGGCCTGGATCAGCATCAGCCGCGCGGTGGCGCCGCCCTTGCGGACGTATTCATGCGAGCCGCGGATGCCACGGCTGCCACCGGTCGAGAAATCGCCCCAGGGCCGGCCGCGCGCGGCGCTCTGGCCCGGTGTCGGATATTCGGTCGTGACCTTCGACCAGTCGCATTCGAGTTCTTCGGCAACGAGCTGCGCGAGACCGGTGAGCGAACCCTGGCCCATCTCCGAACGCGCGATGCGGATCACCACCGTATCATCCGGACGGATCACCACCCAGGCGTTGACTTCGGGCGAGCCATCGGCGGCGCGCGCCACCGCCCCGCCAAACGGAAGATTGAAGCCGAGCGCAAGGCCGGCGCCTGCCGCGGCGGTGCCAATCACGAACGCGCGGCGGTTGAGCTTGACGTGCTGATTCATGACGGCACCTCACGCGTTCGCGACGGCGTGGATCGCCTCGCGCACCTGCGCGAAGGTGCCGCAGCGGCAGATATTGGTGATGGCCTCGTCGATGTCCTGGTCGGTCGGTTTCGGGTTGTCTTTCAGAAGCGCCGCTACCGCCATGATCATGCCGGTCTGGCAATAGCCGCATTGCGGCACGTCGTGCTCGATCCAGGCCAGCTGCACCTTGTGCAGCTTGCCCTCGGCGGCAAGGCCCTCGATCGTCGTGATTTCCTTGCCATCAACTTCGCTGACGAGCACGCCGCAGGATCGCATCGCCACGCCGTCGACATGAACGGTGCAGGCGCCGCATTGTGCGATGCCGCAGCCATATTTGGTGCCGGTCAGTCCAATGTTTTCGCGAATCGCCCAGAGCAGCGGCGTATCCGGCTCGACATCGACCTCGATTTTCTTGCCGTTAATTGTGAGGTTAGCCATCGCAATCCCCTTTTGATCCAGTTCCATCAACTAGACCTCGGGGCGAGTGTGACCCGGCCACTAGAACGATTCAAATCAAGAAAATGCGTATGCGAGGAAGCAGGAACAAACCCGAGGGCGCGGTGTTCTTGATCTCTTGCGCCTCGCGCAGATCATGCGCCCTTGGGTGCGACAGCCAGCCGCAGGAAACTCATCGCGCTTCCGAGCACCGCAAATCCGGCGCCTAGCGCGAGTGCGTAGGTGGCGCCTTCATGGCCGGCGATGGCAAAGCAGAAAGCGGCGAGCGCGGCGCCGATGGTTTGCCCGGTCAGGCGCGCGGTCGCCACGATGCCGCTGGCGCTGCCGCTGCGGTGCGGCGGCGCACTGCTCATCAGTGCCTTCATATTGGGCGTCTGGAAAAAGCCGAATCCGATCCCGCAGATCACCATGCGCCAGACGATATCGGGGATGCTGGGGGAGGCGGGTAGTGTTGCCAAGAGCGTCATGCCGAGGCCGAGCAGGATCAACCCGATACCGCCAAGGATGCCGACCGGGTAACGGTCGGACAGGCGGCCGCCGATCGGCGCCATGATTCCAACAACCAGCGGCCAGGGCGTCATGAAGAACCCGGTCTCGACCTGCGAGCGCATCAGCACGGCTTCGAAATAGAACGGCAGCGAAACGAAGGCGAGGCCCTGGATTGCGAACGAGCAGACCGCGGTCGCTGCGGACAAGGCGAACATCGGGCGGCGGAACAGGTCGATCGGCAGCATTGGCGCCGGATGATCCCGATGCCGGTGCGTCAGCAGCCAGCCCAGCACCACCGCTCCAGCAACCTCGACCAGCACCAATCCCGGCGAGGTCTTGTGCGCGGCGCTGCCGATGCCGATGATGAAGAGACCGAGGCAGCCTGAGGCCAGCACTGCGCCGGGGAGGTCGAAGGCATGCACGGCGCGCGGCGTCTGCGGCAAGGTCTTCATGCCGATGAACAGTGCGGTCAGGCCGAACGGGATGTTGATCGCAAACAGCCACGGCCAGGTTCCGAACGCCAGGATGGCGGAGGCAATCGTCGGCCCGAGGGTGAAGGCGGTCGCGACCACCAGCGCGTTGTGGCCGAAGCCGCGACCGTGCATCCTGCTCGGGTAGACGTAGCGGACCAGCGCGGTGTTGACGCTCATCAGCCCGCTGGCGCCGAGCCCTTGCAGCGTTCGTGCAATGAGAAGGCTGTCCAGCGACCACGCGAGCGCGCAGCCGAGCGAGGCGAGCGTGAACAAGAGGAGGCCGCCGAGATAGATGCGCTCATGGCCGACGATTTCCCCGAGCGCGCCAAGTGGCAACAGCGTTGCGACCAGCGCGATCTGGTAGACGTTGACGACCCAGACGACATCGGCCGGGCTGACCTTAAGATCGGTCGCGATCGCGGGCAGGGCGATATTGGCAATCGCGGTGTCAAGCGAAGCCATCGCGAGCGCGGTGAAGATCGCAGCCACGGCCCAGCGCCGCCGCTCCGGCGGCAAGCCGTCCATGACGGGCGCGACTGGCGCCTTCGCCGCGAGCATGTCCATTGTGGTCAGATTCTCCGGAAGGACAGGATCCCGTCCTCTCGGTCATCTACTACGCGCGCACGGGTTGCCACAGGTATGCGGTTGCATGATGCGTATGCGCAATTCTGCGTTCCGGCTTGGCGTCAGCCGTCCACGCGCGGCGGATCAGGCGTTGGTGCTGAGGCCGAGCCGGTCATAGATGCGCCGGGCGTAGGCGCCGAATTCGTCCGTGGTCTTGATCGGAAGCGCGCGGGGGAGGGGCAATTCGATCGGGAAATATTCCGCCATCCGAGCGGGCCCGGCGGTGAGCACGGCGCAATGGGAGCCCAGGAACACGGCCTCCTGGATGCTGTGGGTGACGAAGATGATGGTCTTGCCGCTCTCGCGCCAGATCCGCAGCATTTCGAGATTCATCTGCTCACGCGTCAGCGCATCCAGCGCGCCGAACGGCTCGTCCATCAGGATCAGTTTCGGGTCATGGATGAACGCGCGAGCGATTGCGGTGCGCTGCTGCATGCCGCCTGAGAGCTGCTGCGGATATTTGTCCTCATAGCCGGCGAGGCCGACCATCTTGAGCAGGTCGCGGGCGCGCTCCCGCGCCGCCTTGATCGGCAGGCCGACGATCTCGGCCGGCAGCAGCACATTGTCGAGGATGGTGCGCCATTTGAGCAGCAGCGCCTGCTGGAATACCATCCCGATATCGCGCGCGGGATCGAACGGCGTCTTCGCGTTGCCGATCTTGATCGTACCGCCATCGGCGCTGTGCAGGCCGGCAAGGATCTTCAGCACGGTGGTCTTGCCGCAACCGGATGGCCCGACCAGCGCCACAAGCTCGCCCTCGGCGATGTCCATTGTGACGTCGGAGACGGCAAGGAACTCGGCTCCCTTGGACCGATAGACCTTGCGGACGTTGCGCAGGCTGATGAAAGGCTCGGCCGTCATGTCAACCATTTCTGCAGGTTCGCGGCGACGAAGCCGTCGTCCGAGAGATCGGCATGCTCGCGGCAGACGCGGTCGATCTCCTGCATCTGGCCCGGGCTGAGACCTTCGTTTGGATCGAGGCACCAGATGCCTTCCAGCAAGCCCTGGCGGCGGAGGATCTCGTGACAGCCTGCGATGCAGCCGTGGAAATTGTTGGCAACGTCGAAGAATGCGCTGTTGCAATCGGTGACGCGGGCATCGAGCGCCAGCAGATCGGCAGGCACCGTATCCTTGTGGCGCGCCGCCTTGCACATCTCGAATTGCCTGATTGCCGTCTGCGTCCACACCGACCAGTGACCGAGCAGGCCGCCTTTGAAGTAGGTGCGGGTCGTAACTCCATTCTCGCGCAGGTCGAACGGCAAGGTGAGGTCGAGCAGGATATGGTCGTCATTGCCGGTATAGAGCGCGACGCGGTCGAGGGCACCAGCCGCGGCGACGCCGCGCAACACGTCCAGGGTGCGATAGCGGTTGAACGGCGCGATCTTGATCGCGATCACATTGTCGATCGCCGCAAAGCGCCGCCAGAAGTCCGCGCTCAGGATGACGCCGCCGACCGCGGGTTGCAGGTAGAAGCCGACCAGCGGGATCTCGCGCGCGACCGCCTGGCAATGCGCGATGATGTCGTCTTCCGACGCGGTCTTCATTGCGGCGAGGCTGAGCAGGCCAGCGTGATAGCCGATATCGCGCGCGGTCCGCGCTTCGGAGATCGCCTGCTGCGTCGGGCCGGCGAGACCTGCGACCATCGCCAGTGGCCGCTTGGTCCAGTTCGCTGCCGTCTCGGCGGCGAGCTCGAGCACGGGCCGATAAAGCCCGACCTCGCGGATCGCGAATTGCGTGGTGTGGACGCCGACCGCAAGGCCGCCGGCGCCCGCGTCGATATAATAGCGCGTTAGCGCGCGCTGATGCCTCTTGTCGAGCGCGCGATTGGCGTCGAGCGCGAGCGGGTGTGCGGGCAGCACGGTGCCGTCGGCGATCAGCTTGCGTATCTCGGATTTGATCTCGCTGTGGTGCATGGCCAATCCTATCCAAATTCCGGGCCGGCGACGGCGAAGGGAAGCTCTTCGCTTTGCGTGGTGGCGCGGCCGAACCGCATGCGCTGGAACGGCCGTTCGATGTTCCAGCCCGCGGCTGTCAATCCGGCGACGAATGATTCCTGCGACGCAATCGCGTCGATCAGGAGCGGACTGGTTTCGTTTCGGCTGATCGCATCGACCAGCGCCAGCGCGTCCGCCGCGCTATCCGCGAACAGTGGTCCGATCTGGCGCGCGGTGCGGCCGTCGCGCACCAGCGCCATCGCGTTGCCGTGGGACACAATACGCGAGCCGGTGCGGGCGCCGAATTCCGCGAGCAGGCCGTTGCGCTCAAATCCCATGGCGCGCCGGTCGCGTGCGGTGAACGTGTCGATATCGGAGGCCGCGAGCGTCACGGGCGCCTCTTGCGTTGGATGTTCGAGCCGCAAGCGCCGAAGCTGCAATGTCGGCGTGAAGCCGAGTGGACCGTACACCGTGGCGCCCGCCGGCGTCGCATCGAGCCAGGTGGTGAGGCCGCGCTGTCTTGCCGCGTCGAGACAGGCATCGACCAGCCGGGTCGCGATGCCGCGGCGGCGCCAGCGTTCGGTCACCAGCACCATGCTGATCCAGGCATTACCGGCGGAATACGGCAGCAGCGCCGCAGTTGCGACCAGATGCGTTCCGTCGCGGACGCCGGACACGATGCCATTGCCGAGGAAGAAGCGCCAGTCGGCCTCGTTCTGGTTCCAGTGCGCTTCGGTCGACAGCGCGAGCCCGGCCGCAGCGTCGTCGACCCCGAGTTGGACAATGGCGACAGGCTCAGTATCGACCATCGCGCACCTCATATTTGGTGGGCTTGCCGAGGCTCGGCATCGCGCGTTCCACCCAGTCCGCGGTCCAGGCGATCAACTGCTCGGTGTCGACGACCGGCAGGCCGAACAGCTTGACCGCTAGCGAGGTGTCGGTCAGCCACGCCGTCGGCTCTTCCTTGCCGACGATCACGGGCTGACGGCCGAAGCGCGCGCCGAACCTGGCGGCGAGATCGCGCACCGCGAGGATCTCGTGGCCGCTGACATTGATGGGCGAAGTCGGCGTCGTGCAATGCGCCAGGCACCGCAGCGCCTGCGAGGCGGCATCGCCCTGCCAGATGAAATTGACATGGCCGAGGCTGACATCGATCGGTGTGCCCGAAAGCACCTTAGTCGCGATGTCGTGCAGCACGCCGTAGCGCATGTCGATCGCATAGTTCAGGCGGAACAGGCGGCCGGGTGTTGCGAATTTCCTGGAGAAGTATTCGAACATGCGCTCGCGCCCGACGCAGGATTGCGCGTATTCTCCCGGCGGGTTCGGCGCCATGTCCTCATCGGAGCCTTTGCCGTCAACCGGCACGAATGGATAGACGCAGCCGGTCGAGAACGCCACGATCCGCGACGCAGGGAAAGCCTGTGCGACCAGCGCTGGGACATGCGCATTCATCGCCCAGGTCAGCGACAGGTCGCCCTCGGCGCCGAATTTGCGGCCAGCCATGAAGATGATGTTCGGCGCCTTCGGCAGCGCCCTGATCGCGGCCTCATCCAACAGGTCGCAATTGATTGTCTCGATGCCGCGCTCCTCCAGCCAGTCCTTCACCGCGGGATCGCTGAAGCGGGCGACGCCGATGACGCGGCGGTCCGGTGCGGCGGCCTTGGCAAGGCCGGCCAGCGTCGGTCCCATCTTGCCGGCGACGCCGAGGATCATGATGTCGCCGTCGACCTTGCTGATATCGTCGATCAAGGCCTGGCTCGGCCGGCACAGCAGGTCGTCGAGCGCTGCAATATCCGGGATCGTCTTCGGCAAAGTGTCGCGCGTGAGCAGCATGGTTCTTCCCCTGGTTTCTTATTGCAGCCGGATGTCGGAGACCACGAACAGCCGTTCAAGGCCGAGCACCAGGCCGTAAAGCGCAACGCCGAGCAGAGTCAGCAGAACGACTGCCATCACCATGGCCGGGGTGTCGAGCGAGGACTGCACCTGGATCATGAGATAGCCGAGCCCGCGCTCGGAGGCGATGAACTCGCCGACGATCGCGCCGGCAACCGCCAGGATAGCGCCGACTTTCATGCCGGAAAACACGTAAGGCAGCGATCCCGGCAATTGGATCTTGCGGAACAGCGTCCAGCGCGAGCCGCGCAGCGATTTGACGAGGTCGAGCAGGTCGGGCTCGACCTCGCGCAGGCCGCGTGCGGTCGTCAGCAGGATCGGAAAGAAGCAGATGCTGAAGGCGATCAGGATGTTCGGAATGATGCCGTAGGAAAACCACACGATGATCAGCGGGCCCAACGCCACTTTCGGGATCATGTTCAGGGTCACGAACAATGGTAGCAATACGAGGCTCACCAGCGGCGACCAACTGAAGATGACGGCAAGCGCGACGCCCACCAGCGCGCCAAGGCAGAAGCCGCCGAGGATTTCAGCGGCGGTGACGAGCAGGTTCGACAGCCAGGCATATTTGGCGGAGCTGAGCGTCGCGACGGTCGCGAGCGGCGAGGGCAGGATGAACTTCGGCACCTGGAACGCGTCGACCAGGACCTGCCAGAGCACGATCACGGCAAGATGCACGATCAGGATGATCGCGATGGACCGCCCGCCGTCACTGAACACCGATTGCTCCCTCGAAAATGCCGGCCGCTCCCGGCCCTCGCTCTCAGCCTAGCCCGGTCGTATCCATCTTTCAACCATCTGGTTGATTATATCGCCCCGTCATTGCGAGCGCAGCGAAGCAATCCATGGCGCCGTCCGTGGAGACGTGGATTGCTTCGCTGCGCTCGCAATGACGGCGGTGCCAGGGTCTACGGCCGGAGCGACTGCAGCACCAGGTCGGTTACGTGCCGCCGCCGGGCCCGGCGCGCGGCCGTGCTCGACAGGTCCTTGCCGAAGATCGCCGACAGCGTCGGCGTATTGGAGAAGAAGAAGTAGCTGAGTGCCGCGATCGAGATATAGAGGTGCACCGGATCGACGCCGCGTCGGAACACGCCGGCGCGCACGCCTTCATTGAGGATCTTCGAGACCATGCTGACGAGCGGCGAGTGCATGGCCTCCAGCCGGCGGGAGCCGCGGACGTGCCGGGCGCCGCCGCGGTTCTCGTCGTTCAGGAGCACGATGAAGTCGGGATGGGCGGCGAGGTGATCGAACGAGGCTTCGATCAGCTTCTTGATCGCCTGTTCGGGCGGCAGTCCCTCCAGGTTGAGCTCGCGCTCCTGCTCGCGGATCTCCTCATAGACCCATTCGAGCACGGCGAGGTAGAGCGCGTCCTTGTGGCCGAAATAATGGTAGACGAGCTGCTTGTTGACGCCGGCTCTGGCCGCGATCTCGTCGACCCTGGCGCCGGCAAGCCCGTTTTGCGCGAATTCGCGCCGCGCCGCGGTCAGGAGCTTCCGTTGCGTGGCGACGGGATCGCGTCGCTGCGGCTTTGTGTTGTCGGATCGTCTCTTCAGCATTTTCAACCAAACAGTTGACAATTACGCCTGTCCCTTGTTGCATTGGTAACGTCACAAGCAAGGTGCGACAAGGCCGGGTTGCGCACGGGGAGAGTTGCGATGAAGGGTTTGAGGCTTGCAGCCTTGACGCTGGGGTTTGCGCCGGCCTTGGCGTTTGCGCTGGCGGCGTGGGTTGCGCCGGCGCGCGCCGCCGAATCCGTCAATCTGATCCTGAACTGGACGCCGACGGCGGATCATTCGCCGTTCTATTACGCCAAGGCGCAGGGCTGGTACGAGAAGGCCGGCATCGATCTCACGATCGAGACCGGCAAGGGCTCCGGCGTCTCATCGCTGAAGGTCGGCTCCGGCGGCTCGCCGTTCGGCATCGCCGATCTCGCGACCATGCTGGTGGCCAAGAGCAAGGGCGCCGACGTGGTGGCGCTGATGAGCATCTACGCCAATACCGGGCAGACCTTCTATTGGCTGAAGAGCTACGGCGTGAACGGGGTGAAGGATTTTCCCGGCCACAAGATCGGCAACCCGCCGGGCGATGCCTCGCGCGTGATGTGGCCGGCCTTCGCCAAGGCGGCCGGGATCGCGCCTGACTCCGTCACTTTCGTCAATGTCGGCCCGACCGCGAAGATCGCGGCGCTGAAGAGCCACACGGTCGACATCATCAGCGATTTCTACAACGAGCACGATCTGAAGGCGATCGAGTTCGGTGCCGATCTCGGCTACGTCAACTGGAAGGACATCGGGCTCAATCCTTACGGCAATTCGCTGATCGTCAACGGCGCATTCCTGCAGAAGAATCCGAAACTGGTCGAGGAATTCGTGCGGGTCACGCAGAAGGCCTATGCCGCCTGCGTCGCCGACGTCGCGCCCTGCCTGAAGGCGCTGCTCGACCAGGTCTCCGGCCTCGACCGGGAGAACCAGGAACGGCAATGGGAGCGCATCAAGATCCTGATGACGGACGAGTTCACCACGACCAAGGCGCTCGGCTGGATCGACGCCGAGCGGATGAAGAAGGACTACGAGTTGGTGCACAGCTATCTCGGGATGGAAAAGCCGTTCGACGTGAACACGGCGTTTTCGACCAAGATGCTGGACACGAGCATCAAGATGGACGCGAGCAAGGTGAAGAAGTAGCGCGGCCGTTATACCACTTGCTTCCGTCATGCCCGGGCTTGTCCCGGGCATCCACGCACTTGGGCACCCGAAGGAGAGCGTGGATGGCCGGGACAAGCCCGGCCATGACGAGCATTTGACGCCATCGGTCACACGCTCATAATCCTCCTGCGTAAGCCGTGGTCGCTTTGGCTCGCGGCGGGGAGGAACAGACATGACCAACACAATCGCCAGCGAAGCTCCTAAGGACGCCTCGCCTTCCGTGGTCGCGCAGCACGCGGCGATGCTGGATGCATTGCCGTTCTCCGATACGGGTGATTTCGACGATGCCGCGCGCGGCTTCCTCGGCACCATCGAAAACGCGCATATCGCCAACGCCCAAGGCAGAGTGGTCTGGAGTCTTGCGCCTTACGGCTTCCTCTCATCGGAGGAGGCTCCGCCCACCGTCAATCCCAGCCTGTGGCGGCAATCGCGATTGAACATGCATCACGGCCTGTTCGAGGTGGTGCCCGGGGTCTACCAGGTGCGGGGGCTCGATATCGCCAACATGACGCTGATCGAGGGCGACAGCGGCGTGATCGTGGTTGATACCCTCACCTCGATCGAGGGCGCCCGCGCCGCCATCGAGCTCTATTTCAGGCACCGCGGCAGGCGTCCGGTTGTGGCAATGCTCTTCACCCATACCCACACCGATCATTGGGGCGGCGCCCGCGGGGTGCTCGATGACGAGACATTGTCGAGCGGGCAGGTGCCGATCATCGCCCCTGACATGTTCATGGAGCATGCGGTCTCCGAGAACATCATCGCAGGCCCCGCGATGTTGCGGCGTGCGCAATATCAATTCGGGCCGTTCCTGGCGAAGGGGGCGCGGGGGCAGGTCGATTGCGGGCTCGGCAAGTCGATGGCGGCCGGATCGGTGGCACTGTTGCGGCCGACCGATCTGATCCTCGCCACCGGCGACAGGCGCGTGATTAACGGCGTCGAATTCGAGTTCCAGATGGCGCCGAACAGCGAGGCACCGGCGGAGATGCATTTCTACCTGCCGCGCTACAAGCTGCTGAACCTCGCGGAAAACTGCACCCACAATTTCCACAATCTGCTGCCGTTTCGCGGCGCCGATGTGCGCGATGCCTTGGCGTGGTCGAAATATCTCGGCGAGGCGCTCAAGCTGTGGGGCGGCAAAGCGGAGGCGATGTGCGGCCAGCATCATTGGCCGGTGTGGGGTCGAGAGCGGATCGACACCATGATCCGCCAGCAGCGCGATCTCTACAAGTTCGCGCATGACCAGACCATTCGCCTGATGAACCATGGGCTGACCGCGAGCGAAATCGCGGAGACCATTCGGCTGCCGAAAAGCCTGGAGGGCGCCTGGCACGGCCGCGGCTATTACGGCCACATCCGGCACAATGCGAAGGCGATCTATCAGAAATATCTCGGCTGGTATGACGCCAACCCCGTCAATCTCGATCCGCTGCCGCCGGTCGAGTCGGGCAAAAAATACGTTGAGTATATGGGCGGCGCGGATGCGATCCTGGAACGGGCGCGGAAGGATTTCGCCAACGGCGAATTCCGCTTCGTCGCGCAGGCGGTGAGCCATCTGGTGTTCGCCGAGCCGGGCAATGCCGCGGCCCGCGCGCTGCTCGCCGACACGTTCGAGCAGCTCGGCTATGCCGCGGAAAGCGCGACCTGGCGCAACAGCTATCTGTTCGGCGCGCAGGAGTTACGGCAGGGCATGCCGAAGGCGCCGGCGCGGCCGGCGATGCCACGCGAAACGCTCGCCGCGCTCCGCACCGGACAGCTCTGGGACGTGCTCGGCATTCGCCTCAACGGCCCCAAGGCCGATGGCAAGCGCATCGTCCTGAACTGGGAGTTCACCGACACCAATGAGACCTTCATCCTCAATTTGGAGAATTGCGCGCTGACCTATGTCGCCGACACGCAAACTGGGGACGCCGATGCAAGCTTCACGCTGGCGCGCAGCACGCTGGATGAAGTCATTGCCAAGTTGACGACGTTTCCGGAGGCGGTCGCCAGCGGCAGGGTCAGCGTCAGCGGCGATGCAACGCGGCTGACTGAGCTGATGACGCTGATGGATGAGTTTCCGCGAATGTTCGAGATCGTCGAGCCGAAGCGAACGACGGTGAGTTGACTGGCGCGTAGCGCGTAGGGTGGGCAAAGGCGCGTTAGCGCCGTGCCCACCACCAAGTGTTCGCTCGTAACGGTGGGCACGCTACGCTTTGCCAACCCTACGGCATCTCCGCTCTTCCCTCACTCCGCGCTTGCGACCAGCTTGATGCGCGGCTCGGCCGCTTCCATCAGGTCGCGATAACAGTTGAGGTAGTCGAGCGCCATGCGGCGCGCGGTGAAGCGGGTCTCGAACCGCTTGCGGATCGTCTGCCGGCTCAGCGCCGGAAGCCGGCCGACCGCGCCGACGGCGCTGGTCTCATCCTCGACGATGAAGCCGGTCAGGCCATCCTCGATGATCTCCGGCACCGAGCCGCGGTTGAAGGCGATGACCGGCGTGCCGCAGGCCATGGCCTCGATCATCACCAGGCCGAACGGCTCCGGCCAGTCGATCGGCAGCAACAGGGCGATGGCGCCGCTCAGAAACTCCGGCTTCTCGCGGTCGCTGATTTCGCCGATGAAATCTACCAGGGGGTTGTCCACGATCAGCGGACGGATGACCGCCTCGTAATATTCCTGGTCGGCGCGGTCGACCTTTGCCGCCATTTTCAAGGGGATGCCGCAGCGCATCGCGATCTTGATGGCGCGGTCGACCCCCTTTTCCGGCGCGATGCGGCCGAGCACCGCCAGATAGGACGGGTTGACCGCCTGCGGGGTCAGCAGGTTCTCCGGCAGGCCGTGATGGATCGTCTTCACCCAATTCGCCTGCGGCACCGGACGGCGCTGGGCGTTGGAGATCGAGATCACCGGCACTTCCGGGAACGTATCGAACACCGGTTGGTGCTCGGGAAGGTCCAGCCGGCCGTGCAGGGTGGTCACGAACGGCGTCGGCTGCCGCTGGAACAGCGACCACGGATAATAATCCAGATGGAAGTGGAGGAAGTCGAACTCCTCCTGATCGCATTTCTGTCGGACGCGCTCGAGCAGCACCATGTGCAGCGCGTTGGGATCGCGGACCGATCCATCCAGCCGCAATGCTTTCGGCCAGGTCGCCTCCAGCTTGCCCGAGGTCTGCGAGTCCCCACTGGCAAACAGGGTAACGTCGTGGCCTAGCGTGACCAGTTCTTCAGTCAGCCAGTGCACGACCCGTTCCGTCCCGCCATAGAGCTTCGGGGGAACAGCCTCCGTCAGTGGCGCAACCTGCGCGATGCGCATGCTTTCGTCTCCTCTGTGTGATGTGGGATAATCAAGCCCAACCCCATTTGTCCGGCACCGGCATGCCGTAACGGGAACGTTCCCGCACGTGCGAAGTTCCTTTGCTGTGTGGGTCGTTCTTTCTTCCTTCACAGTGTGGTCTTGCTGATGCCATTTGCCGCGAACAAATTTTCGCAACTATCGGTGCTGCAGAATTGTTGCGCAGTGATGGCTTCGCGGTACGAAACATCGATCACTGTCCCTCACGGAATCGTGTGCGGGGCGGTTCACTAAGAAATTCACCTTGCTGCTCAACAGGTTTGCAGGCGCACATGGACAATCTTTCAGGATACGCGCACCGCCCCTTTCCTTTTGTGCTGCGCTATCTGCGGCGGCGGCCCGCATCACACGCCGTAATATTGGGGTGCGTTCTCGGCGCGGTTGCCTGCTCCGTAGGCACGCAGTACGGGGTGAAGAACCTCGTCGACAGCCTATCGGGCGGTCCGGCTCAGGCCGGCGGCGTATGGCTGGCATTCGTTCTGCTCATGTCACTGATCGCGGCAGATAATTTTCTGTGGCGGATCGCAAGCTGGATCGCGAGCTACGCTTTCGTCGGCGTCACCGGCGATCTTAGGCGCGACCTGTTCCGCCACCTCACCGGTCATGCGCCGAGCTACTTTACCGATCGCCTGCCAGGCATGTTGACCAGCCGGATCACCGCGACCTCGAACGCGGTCTATACGGTCGAGAACATGTTTGTCTGGAACGTGCTGCCGCCATGTGTTGCGACCTTCGCCGCGATCGCGCTGATCGGGACTGTAAGCCTGACCATGTCGGCGGTGCTGATCGTCATTGCGGGAACCATGGTGTTCGCGATGTTCCGCATGGCAGCCGCCGGCCGGCCGCTGCACGATGATTATGCCGACAAGGCGGCCGCCGTGGATGGCGAGATGGTCGACGTCATCAACAACATGCCGCTGGTGCGGGCGTTCTGCGGATTGAGCTTCGAGCACGCCCGGTTCGACGCGACCGTGAACCGGGAACTGATCGCCCGGGGCCGCAGCCTGCGCTACCTCGAAAAGCTGCGGCTCACTCATGCGGCGGTGACGGTGGTCCTCACCATCTGCATGCTGGCGTGGGCGGTCAACCTTTGGCAGCAGGGCGCCGCCACCACCGGCGACGTCGTGCTGGTCTGCACGCTCGGGATCTGCATCCTGAGCGCGACGCGCGATCTGGCCGTGGCGCTGGTCGATGCCACCCAGCATGTCGCCCGCCTGATGGAGGCGCTCGCGACGCTGCTGACCCCGCATGAACTGAAGGATCACCCGGAGGCCGAAGCGTTGATCAAGAGCGGGGCTGCGATCGCCTTCAACAACATCTCGTTCCAGTACCCCGGCGGCATGCAGGTGTTCGACAAGTTCAACCTGCGTATCCAGCCCGGTCAACGGGTCGGGCTGGTCGGGCAATCCGGCGGCGGCAAATCGACGCTGTTCACGCTGCTGCAGCGCTTCTACGACGTGGAGCGCGGCAGCATCACCATCGACGGCCAGGATATTGCGCGGGTCACGCAGCAGAGCCTGCGCGAGGCGATCTCGGTGGTGCCGCAGGACATCTCGCTGTTCCACCGCTCGATCATGGAAAACATCCGCTACGGACGGCCGAACGCGACCGACGACGAGGTGCTCCGCGCGGCGATCGCAGCGCGCTGCGACTTCATCGAGAATTTACCGGAGGGTATGGATACCATCGTCGGCGACCGCGGCATCAAGGTGTCGGGCGGGCAGCGCCAGCGCATCGCAATCGCCCGTGCGTTCCTGAAAGACGCGCCGATCCTTCTGCTCGATGAAGCGACCGCGGCGCTTGACAGCGAGTCCGAGGAGGCCATACGTGAAGCGCTGTCGCGCCTGATGCGCGGGCGCACCGTGGTCGCGATCGCCCATCGCCTGGCCACGTTGCGCAGCTTCGATCGTGTGGTCGTGCTGCAGGGCGGCCGCATCGTCGAGGACGGGCCGCCCGATATCCTCGTGCAGGGCAGGGGGCCATACCGCGAACTGGTGGTGCGCGAAATGGGCCGCCTCGCCACCCAGGCTGCCTGATCCACAATAGTCGCGTATAGTCAGCGTCCATCGCAAACCCGAGAGAGAGACGCTCGAGGTCTAAATGGCAGCGGAGATCGTTACGCAGATTTCGACCGTGCGTGTCGTCGAGCAAATCGCGGAATCGCCCTTCTACATTCCGATGACCGGTCCCGCCGCGAGGCCGCGGCGGTCGCTTAAGCATGACGACACGTTCATCGTGCTCGACAGCCATGGCGACATCGGCGCTTCCGCCGGCGGACCCGACGGCCTGTTCAACGCCGATACGCGCTATCTCGCGCGGCTGGAAATGGTGCTCGACGACGTGCAGCCGCTGTTGCTCGGCTCGAATCTGCGCGATGACAACTCGGCGCTGACTGTCGATCTCACCAACTCCGACGTCTATCGGGGCGGCCGGCTGATGCTGCAGAAGGACACGCTGCACATCGTGCGCTCGATCTTCCTCTGGCGCGGCACCGCCTATCAGCGCATCGGTCTGCAAAATCACGGCGATCGGCTGGCGAGCTTCGATCTCACCTTGCTGTTCGACAATGATTTTGCTGATCTGTTCGAAGTGCGCGGCGAGCGCCGGCCCCGGCGTGGCGTAGGCTCGAGCAGGTTGCTCGGCCCGACCGACGTCGTGCTCGAATATGTCGGACTGGACGAACAGTCACGGATCACGGCGCTGCATTTCGATCCCAAGCCGACGCGGCTCGCGGTCAATGCCGCGACCTATCATTTCGAACTGGAGCCCAAGGCGGTCACCTCGCTGTTCATCGCGGTGTCCTGCAACAAGCCGGTCATGCACAAGCCGGTGCCGTTCTTTCGCGGGCTGCTCGCGCATCGCCGTGAGATGCGGCGCTCGACGGCTGGTGCAGCCAGCATCGAGACCTCGAACAACATCTTCAACGAGGTGCTGTGCCAGGCAATGGCCGACCTCAACATGCTGATGACGGAGACGCCGCAGGGCCGCTATCCCTATGCCGGCATCCCTTGGTACTCCACGACGTTCGGCCGCGATGGATTGATCACCGCGTTGCAGATGCTGTGGATCGATCCGCGCATCGCCAAAGGCGCCTTGAAGCGGCTTGCGTTCTTCCAGGCCAAGAGCGTCGATCCGCTTTCCGATGCGGAGCCCGGAAAGATCCTGCATGAGATGCGCGGCGGCGAGATGGCGGCGCTGCGCGAGGTGCCGTTCGCGCAATATTACGGCAGCGTCGATTCGACGCCGCTGTTCGTGCTGCTGGCCGGCCATTATTTTGAGCGCACCGGAGACGAAGCGACTCTTGCGGAACTCTGGCCCTCGATCGAGGCGGCGCTGCAATGGATCGACGGCCCCGGCGATCCCGATGGCGATGGTTTCATCGAATATCAGCGCGCGACCGAGCAGGGCCTCGCCAACCAGGGCTGGAAGGACTCCTACGACGCCATCTTCCATGCCGACGGCAGGCTGGCGGAGGGTTACATCGCGCTCTGCGAAGTGCAGGGCTATGTGTTCGCGGCCAAGCGGCTGCTGGCCAGGGTGGCGCGCCGGCTCGGCTATGCCGACAGGGCAGAGAAGCTCGACAAAGAGGCCGAGACGCTGCGCCAGCGCTTCGAGGACGCCTTCTGGTGCGAGGAACTCGGAACCTATGCGCTGGCGCTCGATGGCAAGAAGGAACCCTGCCGGGTGCGGACCTCGAATGCCGGCCAGCTCCTGTTCACCGGCATCGTGCGCGAAGACCGCGCGCGGCTGGTCGCAGCCGACCTGATGAGCCAGAGCTTCTTCTCGGGCTGGGGCATCCGCACGGTCGGCAGGAATGAGGTCCGTTACAACCCGATGTCCTATCACGATGGCTCGATCTGGCCGCACGACAATGCGCTGATCGCGCTCGGCTTCGCGCGCTACGGGCTGAAACACTCAGTGGCGCACCTGTTCAAGGGGCTGTTCGACGCCGCCAGCTACATGGATCTCCGGCGTTTGCCCGAACTGTTCTGTGGGTTCCAGCGCGAAAGGCGGCGCGGACCGGTGCTCTATCCGGTAGCCTGTGCGCCGCAGGCTTGGGCGAGTGCGACCCCCTTTACGCTGGTGGAGGCGGCGCTGGGGCTCGAATTCGACGCCGCGCGCGGCGAGATCAGGCTGCGCGATCCGCGCTTGCCGGAATTCCTAAATGAGGCGATCCTGCGCGACCTGCAGCTCGGCGCCTCCAGCGTCGATCTGCGAGTCCGCCGCCATAATGGCGAAGTGTCGCTGGAAGTGCTGCGTACACGCGGTCAAATCCAGGTGTCGATCGTGCTGACGCATTGAATGTCGGCCAGAATGTCTAGCTTTATTCCTGGATTGGAGGCCCCCGATGTGGGCGAACATGGTGATGACAATTATTGCCGCGGTCTTTGCCGCAATTGCGGCCGCCCAAGCGGCCGATGATCCGGCGGCACCGGCGCCGGCCAAACCCCCGGCTGCGCAAAAGGAACCGGCGCCTCCACCCTCGGTGACGGTGATCGGCGCCAGGGATGCGCATGGCATTCTCGGACGCGACGTGCGCAGCGCCGCCAATGAGGACATGGGACGAATTGTCGACGTGATCGTCGATCGCGAAGGCACCGTGCGCGCCGCTGTGATCGACTTCGGCGGCTTCCTCGGTGTCGGCAGCCGCAAGATCGTCGTTGACTGGAATGCACTGCATTTCGGCCAGGTCGCCAACAAGAGCGACAGTATCACGCTCGAACTGAACAAGGAGCAGGTGAGCGCGGCGCCGGAATACAAGGAGGATACGCCTCTCATCGTGCTCGGCGCTGCCGGCAGTTTGCGTCCATGGCAATATGACCATTAAAGTCGGAGATACATTGATCGCTCGTCCCTCCTCTTTAACGGACAGGATTGGCGGCGATCGCAGGCGGTCGACGGCGGACGATCACGGTGCGCCACTGGTTCCGGAGTTGCCGGCACCCGAGCCGTCGCGCAAGCCTTCATCCCAGAGCCAGCGCGGTTTAGACTGGTTCATCTTTTTCCTGGCCGATGTGCAGACCGGGTTCGGCCCGTTCGTGGCGGTCTATCTGACCACGCAGAAATGGACCCAGGTCGAGATCGGCTTCGTGCTCTCGATCGGCGGCATCATTGCGTTGCTGGGGCAGATGCCGGGCGGCGCCATCGTCGATGCGGCGCGCTCCGAAAAAATGGTCGCCGGGCTCGCGGTCGCGACCATCGGCTGCGCCGCGCTGGCCTATGCGGTGTGGCCGATCTTCCCGATCGTGGTGGCGGCAGCGACCCTGCACGCGCTCGCAAGCTGCGTGCTCGGGCCGGCGATCGCGGCGATCAGCCTCGGCTTGGTGGGGCCATATGCGATCAGCGAGCGGCTCGGGCGCAATGCCCGCTTCGCCTCGCTCGGCAACGGTTCGGCGGCAGCGCTGATGGGCGCCGCCGGGTATCTGATCTCGAGCCGTTCCGTGTTCCTGGTCACCTTCATCCTCGCGATACCGACCTTGATCGCGCTGTCGCGGATTCGCGAGAAGGAGATCGATATCGCGCAAGCCCATGGCGCCGTTGTCCGCGAGGTGCCCGACAAGAAAGCGACCAGCGTGTTCGCGCTGTGCAGCAAGCGGGCATTGCTGATCTTCGCCGTCAGCATGCTGCTGTTCCAACTCGCGAACGCGGCGATGCTGCCGCTGATGGCGGGCGTGGTGACGATGCGATCCAGTCAGTGGGCGCCGGTGCTGATCGCGGCCTGCATCATCGTGCCGCAGGCGATCGTGGCGCTCGCCTCGCCTTCGGTCGGACGCAAGGCGCAGGCCTGGGGCCGGCGGCCGCTGCTCCTGCTCGCCTTCGGCGCGCTCGTGATCCGCGGCGTGCTGTTTGCGACTGTGCACGATCCCTATCTGCTGGTGGCCGTGCAGATCTTCGACGGCATTACCGCGGCGGTATTCAGCGTCATGGTGCCCTTGATCGTGGCGGACGTCGCCTTCGGCAGCGGGCATTTCAACCTGGCGCAGGGCATCATCGGCACCGCGGTCGGAATCGGCGCATCGCTGAGCACAGTGCTCGCCGGCTATGTCAGCGACAAGTTCGGCAGCAACATCGCTTTCCTGGGCCTCGCGGGCATCGCCTCGCTCGGCCTCCTGATGATCCTCTTGATCATGCCCGAGACGCGACGAACGGCGCCGGCGTGAGTCCCCGCAGCCCGGGTTGCGCTGCGCTCCACCCGGGCTACGGCTCTACGAGATGGCCTGCGGCAGCGCCAGCTTGCGATAGAGCGCGCCGTACAAGGCGGCCGAGATGCTCCAGCTAAAGCTCCGCGCCATGGCGCTGCGGCGCATGGCGTCGAGCCGGTCCTTGGCGACGAACGCCTCGAACGCGCGGTGCACGCCGCCGAGGAAGGATTCCGCCGATGGCTGCGCGAACAGGAATCCAGTCTCGCCGTCCTGGATGGTCTCGGCCAGCCCGCCGGTCTGGTGGCCGATCGGCAGTGAGCCGAAGCGCTGCGCATACATCTGGCTCAGGCCGCAGGGCTCGAAGCGCGACGGCATCAGCGTGAAATCGCTGCCGGCAAAGATCCTTCGCGCCTGGGCGTCGTTGAAGCCGATCGCGACCCCGATCGCGTCCGGCCGCCGCCGGTGTGCTTCCACCAGGGCCTGCTCGATTCCCGGCTCGCCGGAGCCGGTGACGACGATCTGCCCGCCGGCCGCGACGATCTCATCGGCCGCAGACAGCACGAGATCGACGCCCTTCTGGTGCACCAGGCGGGCGACCAGGCCGAACATCGGGCCGCGGGAGACGGCAAGGCCAAACTGCTTGCGGACGTAATCCGCATTGGCCTGCTTGCCGGCCCAGTCGCCGACACCGAACTGCTGCGCGAGCTTGGCGTCAAAGCGCGGGTCCCAGCTCTCGTCGATGCCGTTGAGGATTCCGGTGAGCTGCGCGGCGTCGGAGCGGATGCGCAGCAGGCCCTCGAGCCCGCAGCCGAGCTCTGGCGTCGTGATCTCCTTGGCATAGGTCGCGCTGACGGTCGTCAGATGCGAAGCATAGACGATGCCGCCCTTGAGGAAGGACAGCTTGTCGTAGAACTCGAGCCCGTCGATGTGGAAGGAGCTTTCCGGCGCGCCAATCCGCCGCAACGAGTCTTTCGGGAAGAGTCCCTGATACGCGAGATTGTGGATGGTCAGGATCGAGGGGATGCGCGCGCCGCGCCAGGCCAGATAGGCGGGCGCCAGCGCGGCCTGCCAGTCATTGGCGTGGACGAGGTCGGCTGCCCAATTCTTGTCCAGACTGCCTGCGGCGAGTTCTGCCGCGGCCGACGCGAATCGCCCGAAGCGGATGTCGTTGTCCGGCCAGTCGCGTCCACTCTCGTCGCCGTAAGGGTTGCCCGGACGGTCATAGAGCTGTGGGCACAGCACGACGTAGACCGGCATGCCGTCGCGGGTCGAGGCGCGGCCGATCGAGCATGCGGGCATCTCCGCAAGCGGCGCGCATTCGCCAACGATTTCAATATGAGTGAGTTGCTCGACCACGTCCCGATATCCGGGGAGCATGATCCGGACATCGCTCAGGGGACGCAGGGCTCTGGGAAGGGCGGCTGAAACAGCAGCAAGGCCGCCGACGCGGACGAAATCGTCCATTTCAGTGGTGATGAATAAGACCCTCAAAAAAGCGCCTCGCTCCAACCTGTAAACGACTATGCAAAAATGGTTCCAGTTTTCCTTTGACGAAAATCAAAGGGCCCGCCCAGTCCGGTCTGGTTCAGACGTTTCCCTGTAGAAGCCGCTCCACCTTCTTGTTTGAGCATGGTCCCGGCGCAAGCGCTTCGCGTTTGTCGCGAGGGAAAACCGGTTTCCACTTTTCCGGATCATGCTCTAGGTTCACGCCGCGCCGATAAAAGGTACGGCTCGAGGGAGCTTTGCGAATGACGATAGTCGAGAACGATGAGGGCTATTTGACAAAGAGCCTGGGCGGCCTTCGTGTGCTTGATTTTTCGACGACGATCGCCGGCCCTCATTGCACGCGCATGCTTGCCGATCTCGGAGCGGAAGTCATCAAGATCGAGCCTGCTGAAGGCGAGATGATGCGTACCCGCCCACCGATGCGTAAGCTTTGCTCGACCGCGTTCGGCCAGCTCAATGTCGGCAAGAAGAGCCTGACGCTCGACTTGAAGTCGGCGGAAGGGGTGGAGGTGGTACGCCGCCTCGTCGCGACCGCCGACATCTTGGTCGAGAATTTCCGCCCCGGCGTGATGCAGCGCTTGAAGCTCGATTACGCCAGCCTGCGCGGGCTCAACCCGCGGCTGATCTATTGCTCGATCTCCGGCTACGGCCAGACCGGGCCGTCGGCTGGCCTGCCGGCCTATGCTCCGGTCATCCATGCCGCCTCCGGCTACGACATGGCGCATCTGGCCTACCAGGCCGGGCGGAGCAGGCCCGACTATTGCGGTATCTACATCGCCGACGTGCTGAGCGGCGTCTATGCGTTTGGCGCGATCGGAGCGGCGCTGCATCAGCGGCACAGCAGCGGGGAGGGCCAGCACATCGACGTCTCCATGCTCGAAGCGATGCTGAGCCTGACCTTGAACGAGGTGCAGTGGGCGCAGTTCAAGGTGCGGCCAACGGCGCGGCCGATGTTCGGCCCTGTTGAGACCTCCGACGGCTACGCCATGGTCGCGATCGCCAGCGAGAAGACGTTCCAGAGCTTGATGCAGGTGATCGGTCGTCCCGAATGGGTGAGCGATCCACGATTCGCCAAATATTCCGACCGCCGGGAAAATTGGGCGGCCCTGATGGATGGCGTGGAGGATTGGTCGCGCCGGGTGACGACAGAACAATGCCTCGCCGCGCTCAATGAGGAGGGCGTGCCCTCATCCGCCTATCGCACGGTGGAGCAAGCGCTGGCCGATCCGCAGCTCGCGCATCGCGGCGCTCTGGCCGAGGTCGAGGACGGCGGCGGGACCTTCAAGGTGGTCAACCTGCCGTTCCGGATGTCCGGCGCGAAGGTTGCAGCCGTAAAGCGAGTGTCGACGCTCGGCGAGCACACCCGCGCCTATCTCAAGGAGGCGGGCCTGTCCGACGCGGAGATTGCCGCATTCGCAGGCTAACAGCCGGCAAGGCTGATCGTCGCCCGCCGAGGTTTGTCTCGCGTCGGCAGACGTGGCAATGTTGCCGTAACAACAAAGAATGTTGGGAGAATAAAGATGAAGAGTTTCCAGGTTGCCGAGTTCAACGCCCCCTTGAAGGAAGTCGACCAGCCGACGCCGGAGCCGACCGGGACGCAGGTGCTGATCAAGGTGAAGGCGGCCGGCATCTGCCACAGCGATCTGCATATCTGGGAAGGCGGCTACGATCTCGGCCACGGGCGCAAGCCGCTGTCGCTGAAGGATCGCGGCGTCTCGCTGCCGCGCACGATGGGGCATGAGACCGTCGGCGAGGTGGCGGCGTTCGGGCCGGACGTGAAGCCGGGCGACACCGGTGGCCTCAAGGCCGGCGACGTGGCGCTGGTTTATCCCTGGCTCGGCTGCGGCAAATGCCCGACTTGCCTCGCCGGCGACGAGAATATGTGTGCGGTCAAGCCGAACTCGCTCGGCGTCTATTGCGACGGCGGCTACGCCGATCACATGCTGGTGCCGCATCCAAAGTACCTGCTCAACCTCAACGGGCTCGATCCCGTCACCGCCGCGCCCTATGCCTGCTCGGGCGTGACCACCTACAGCGCACTAAAGAAGGTCGAGTTCGCCTTCGATTCGCCGATCGTGATCATCGGCGCCGGCGGCCTCGGCCTGATGGCGCTGTCGCTGCTGAAGGCGATGGGTGGCAAGGGGGCGATCGTTGTCGACATCGACGCGCGCAAGCGCGAGGCGGCGGAAGCCGCCGGCGCGCTCGGCACTGTCGACGGCGGGGCGGGCGATGCGCTGGAGCAATTGGCGAAGAAGGCGGGCGGCCCGATCCGCGCGGTGATCGACCTGGTCGGCAACGCCCAGACCACGCAACTCGGCTTCGACTGCCTGGCCAAGGGCGGCAAGCTCGTGATCGTCGGCTTGTTCGGCGGTGGCGCGACCTTCGCGCTGCCGCTGATCCCGATCAAGGCGATCACGATCCAGGGCAGCTATGTCGGCAACCTCCGCGAGACGCAGGAACTGCTCGACCTGGTCCGGACCAAGAAGATTGCGCCGATCCCGGTGACTCCTGTGCCGCTCGCCAAGGCCTATGACTCCCTGCTCGAATTGCAGAAGGGCAAACTAGTCGGCCGCGCCGTGCTGACGCCGTAGGCCGCCACCGTACTCCGCCGTCATGCCCGGGCTTGTCCCGGGCATCCACGTCTTATGGTCGTTCAGCGGTAAGAACGTGGATGGCCGGGACAGGCCCGGCGATGACGAGTTCAAAAACCTTCATTGTTTCGAATGGGGGAATCCCATGTCCGCAAACAACGCCCTCCACATCGCAGTGCTCGGCGGCGACGGCATCGGTCCGGAGGTGATGGCGCCGGCACTCGAAGTGTTGCGCAAGATCGAGGCGGCGACCGGGCTTCGATTCCGCTTCACCGAGGCACCCGCGGGCGCCAACCATTACCGAGAGACCGGCGTCTCGCTGCCGGAATCGACGGTGAGGCTGTGCGAGGAGGCGGATGCGATCCTGTTAGGAGCCTGCGGCCTGCCGTCGGTGCGCTACCCCGACAACACCGAGATCGCGCCGCAGATCGAGTTGCGCTTCCATTTCGATCTCTATGCCGGCGTGCGGCCGGCGCGGCTGATTCCGGGGGTGCCAAGCCCGATCGTCGGCGCGGAGCAGCGCGGCATCGACTTTGTCGTGATCAGGGAATCGACCGAAGGCCTGTTCGCCTCGATGGGCAAGGGCGTCGTCACCGAGGATGAGGCGCGCGAGACCATGCTGATCACGCGCAGGACCTCCGAGCGCCTGTTCGAGTTCTCGTTCCGCCTCGCCGAACGCCGCCAGGCGCGCGGCCGCGTTGGCGGCGGACTGACCTGCGTCGACAAGGCGAATGTGTTCAAGGCCTTTGCATTCTTCCGCGGCATCTTCGACGAGACCGCAAAGCGGCATCCGGATGTCAGGGCGGATCACCTTTATATCGATGCCTGCTCGGCGCTCATGGTGAAGCGTCCGTGGGATTTCGACGTCATGGTGACGGAGAACATGTTCGGCGACATCCTCTCCGACCTTGCTGCCGGACTGATCGGCGGTATGGGCATGGCGCCGTCAGCCGACATCGGCGACCGCTACGCGGTGTTTCAGCCCTGCCACGGCACCGCGCCCGATATCATGGGGCAGGGCAAGGCCAATCCGACTGCGATGATCCTGTCGGTCGCGATGATGCTGGACTGGCTTGCCGACAAGCATGGGCTGGAGAGCGCGGCGCAAGCCGGTGAACGGATCGAGCGCGCCGTCGACAAGGCCTATGCCGGCGGCATCAAACCGATCGAGATCGGCGGCGGCAACGGCACCGCCGACATCGCCAAGGCCGTGCTGGCGCTGTTGTAGCTTCGAACCCGCGAGAAGAGGGGCCCGACGGTCGCGCGACCGATTGTCGCTCTCGGCATCGATGCTGGAACGGACGCGCTTCTGCAAAAGGGCCAAATGCAAAAAGCGCCGCCATCGCGATGGCAGCGCTTCAGCAAAGCCTCGATCCGAACCAACGCATAGCCCGGTGCAGCGTTTTGCCACGGTTCGACGCGCTTGCGCGGATCGATGCGGTCCGCGCCACGAAACGGAGAAGGGCCGACGGCTCAGCCTTCGTTCGCGGCGATCGATTCCATCAGGGACACCAGTTGACGTTGAACCGTCTGGTCCTTGATCTTGCTGTAGGCTCGCAGCAACCTCAGGCTGAAAGCGCTGTCCAGGAAGAGGAGGCTTTCGACCTCGCGCGACTTGTTGTCGCCGTCGTAGAAGAACGTGACAGGCACGTCGAGCGCGGCAGCGATCTGCTGAAGGCGAGCAGCGCCGACACGGTTCACGCCCTTCTCGTACTTCTGGACCTGCTGGAAGCTGACGCCGAGCTTTTCGCCCAGCTCCGCTTGCGAGATCTTTTGCTCCACACGCCGCAGGCGAATCCGTTTGCCCAACTCAATGTCGGGCTTGCCGGCACTGCGTTGCTTCATCTTCTTTGCTGCTGATCTGTTCATTCTGGTTACCCGTCCTTCAAATCGGGAGGCCCTGCGCAGATTGGTCAGGGATTCGTCCATACTTCAGCGTTAACTTTGTCCGGATCGTGAGTTCGTCTCGCGAACCACGGTACTCCAAGCAGACTGTCGAATGGTAGCCAAACGCCGCGTGCTTTGGAAGTATCCAGATACCGGCGTGGTCAGACTACCTAAAGTCGTCAACGCCCGAGATAACTTACGATATCCCGCACTGTGTATTTGGCAAAATATTGGACAAACCACAACTACTACGGGTTGGGTCGACACAGATTTTGAACGCATGCTTACTACCGGCCTCTGCATGCGTGGTTCTACCTCCCGTACTTGTACGGGACCTGAACGGCTCTGGATTTGGCCAAAAAATGACAGCGGACATAGCCGCGTGGCGCATCCCTCCCGCGCGTTAGGCGCATTAGAAGGAAAACAGAGCACCAATCACCCGCTGGACAATTTCGCAAAATTTCTGGATCATCTGTTCATTCACGCGCCCGACCACCCGCAGACCTTTGTGGAGAGGCTCATGAAGCGAAGAAATGAAACGCCGCGAATCTATCTCGCAAGCTCGGGAGCGGAAGAAATGCCGGTTGTCCATACCGAAGAACGGTTGCTCTCGCTGCTTGCGACGCTTGAGGAGTGCAGGGACTTCCTCACGGACAAGGCAAGTCCGGAAACGGCGCGTTTGCTGTCGCTGGCCATCCTCGAACTCAGGATGGAGCTGCATCAGGTGACCGACGCCGAGCTCAAGGCGCTGTGCGACCTGATGACTCCGGAGGAGCGGCCGCCGCAGGAAGTAAGGTCGGCCTCCGGCAAGCCGCTGCCGCCGTATCTGAAACTGGTCAAATAGCGCTCGTTTGCGCGTAGCCCGGATGGAGCGCAATCCGGGGCCTAGCCAGATCGTGTGGCGCCCCGGATTACGCTGCGCTCCATCCGGGCTACGATTCACCTCACCCCGCCGTCACGTCGACCAGCTCGTCGCCGTCGAGGACCCGCGTGGCCTTTTCGCGGTCGAGATCGCCTTCCCACGCCGCCACCACGACTGTCGCAACGCAGTTGCCGATCAGGTTGCCGACGGCGCGGGCCATGCCAATGAACCAGTCGACCGACAGCACCAGCACGAGGCCGATGGCGGGAATGGTCGGCACCGCATTCAGCGTCGCCGCCAGGATCACGATCGCCGAGCCCGGCACGCCATGCGCGCCCTTTGAGGTGATCAGGGAGACGCCGAGCACCAGCAACAGATCGCCGAACGACAGCGGCGTGTTGGTCGCCTGCGCGATGAACACCACCGCCAGCGTGAGATAGATCGAAAAGGCGTCGAGGTTGAACGAATAGCCGGTCGGGATCACCAGCCCGACGACGGAGTCCTTGACGCCCAACCGCTCCAGCTTGCGCATGATCTGCGGCAGCACCGCGTCGGACGACGCAGTCGCCAGCACGATGGTCAATTCCTCGCGAAGGTAGGCCAGGAATTTGAGGATATTGATGCCGGCCAGGGCCATGACGCCGCCGAGCACGCCGAACACGAAGATCGCGACCGAGATGTAGAACAGCGCGACCAGCGAGACCAGTTGCTTGAGCGAGCCGACGCCGTATTTGCCGACCGTATAGGCCACCGCGCCGAGCACGCCGAGCGGGGCGGCGCGCACGATCAGCCCCATCGCGCGGAACAGCACCGCCGAGACAGCGTCGATCATGGAGGTGACCTTCTCGCCCTTTTCGCCGCCGACCAGCGCCAGGCTGACGCCGAAGATCACCGCGAAGAACAAGACCTGCAGCACGTCGTTGCGCGCCAGCGCATCGAAGGAGGTGGTCGGAATGATGTTCAGGAGGAAAGCGCCGATGCCGCCGCCCTGCAGCTTGTGGGCGTTGTCGGCATAGGTGTTGAGCGCTTTGGCATCGAGCGTCGAGGTATCGATGTTCATGCCATGGCCGGGCCCGAACAGATAGGCCAGCAGGAGGCCGACGACCAGCGCGATCGTCGTCATCGCCTCGAAATAGATCAGCGCCTTGACGCCGACGCGACCGACTTTCTTCAGGTCGCCGGCGCCGGCAATGCCGTGCACGACCACGCAGAACACGATCGGTGCCACGATCATCGAGATCAGCTTGAGGAAGGCGTCGCTGAAGATCTTCAGCCCGATCGCGAAGTCGGGGGCGATCACGCCGAGCGCGATGCCGAGCAGCAGCGCGGCAAGCACCTGGACGAAGAGGGATGTGTAGAGCGGCTTGCGGGTTTCGGTAGCTGCTGCGGCTGTGATGCTCGACATGGTCTGCTCCCATGGGTTTTGCCCATGCGTAGCAACTTGCATGCCAAGCACGCGTCGCGACGGTTGGAAAGCTGTCGAAGTTCCGCGGCGCTTCACGCGATGCGCCGCGGAACAAAGAGGGTCAAAGGTTGCTGTCGGTGATCGCGGCGTACACCATGGTGCGCAGCTCGCGCCGCAGCGGGTAGGCGCTGGAGGGGAGCACCTGCGTCATGAAGATTGTGATCAATTCTTCCGCCGGGTCGATCCAGAACGACGTGGTTGCGGCGCCGCCCCAATTGTATTCGCCGGGGCTGCCGGCAATCAGCGTCTGCGCCGGGTTCATGGTCACGGCAAAGCCGAGGCCAAAGCCGATGCCGTTATAGGCCGCTTCCGAGAACAGCGAGCGCGACAGGGCCGGCAGGTCGACGCCGCCGGGCAGATGGTTCGACGTCATCAGCTTCAAGGTCTTCGGTCCGATCAGCCGCACGCCGCCGACCTCGCCGCCATTGAGCAGCGCGCGGCAGAAGGTGAGATAGTCGGCGGCCGTCGAGCACAATCCGCCGCCGCCTGATATCAGCGAGGGCGGCGACAGGAACGAGCTGGTGGCCGGGTCATCCTGCAGCGTCAGCCCGCCCTTGCGGTCGGCGGCATGGAACGTCATGCCGCCTTGCGGGTCGGCGGAATAGCAGGCCGCCAGGCGATGCGCCTTGTCTGCCGGCACGAAGAAATCGGTGTCGTTCATGCCGAGCGGGTTGAAGATACGCTCCTTCAGGAATTGCTCGAACGGGATGCCGCTGATCTTGCCGACGAGATAGCCGATCACGTCGGTGGCGACAGAATAATTCCAGGCCTCACCCGGTGAGAATTCGAGCGGGATCTTGGCGAGATCCTCGATCATGCTGTCGAGCGTACCGGCCTTGACGACCTCGCCGATCTTGTTCTCGCGATAGGCTGCATCGACATTGGAGCGCTGCTGGAAGCCGTAAGTCAGCCCCGAGGTGTGCCGTAGGAGGTCGACGATCAGCATCGGCCGCGACGGCGGCTTGGTCAGGAACGCCGGCGCGGTGCCGGCCTGGAACACGCCGAGGTTCTTCCATTCCGGGATGTATTTATGGACGGGCTCGTCGAGTGCCACGAGGCCTTGCTCAACCAGCATCATGAAGGCGACCGAGGTGATCGGCTTGGTCATGGAATAGATGCGGAAGATGGTGTCGTCCTTGACCGGCACCTTGCGCTCGACATCGGCAAAGCCTTGCACAGTCGAATGCACGATCTTGCCGCGGCGGTAGACCAGAAGCTGCGTGCCCGGAAACCGCCCGGCCTCGATGTAGCGCCGCTTCAGGTGGTCCTCGAGGCGGTCCAGCGCCGCTTGCGACATGCCGGCGGATTCGGGGGAAGCGGGGGTGGGGGCTAACATCGCTCTTCTCCGGTTGTGGGCAGGCCTTGATAGCCGAAAAGTGTCCTGCGTTCCAATCACCTGGCGCTTACACCGTCGTGGGTCGTCGTGTAGGGTGAAGCCAAGCGAAACCAATTCGCAGGGATGGAAGCAATGCCGCAATTCAATGACACCGAGCTGACCGCCGCCGTCATCCAGAGCTTCGAGGAAACGCCGAATCCGCGGGCCAAATTCCTGCTTCAGGAATTGGTGAAGTCGCTGCACGATTATGTCCGCCGCACCGACCTCACCTTCGAGGAATGGGAATATGCGATCGATTTCCTGACCCGCACCGGTCACAAATGCACCGATATCCGCCAGGAGTTCATCCTGCTCTCCGACGTGCTTGGCGTCTCCATGCTGGTCGATGCAGTCAACCATCGCGACCGCGATGGCGCCACCGAGACCACGGTGCTCGGTCCGTTCTATGTCGGCGAGCACAAGGTGACGCCTGATGGCACCGATATCTCGGCGACGCTGCCCGGCGAGCGGCTCTACGTGCAGGCGCGCGTCACCGATCTCGACGGCAAGCCGGTCGCCGGCGCGCCGGTCGACGTCTGGCATGCCGACGACGATGGCTTCTACGATTCACAAAAGCCGAGCTATGCGACGCAGGGCCCGTCGTCGCGGGCGCGCTTCATCACCGGCGGTGACGGCCGTTTCCATTTCCGCACCATCCTGCCCTGCAGCTATCCGATCCCGACCGACGGCCCGGTCGGCGAGATGATCATGCAGACGCGGCGCCATCCGATGCGTCCCGCGCACATCCATTTCCTGGTCGCGGCGAAGGGCTATGAGCCGCTGATCACCCACGTCTTCATGGAGGGCGACAAATATCTCGACTCCGACGTGGTGTTCGGCGTCAAGGACGAGCTGGTCGCGAAGATAGAAAAGCGCACCGATCCTGTCATGCCCGACGGCACCAAGATGAGCGAGCCGTGGCATTTGATGACCTACGACTTCCGCATCAAGCCGGGCGAGGGCGCGCCGCCGGCACCGCTCGGCGTGAAGGCCGAGAAGGTCGGCGAAGACGCGTAGGCGGGGGTAGCCCGGGTGAAGCGCAGCGTAACCCGGGATCGCTCCTGACCACGCGCGCAGGGATCCCCGGGTTGCGCTGCGCTTCACCCGGGCTACCGCTCAAGCAGGGCCTGCTCATTTTTTGTGCGTCGCACAAACATTGAGCGAATCGCAAAATTTGGCGGCGGAACCGGACGAGACGCGCGGAGCGGTGCGACTCCCAACCCGTTACATTTCTTAGAATTTTTCCAGTCTCGCGGCTTGGCACGAAGCTTGAATAGCTAGCTTGCGACGCCATTGAAGCCGTCCCTCGAAACCAATCATCCGAATTGTGACACCGCCAGACTGGGGCCTCCCCAGCACGCGACCCCGTGCGCCTTAGCGCGGCGCCACAAGCGGACGGGCATTCAGACGCAAAGGACATTTGCACGCATGACGAAGCCGACCAAAGAGACCTCCCGCCTGGGCGTCAGCCGCCGCCAGCTTCTGAAGGCGGCAAGCGGAACGGCCGCATTGCTGGCCGCGGCGAAACTGAATTTCCCGGCCGGCGCGTTCGCGCAAGGCGCGGGCCCGGAGGTGAACGGCGCCAAGCTCGGCTTCATCGCGCTCAGCGACGCCGGACCGCTGTTCGTCGCCAAGGACAAGGGCATCTTTGCCAAATACGGCATGCCCGATGTCGATGTGCAGAAGCAGGCTTCATGGGGCACGACGCGCGACAATCTCGTGCTCGGCTCGGAAGGCAACGGCATCGACGGCGCCCATATCCTGACCCCGATGCCTTACCTGATCTCCGCCGGCAAGGTGACGCAGAACAACCAGCCAACGCCGATGTACATCCTGGCGCGGCTCAACCTCGACAGCCAGTGCATCTCGGTCGCCGGCGAATATGCCGATCTCAAACTCGGCGTCGACGCCACGCCGTTCAAGGCGGCGCTGGAAAAGAAGAAGGCCTCCGGCAAGGCCGTGAAAGCTGCCATGACCTTCCCGGGCGGCACCCATGATCTCTGGATCCGCTACTGGCTCGCGGCCGGCGGCATCGATCCCGACAAGGACATCGAGACCATCGTTGTCCCGCCGCCGCAGATGGTCGCCAACATGAAGGTCGGCACCATGGATTGCTTTTGCGTCGGCGAGCCATGGAATCTGCAGTTGATCCATCAGCGCATCGGCTACACCGCGGTCACGACCGGGGAAATCTGGAACAAGCATCCGGAAAAGTCGTTCGGCATGCGCGCCGCTTTCGTCGACAAATATCCGAAAGCCGCCAAGGCGCTGCTGATGGCGGTGATGGAAGCCCAGCAATGGTCCGACAAGGCGGAGAACAAGCAGGAGCTCGCTTCGATCATGGGCAAGCGGCAATGGATGAATTGCCCGGTCGAGGACGTCTATGACCGCAGCGCCGGCAAGTTCGACTATGGCATCCCCGGTAAAGTGGTCGAGAACTCGCCGCACATCATGAAGTATTGGCGCGACTTCGCGTCTTATCCGTTCCAGAGTCACGATCTCTGGTTCCTCACGGAAGACATTCGCTGGGGCAAGTATGAAGCGGGCTTCGACACCAAGGCGCTGATCGCGAAGGTCAATCGCGAAGATATGTGGCGTGAGGCCGCCAAGGAAATGGGCGTGCCCGCGTCCGAAATCCCGACCTCGACCTCGCGCGGCAAGGAGACGTTCTTCGACGGCAAGGTGTTCGATCCCGAGAATCCGTCGCCCTATCTGAAGTCGCTGTCCATCAAGCGTGTTGACGTCTGATCCGCGCAAAGCGGCGCGCATCTGCGCGTCGCCCGGCACCTGAACACGGAGAGAGATTTTCGATGTCTATGCCTGCACTGAAAACCGACGCCGCATCGACGGCACTTCCGGTTACGGCCGCGCCGGTCGTGACCATGACACCGAAGCGTGCGCCGCAGTCCGAGAAATACGCCAAGATGGCGAAGGAGGCCGCGGTGCGCGTGGTGCCGCCGCTGATCGTCGTCGCGTTCCTGCTCGTGGTTTGGGAGCTGATCTGCCGGCGCGCCGGCTCGACGCTGCCGCCGCCCTCGCGTGTGTTCAGCGATACCAAGGAACTGATCTTCGATCCGTTCTTCGATCATGGCGGCATCGACAAGGGCCTGTTCTGGCATCTGTCGGCGAGCCTGCAGCGCGTCGCCTATGGCTATTCGCTTGCCGCAATCATCGGCGTCGCGCTCGGCACGCTGGTCGGTCAATCGGTCTGGGCGATGCGCGGACTTGATCCCTTGTTCCAGGTGCTGCGCACCATCCCGCCGCTCGCCTGGTTGCCGCTGTCGCTTGCGGCCTTCCGCGACGGCCATCCGTCGGCGATCTTCGTGATCTTCATCACCTCGGTGTGGCCGATCATCATCAACACCGCCGTCGGCATCCGCAATATCCCGCAGGATTACCGCAACGTCGCCGCGGTGGTGCAGCTCAATCCGCTCGAGTTCTTCGCCAAGATCATGATCCCGGCGGCTGCTCCCTACATGTTCACCGGCCTTCGTATCGGCATCGGCCTATCCTGGCTGGCCATCGTCGCGGCCGAAATGCTGATCGGCGGCGTCGGCATCGGCTTCTTCATCTGGGACGCCTGGAATTCCTCGCACATCAGCGAAATCATCCTGGCGCTGTTCTATGTCGGCATCATCGGCTTCGTACTCGACCGCCTGATTGCGGGCGTCGCGAAGATCGTGACCCGCGGCACCGCCGTGAACTGAGGGGACATGTCATGCAGGCCTATCTGAAGCTCGACCATATCGACAAGACCTTCACCCGCGGCAATGCCACCACCGAAGTGTTGAAGGACATCAACCTGACGATCGAGAAGGGCGAGTACGTCTCGATCATCGGCCATTCCGGCTGCGGCAAGTCCACGCTGCTCAACATCGTGGCCGGGCTCACCGGTGCCACCCGTGGCGGCGTGCTGCTCGAGAACCGCGAGGTCAACTCGCCGGGCCCGGATCGCGCGGTCGTGTTCCAGAACCATAGCCTGCTGCCGTGGCTGACGGTCTATGAGAACGTCAAGCTCGGCGTCGACAAGGTGTTTTCCAAGACCAAGACGCGGGCCGAGCGCGACGCCTGGGTGATGCACAATCTGAACCTCGTGCAGATGGCGCATGCCAAGGACAAGCGGCCGAACGAGATCTCAGGCGGCATGAAGCAGCGCGTCGGCATTGCGCGGGCGCTCGCGATGGAGCCGAAGGTGCTCTTGCTCGACGAGCCCTTCGGCGCGCTCGATGCGCTGACCCGCGCGCATCTGCAAGATTCCGTGATGGCCCTGCACCAGAAGCTCGGCAACACCATTTTGATGATCACTCATGACGTCGACGAGGCGGTGCTGCTGTCGGACCGCATTGTAATGATGACCAACGGCCCGAGCGCACGGATCGGTGAAGTGCTGGAAGTGCCGCTGGCGCGCCCGCGCAAGCGGCTCGAGCTTGCCACCAACTCCGGCTACCTCAAGTGCCGGCAGCGGGTGCTCGAATTCCTTTACGAGCGGCATCGCTTCGTGGAAGCGGCGTAGCCGGCAGTCGTTATTGCCGGGCTAGAGCGCGCAGCGCGTCTTCGCAAAAATGACGCGGCAGTCCATCGAAGGCAGAAGATTTTCTGGGATGGATGCGTAGGTCAAGCCCGCGCACGACGCGTGGAGATGGAGAGAAAGCATGACACCGGAGCAAGTCAAGCTCGTGCAAGAGAGTTTTTCGAAGGTCGCGCCGATTTCCGAGCAGGCCGCGGTCCTCTTCTATGATCGCCTGTTCGAGGTCGCACCGACGGTGAGGGCGATGTTTCCGGACGACATGACTGAACAGCGCAAGAAGCTGATGGCGGTGCTGGCTGTGGTGGTGAATGGGCTCAGCAATCTGCAATCCGTGCTGCCCGCCGCAAGCGCGCTCGCCAAGCGGCATGTGAGCTACGGGACCAAGGCGGAGCACTATTCCGTTGTAGGTGGTGCGCTGTTGTGGACCTTGGAAAAGGGCCTCGGCGAAGGCTGGACGCCAGAGATCGCGGACGCCTGGACTGCTGCCTACGGCACGCTGTCCGGCTATATGATTTCGGAAGCTTACGGCGGCACGCAGGCTGCCGAATAGAGGAAGCGCCGTGAGCGAACCGCTGGTCATTGTCGGCAATGGGATGGCGGCCGCGCGCCTGGTCGACGAATTGTCGAAGGTGGCGCTCGGGCGCTACGCCGTCGCGGTGATCGGCAGCGAGCCGCGGCTCGCCTATAACCGTGTGCTGTTGTCTTCCGTCCTTGCCGGCGAGACCACGTCGGAGGATATCGAGCTGCAGCCGGCATCGTGGTGGCGCGACCGCGGCGTGACGCTGAAATATGGCTGCATCGCCACCGAGATCGATGTCGGCCGCCGCGAATTGAAGATCGAAGGCGAGGAGAGCATCACCTTCTCGAAGCTGGTCCTGACCACCGGCTCGTCGGCGCTGCGGCTCAACGTGGCCGGCGCCGAGCTCGCCGGCGTGCATACGTTCCGCGATAGCCGCGACGTCGACCTGTTGCTGGCGCTCGCCGCGCGCAAGACGCGCGTGGTCGTGATCGGCGGCGGCCTGCTCGGGCTCGAGGCGGCCTATGGGCTGGCGAAAGCGGGGGCGCCAGTGACGCTGGTGCACCTGATGGACCGATTGATGGAGCGCCAGCTCGATGCACCGGCGGGCGCGCTCCTGAAATCGCTGGTCGAGCAGAAAGGCATCGAGATCCTGCTCGAGGCCAGCACCGCGCGCATCCACGGCGAGAACCGTGTCGAAGGTGTCGAGCTTGCAGACGGACGATTGATCAAGGCGGACGCGGTGATCTTCGCCGCCGGCATCCGGCCGAACATCGCGCTGGCAAAGGAAGCCGGCATTGTCGTCAATCGTGGCATCGTGGTTGACGATTGCTTACAGACCGGCGCCGAAGGCGTGTTCGCGATCGGCGAATGCGCCGAGCATCGCGGCATCTGCTACGGCCTCGTCGAGCCGGCCTATGAGCAGGCGCGGGTGCTGGCGCGGCATCTTGCCGGACAGGATGTCGCCTATGCCGGCAGCATCGTGGCAACCAATTTGAAAGTGTCCGGTGTCAGCGTGTTTTCCGCCGGCGATTTCATGGGCGCCGAGGGCAGCGAGAGCATCGTGTTCAGCGACGTTAACCACGGCAGCTACAAGAAGCTGGTGATTGCAGACGGACGCCTGACCGGCGCGGTCCTGATCGGCGACACGTCAGATGCGCTCTGGTATCTCGACCTGATCCGCAGCGCGAGGCCGATTGCCAAGATCCGCGGCGACATGATGTTCGGCCGTTCGCTGGCGGAGGCAGCATGAGCGCAGCCGATCCCGCGCTTCGCACCGTCAATACCACCTGCGCCTATTGCGGCGTCGGCTGCGGCGTGCTGGCGACGCCTGACGGCAAGGGCGGCGCCGCGATCGCGGGCGATCCCGATCATCCCGCCAATTTCGGCCGCCTGTGCTCGAAGGGCTCCGCCCTCGGCGAGACGCTGGGGCTGGACAACCGGCTGCTCTATCCGATGATCCGCTGCGACAAGGGGATGGAGCGCATCGCCTGGAGCGACGCGCTCGACCATGTCGCGCATCGCTTCAAGCACATCATCGCGCGCGATGGCCCCGGCGCCGTCGCATTCTATCTCTCCGGGCAGTTGCTGACCGAAGATTACTATGTCGCCAACAAGCTGATGAAGGGTTTCATCGGCAGCGCCAATGTCGACACCAATTCGCGGCTGTGCATGTCGTCCTCCGTGGCCGGCCATCGCCGCGCCTTCGGCGCCGACACCGTGCCCGGCTGTTACGAGGATCTCGAGCAGGCCGACCTCCTGGTGCTGGTCGGCTCCAACGCCGCCTGGTGCCATCCGGTGCTGTTCCAGCGCATGCTCGCCAACAAGCAGCAGCGCGGCGCGCGCATCGTGGTGATCGATCCACGCCGCACCGATACATCGGAAGATGCCGATCTCTTCCTCGGCCTGAAGCCCGGGACCGACACCGCATTGTTCTGCGGCCTGCTGGTCCATCTCGTGGACAGCGGCGCGCTCGATCACGCCTATATCGAGCGCTACACGAGCGGTTTCGACGAGGCGCTGGCGCGCGCCCGCGGCACGGCCGGCAGTGTCGGCGCGACGGCGCTGGCAACCGGGCTTCCCGAGCAGGACGTCGCGGCGTTCTTCAAGATGTTCGCAAGCACGCCGCGCGTCGTCACCTTGTATTCGCAGGGCGTCAACCAGTCGGCGCAGGGCACCGATAAGGTCAACGCCATCCTGAACTGCCATCTCGCCACGGGTCGCATCGGCAAGATCGGCGCGTCGCCGTTCTCGCTGACGGGCCAGCCGAACGCGATGGGCGGGCGCGAAGTTGGTGGGCTCGCCAACCAGCTTGCCGCCCATATGGTCTTCACGCCGCCGGATATCGACCGCGTCCGCCGGTTCTGGAAGGCGCCGCGCATCGCAACCCATGAGGGGTTGAAGGCGGTGCAGATGTTCGAGGCGATCGGGCGCGGCGAGATCAAGGCGTTGTGGGTGATGGGCACCAACCCGGCAGTATCGCTGCCGGATGCCGATGCCGCGCGTGAGGCATTGCGGAAGCTCGAACTGTTCGTGGTGTCGGAGAATGTTCGCTCCAACGACACTGTCGATGTGGGCGCGCATGTGTTGTTGCCCGCGCAGGCTTGGGGCGAGAAATCCGGCACGGTGACCAATTCCGAGCGCCGCATCTCGCGCCAGCGCGCGTTCCTGGAATCTCCGGGCGAAGCGCAGCCGGACTGGTGGATCCTTTGCGAGGTCGCAAGGCGCCTTGGTTTTGGCGCCGCCTTCGACTTCAAGTCCGCCGCGGATATCTTCCGCGAGCACGCGGCGCTCTCGGCGTTCGAGAACAACGGCATCAGGGATTTCGACATCGGCGCGCTGACGTCGCTGTCGGACGAGGCTTTTGACGCGATGGCGCCCGTGCAATGGCCGATGCGGCGGGATGCGTCGCCGCAGCCACGCTTCTTCGCCGAAGGCGGCTTCTTCGCCAATGATCGCAAGGCGCGGTTGGTCGCGCCGGAGATTCCGACGCTGCGGACCGAGACGACGCCGGCGCGGCCGCTGCGGCTCAACACCGGCCGCATCCGCGATCAGTGGCACACGATGACGCGTACCGGCGCGAGCCCGAGACTCGGCCAGCATCTGCCGGAGCCGTTCGTCGAGGTGCATCCTGACGACGCCCTGCGCTATGGCGTCAGCGATGGCAGCTTTGCACGCGTCACCACCGATTATGGGCAATGCACGCTGCGCGTCGTCGTCAGCGAGCGTCAGCAGCGCGGCATGCTGTTTGCGCCGATCCATTGGAGCGAGGCCACTGCGACCGACGCCCGCGTTGGATCGCTGGTCGCGCCCTTCACCGATCCGTTCTCCGGCCAGCCCGAGAACAAGGCGACGCCGGCTTCGATCGCTCCTTACGAATATGTGTTCCGCGGCTTTGCGCTGTCGCGCCAACCGCTGCAATTGCCTGTTCATGCCTGGGTCGCGCGCGTCGCGGTCAATGGCGGTCACGGCTATCTGTTCGCTGATAATGCCGACCTGCTCGGCTGGCAGCTCTGGCTCAGGATGAACACCGAAGGCGATCTTGCCGAATACCAGGATTTCGGCGGCGGCATCTACCGCGGCGCCTCCTTCAACGCCGGCCGCATCGAAACCTGCCTGTTCCTCGGTCCCGCCGATGATGCCGGCGACTGGAACGTGGTGAAAGGCTTGTTTGCTGCCGATGCACTCAGCGATGCGCAGCGTCGCATGTTGCTGTCAGGCAAATCGGCGGACGGCGTCGCCAACGCCGGCCCGATCGTCTGCGCCTGCTTCGGCGTCGGCCGCGCCACGATCTGCGACACAATCGCCGCCGGCGCGGGCTCTCCTGCGGAGATCGGCGCGCAACTCAAGGCCGGCACCAATTGCGGGTCTTGTATTCCGGAATTGAAGCGGCTGATTGCGCAGACGGGAGCGCGAGATTCTGAGCAGCCTCCGTTGGCTGCTGCCAACTAGATCTCTCCCCACGTCATATGTGGACGGCCCCTATTGGCAAGCACTTTTTGAAGTGTCGAACGAGCTGGTCTGCTTCGGTCATATGTCCGGCCTGTTGGTGCGGGTTTATGACCGCTGGCCCTGATGAAATCCGATTGCCGTGGCCCCTATCATTGCGGCGAGCTTGGCGGCTCGTGACGTTGTCGGGGTGTCCATGGCTTTCGGTGGTGACCGTATCGCTCATCACTTCTTTCGTGCTTACCAAACGTAACCCGGCATCCTCCGTTGGAGTGCTGTTTGCGATGGTGAGGTGCGCTCAAGCCTTGACATACGTGTCGGTACGGAAGCCCTCGCCTGTGGTCATGATCGCCCAGCAGATCCTCGCCAGCTTGTTGGCCAGAGCCACGGCTACTAGCCGCTCAGGCTTCCTGGCCCGCAGCGCGTTGATCCAGTCGGCGAAAGAGCCTTTGCGCTTGCGTGCGACACGCAGCACCGAAGTCGCCCCCGTAACAAGCATTTTGCGGATGTAGCGGTTGCCCTGCTTGGTAATTGCACCGAGCTTCTCCTTGCCGCCGCTCGAGTTTTGCCTGGGCGTCAGACCGAGCCATGCTGCGAAGTCGCGCCCGGATTTGAACACGCCCGGATCAGGAACACTGGCCGCGACCACCGACGCAATCAGCGTCCCAACGCCGGGGATCTCGTCGAGCACACGGCTGATCGGATTTTGTCTGTGCGCCCTGGCGATCTCTTCCTCCACGGCCGCGATCGACACCTCGAGCCCTTCCAGATGTCGAGCCAGGCAGGCCACCGCGGCCATGGCAATGGGTGGAAGTGCAGCATCCGCCTTCGCCAGCGCCAGCAGTTCATCGACGTGCCCTATGCCCTTGGCCGCGACAATACCGAACTCGGCAAGGTGGCCGCGCACGGCGTTGACCGCCATCGTGCGCTGCTTGACCAGCAGCTCGCGGGTCTTGTGCAGCATCAGAACGGCTTGCTGGTCGGCACTCTTGATTGGGACGAAGCGCATATCCGGTCGCGACATCGCCTCGCAGATCGCCGCCGCGTCGACCACGTCATTCTTGCCCCGCTTGACGTACGGCTTGATGTAAGCCGGTGGTATCAGAACCACCTCGTGCCCTAGAGCGGCCAGTTGGCGAGCCCAATAATGCGCTGAACCGCAGGCCTCCATGCCAACCTGGCAGGGCTCGATCTGCGAAAAGACCTCATGCATCTTCGAACGCTTCACCTTCCGCGAGATTGACCGCCCGTCTTCGCTCTCAAGCCCGTGAACCTGAAAATAGTTCTTGCCCAGATCAATCGCTGCTCTGATAAACTTCACCACCGACGGCCTCCCTCTTTGTGGCGCTCCGGCGACCACGTTTTGGCACTTGATGCCGTTTAGGTGGGGCCGTCCACAACATCATTGCGAGCGAAGCGAAGCAATCCATCTCTCCATGCGGGGGGAGATGGATTGCTTCGTCGCTACGCTCCTCGCAATGACGGCGGAGAGGCGGTCGACTGTGTCAAGGACGTCCTCTATGGTGCCGTCCGTTCCGCTAACGGGTGAACCAAGAAATGCTGTACCTGGAAACGCCGCCGAAATTGATCGAGACCACGATCTTCTCCGCCATGCCGGACGAATTCCGCCGCAAGCAGTCAACCGAGTGGGCCGATGCCAATCGCCCGGGTCAGCCAACCGATTGCTTTATCGAAGGGCCGTCCTTCGACGCCGACGGCAATCTCTACATTGTCGACATCCCCTTCGGCCGCATCTTCAAAATTTCGCCAAATAAGAAATGGTCGCTGGCCGTCGAGTATCAGGGATGGCCGAACGGGCTGAAGATCGATTCCAAAGGCCGTATCCTCGTCGCCGATTACCGGCACGGTATCATGGAGCTCGACGCGCGGGCAGGGCGGATGCTTCCGGTCCTGACGTCGCGCAATTCGGAATCTTTCCGCGGCTGCAACGATCTGCACATCGCCTCCAACGGCGACATCTATTTCACCGACCAGGGCCAGACCGGGCTGCACGATCCGAGCGGCCGGGTTTATCGCCTGCGCGCGAGCGGGCAGCTCGATTGCCTGATCAACACCGGCATCAGCCCCAACGGATTGGTGCTCGATCCGCAAGAGGCCGTGTTGTTCGTTGCGATGACCCGCGACAACGCGGTGTGGCGCGCGCCGTTCATGAAGGACGGCAGCGTGTCGAAAGTCGGCCGTTTCTGCTCGATGTTCGGCCCCGGCGGTCCGGATGGGATCACAATGGATAAAGCCGGCCGGCTGTTCGTCGCCCATGTCTCGCTCGGCCACGTCTTCGTGTTCGCACTGTCAGGCGAGCTGATCGCGCGTATCAAGTCCTGCGCAGGGAATGCCGTCACCAACGTTGCCATTGGCGGCGAGAACTGCGACCGGCTCTACATCACGGAATCTGCGACGGGCACGGTGCTGGTGGCGGATATCAGCGTGCTTGATAAGTAGCGCCGTCATTGCGAGGAGCGAAGCGACGAAGCAATCCATGTCTCCGCAAGTGGAGAGATGGATTGCTTCGCTTACGCTCGCAATGACGGATGGCTTAGTTTGCGTTCACGACCTCCTATTCCTCGCATTGACCGCGATCGCCGCTGCCGCGGTGCGGTTCTCCACCCCGAGTTTGGAATAGATCTGCTCCAGATGCTTGTCGACTGTGCGCGGGCTGAGCCCCAGGATTTGCGCGATGTCGCGGTTGGTCTTGCCCTTGGAGAGCCATGACAGCACCTCGCCCTCGCGCGTGGTGAGGCCGAGCTCGCTAGAGAATTCCGCCGGCATGTCGGCGCTGGTGTCCTTCGCCAGCCGCAGCAGGAATTCGTTGACGCCAAGCTTACCCATATATTGCAGCCGCAATTGCTCGTTGGCTGGAAACGAGGCCATGGTCGTGGTCTTCGCTGCAGCCTTTCCCTTCTGCGTCTGCTCAAGCCATTGCGGGATCGGATCGGGCAGCGCGAGGTCGTCGCCGTCCTCCGCCAGCGTGTCCGACAGCAGCCTTTGCGCCTGCGGCGTCGCCCACAAGATCCTGCCGTGGCCGTTGACCGCGAGCAGATAGCGTCCGGAGACGTCGAGCGCAGCGCGCGCGCTCTGCGTAAGTCTCGCATTGGCGAGGTGGACGCGGATGCGCGCCAGCATTTCCTGCACCACGATCGGCTTGGTCACGTAATCGACACCGCCGGCTTCCAATCCGCGCACGATGTGCTCGGTCTCGGCGAGGCCTGTCATGAAGATGATCGGCACATGGTCGAGCCCGGCATCGCGCTTCAGCCGGCGGCAGGTCTCGAAACCATCCATGCCGGGCATGACGGCGTCGAGCAGCACGATGTCGGGCGTGATCTGGTCGACGATCCGCATCGCGGAGGCGCCGTCGAGCGCCACCATCACGGTCATGCCGGCGCCGTCGAGCGCGTCAGTCAGGAGCCGCAGCGTCTCCGGGGAGTCGTCGACGACGAGCGCGACGTCTCGCTTCTTGGTTTCAGTGGTCATAGCTGTGCAGCGCCTTCAGGGTCGCCATGTACTGATCGAGGTCGAAGCGATCGACCAATGAGCGCATCTGCGAGACGAAATCGGTATGCTCGGGATGTTCAGTGCCGATCTCGTCGAGTTTCAGCTGGATCGCGCGGATATAGCCCAATTGCCCGAGGCCGATCAGTTCCTCGATATATTTCACCGGCGGCCGCGAGCCGCTCTCCGGCTGCCACTGCGGCACGGGCACCTCGTCGGCATCGTGCTGCCAGTCGAGCTTGAGCAGCAGGCGGATGGTCTCTAACAGGCGCGGGATATCGATCGGCTTCATCAGGTAGCCGTCGTGGAACGGTTGCGCGAGCGGGGCGCCATGCGCTTCCAGCGCGCTCGCCGAGATCATCAGGATGCGTGCCTGGTGATGGCCGGCCGAGCGCAGCGCCTCGGCAACAGTCCAGCCGTCCATGCCGGGCATGGAGATGTCGAGCAGGAACAGGTCGGGCCGGCAATGCTGCGCTAGCGCGAGGCACCCGGGACCATCGGGCGCGCTGAGCAGGATGAAGCCGAGCGGCGCCAGCACTTCGCGCAAGAGATCGCGGTGGGTCGGATCGTCGTCAGTGATCAGGACGGTCTTGCGCGGGCCATGATAGCCATAGACCGGCGCATCGGTCGGCGCGCTGCGCCGCGGGTTTGTCACTTCCGACAGCAATATCTTGACGCGGAAGGTGCTGCCGGCGCCAACGGTGCTGGTCACCTTGATGTCGCCGCCCATCACGCCCGCCAGCAGCCGGCTGATGGTGAGCCCGAGACCGGTGCCGGTCTGCGGCTGCGAGACGCCGAGCGCGCCACGTTCGAACGGCGCGAAGATGCGCTCGAGATCGTCAGGCTGGATGCCCGGGCCGGTGTCGATCACCTCGAACTCGGCGACCGGGCTGCGGTAGTGCACGACGAACTGCACGTGGCCGGTTTGCGTGAACTTGATCGCGTTCGACAGCAGGTTGATCAGGATTTGCCGCAGCCGCTTCTCGTCGGCATAGACCACGACCGGCAGCACCGCCGGCCGCTTGAACACGAAATCGATGCCTTTCGCGGCTGCCTGCAGACGGAACATGCCGACGAGCTGGTCGAGGAAATCGTTCAGCCGGACCTCGTCGCGCGAGAGATAAAGCCGGCCGGCCTCGATCTTGGAGATGTCGAGGATGCCGTCGATCAAGCCGGAGAGATGGTCGGCGCTGCGACGGACCACGCGGACCTGTTCGCGCGGCCGCGTCTGCAGGGTATTGTCCTGCTCCAGCAGTTGCGCATAGCCGGAGATCGCGTTCAGCGGCGAGCGCAATTCGTGGCTCAGGCCGACGACATAGCGGCTCTTGGCGAGGTTGGCGGACTCGGCGACTTCCTTGGCGCGCTGCAGTTCGGCGTCGGTTCGCTTGTGGGCATCGATCTCCTGGATCAGCAGCGCGGTCTGCCGTCGGGTCTCTTCCTCCGCCGCGCGCCGGCTCTGCTGCGCCAGCACGAACAGCCAAGCCACCACGCCGATGATGATGATCAGCGCAAAGAACACTTTCCACAGCACGTCCGACAACAGGTTGCCGGCTTGCACGGTGGCCGAGGTCTGCAGGTAGATCAGCCCGAGCACCAGCCCGACAAGGCCCGCCGAGACCGCGAACACGCCGAGATAATGCCCGAGCTGCGAATTGATGCGGGCATAGATCGGCTGCGGCAGCAATTTGCCCAATGTCTCCGACACCTGCGACTGGATGCGCGCATGCGGCTTGCACAGGTCATGGCAGCGCGCGTCGAGCGAGCAGCACAAGGAGCAGATCGGGCCGGCATAGGCGGGGCAGGCGGCCATGTCTTCGGGCTCGAACGAATGCTCGCAGATGCAGCACTGGATCTGCTCGAGGTTCTGCCAGCTCCGTTTCGGCTTGCGCGCGATGTAGTATTTGCCGTCGGTAGCCCAGGCGATCAGCGGCGCAACGATAAACGCCACCGCCAGCGCGACGAAGGCGGACAGCGCCTTTGCCGTTGGCCCGAACACGCCGTAGAAGGCGCTGATCGAGACGATGGTCGCAATCAGCATCGCGCCGACGCCGACCGGGTTGATGTCGCAGAGATGCGCGCGCTTGAACTCGATGTGCTGCGGCCGCAGGCCCAGCGGCTTGTTGATGACGAGGTCAGCAACGAGCGCACCGACCCAGGCGATCGCGACATTGGAATAGAGCGCGAGTGTCTGCTCCAGCGCCTTGTAGACGCCGATCTCCATCAACAGCAGCGCAACGACCACGTTGAAGACCAGCCAGACCACGCGGCCGGGATGGCTGTGGGTGAGGCGGGAAAAGAAATTCGACCAGGCGATCGAGCCGGCATAGGCGTTGGTCACGTTGATCTTGACCTGCGACAGGATCACAAACGTTCCCGTCAGCGCCAGCGCCAGATCCGGCTGCGACAGCACGTAGCGATAGGCCTCCAGGTACATGTTGGCGGGCTCGGCGGCGTGCTCATAGGAGACGCCGTGACTCAGCGCGAAGAAGGCGAGGAACGATCCGGCCAGCAGCTTCAGGGCGCCGAGGACGATCCAGCCGGGCCCTGCGCTGAGCAGCGCGATCCACCACGCCCGCCGCGACGTGCGCCGGTCGCGTGGCAGGAAGCGGAGGAAGTCGACCTGTTCGCCGATCTGCGCCACCAGCGAGAACACCACGGAGGCCGCAGTGCCGAACAGCAAGAGGTCGAGCTGGCCGGATGGGTTGCCATGCTCGCCGGAAAAATTGCGCCATTCGATGAACGAGCGCGGATGGGCGTAGGCGATCGCGGCAAAGGGCAGGATATGCAGCACGATCCAGATCGGCTGCGTCCACAACTGGAAGCGGCTGATCAGGGTGATGCCGTAGACCACCAGCGGGATGATCACGACTGCGCTGATGACATAGCCGATCGGCCGCGGGATGCCGAAACACATTTCGAGCGCGGTCGCCAGGATCACTGCCTCGATCGCAAAGAAGATGAAGGTGAAGGAGGCGTAGATCAGCGAGGTGATGGTCGAGCCGATATAGCCGAAGCCGGCGCCGCGGGTTAAGAGATCGATGTCGATGCCGAACTTGGCGGCGTTATAGGCGATCGGCAGTCCGCAGCAGAAGATGATGGCGCTGACCACGAGGATGGCCGCGGTCGCGTTCATCGCGCCATAGTTCAGCGTGATGGTGCCGCCAATCGCTTCCAGCGCCAGGAATGAGATCGCACCTAACGCAGTGTTGGCAACACGGCCGGCGGACCAGCGGCGCGCGCTCTTTGCGGTGAAGCGCAGCGCATAATCCTCCAGCGTCTGGTTGGCAACCCACTGATTATACTGGCGCCTGACGCGGTCTATCCGCTGCCGCCCTGCCAATTCCCCACCTCCTGAGCCGACGTCGGTCCCGCCCGGTAGTCCCGCCCGTCCTGCTCGCAAATCCCGTACCAGAACCTACGTCGCTATTTTGCGGTGCAGTATACGCAATCTTGCGTATCAGTGCGCTGCACAAATCTGGGCAATCCTCGCCTGACCATTAAGCGCGTTCTCGAACCACTGGGGTGCTCATGTCAGACGAAAAGAAACCGGGCCTGAAGTCGCCGCTTCGGCGCAAGCTACTGATGGGAATGGCGGCGCTGCCGGCCATCTCGATGCTTCCGCGCGCCTCGTTCGCAGAGGGTCCGGCAACGTCCGCGGTCAATACCACTGGCCTTGCCGTCACCGATAGCGAAGTGACCGTCGGCATCCTGCACTCCGTCACCGGCACCATGGCGATCTCGGAGACCGGATCGGTCGAAGCGGAAAAACTGGCAATCGAGCAGATCAATGCCGCCGGGGGCGTGCTCGGCCGCAAGATCAAGTTCATCCAGGAGGACGGCGCCAGCGACTGGCCGACCTTCGCCGAGAAGGCGAAGAAGCTCCTCGTCAACGACAAATGCGCCGCCGTGATGGGCTGCTGGACCTCGGCCTCGCGCAAGGCGGTGCTGCCGGTGTTCGAGCAGTATAATGGCATGCTCTACTACCCGACCTTCTATGAAGGCCTCGAGCAGTCCAAGAACGTGATCTACACCGGCCAGGAAGCTACCCAGCAGATCATCGCGGGCCTCGACTGGGTCAACAAGACCAAGGGCGCCAAGACGTTCTATCTGCTCGGCTCCGACTACATCTGGCCGCGCACCTCCAACAAGATCGCGCGCAAGCACATCGAAGGCCATTTGCAGGGCGCCAAGGTGGTCGGCGAGGAATACTTCCCGCTCGGCCACACTCAGTTCAACTCGGTCATCAACAAGATCAAATTGACCAAGCCGGACGTGATCTACGCCATCATCGTCGGCGGCTCCAACGTCGCTTTCTACAAGCAGCTCAAAGCGGCCGGCATCGACCTCTCCAAGCAGACGCTGCTGACGATATCGGTGACCGAAGACGAGATCGACGGCATCGGCGGTGAAAACATCGCAGGCGCCTATGCCTGCATGAAGTATTTCCAGTCGCTCGACAATCCCAACAACAAGGCCTTCGTCTCTGCCTTCAAGAAGATGTGGGGCGAGAAAACGGTGATCGGTGACGTCACCCAGGCTGCCTATCTCGGCTCGTGGTTGTGGAAGCTGACGGTGGAGAAGGCCGGCAGCTTCGACATCGACAAGGTCGCGGCGGCCTCGCCGGGCGTCGAGTTCAAGGGCGCGCCGGAAGGCTATGTCCGTATCCACGAGAACCATCACCTCTGGTCGAAGACGCGCGTCGGCCGCGCCAAGGCGGACGGCCAGTACGAACTGATCTACGAGACCGCCGATCTCGTCGAGCCCGACCCGTTCCCGAAGGGCTATCAGTGAGAACGCGCCTCGGCTGAGCGCTTCTCCCAACTCGCAAGCGGCGTGGGCCGGTCGGCCCACGCGATCGCCAACGCACGCGCCAAGCGCGGGCGCAGGCCTGACCCATGCAGAGGACGGATCATGTTCGGTGACTATTCGCTCAGCGATCTCGGCGCCATCTTCGCGATGCAAGGCTTTGCCGGACTGATCCTGTTCTCGGTCTACGTGCTGATGGCGCTGGGGCTCGCCATCATCTTCGGCCAGATGGGCGTCATCAACATGGCCCATGGCGAGTTCATGATCCTCGGCGCCTATGTCACCTGGATGACGTCGAGCGCCTTCCAGCAATATCTGCCCGCGCTGTTTCCCGGCTATTTCTTCGTCGCGATGTCGTTGGCGTTCATCGCCTCCGGCGCGCTCGGCATGCTCGTCGAATGGGCGTTGATACGCCATCTCTACAAGCGCCCGCTGGATACGCTGCTTGCGACCTGGGGCCTCAGCCTGATCCTGCAGCAGGCCTATCGCTCGGTGTTCGGCGCCCGCGAGGTCGGCGTCGAACTGCCGGAGTGGATGATGGGTTCCTGGCAGACGACCGACGCGATCCAGATTCCGATCAACGGCATGTTCGTGATGGGGCTGACCGTCCTGATCACCATCGTGGTCGCCTATGTGCTGTTCTGGTCGCGTTGGGGACGTCAGGTCCGCGCCGTCGTGCAGAACCGCGTGATGGCCGGCGCCGTCGGCATCAACACCGAGAAGGTCGACCGTTACACTTTCGGCCTCGGCTGCGGCATCGCCGGCATCGCGGGCTCGGCCTTCACCATGATCGGCTCCACGGGACCGACCGCCGGCCAGCTCTACATCGTCGACACTTTCCTCGTCGTCGTGTTCGGCGGAGCGGCCTCGCTGGTCGGCACCATCGCGTCCGCCTTCACCATCTCGCAGGCGCAGTCGACCATGGAGTTCTTCCTGTCGGGCTCGATGGCGAAGGTGCTCACCCTGTTGGCGATCGTCGCGATCCTGATGATGCGGCCGCAGGGACTGTTTGCACTCAAGGTCCGCAAATAAGAACAAGCAGGCTCTGGTCATGATCATCAACTCGCGCTTTTTGAATCGCTCCGAGCTGATCGGCTTCGTCGCGCTCGCGCTACTCCTCTTCGTCATCCTGCCGCTGTCGCTGGATATCTTCCGCCTCAACCTGGTCGCCAAATATCTCACCTACGCCTTCGTCGGAATTGGCCTCGTGCTGTGCTGGGGCTATGGCGGCATTTTGAGCCTGGGGCAGGGCGTGTTCTTCGGCCTCGGTGGCTACTGCATGGCGATGTACCTGAAGCTCGAGGCCTCCAGCGTCGAGAACACCAAGATCCAGTCGACACCGGGCATTCCCGATTTCATGGACTGGAATCAGCTCACGCAGCTCCCCTTCTTCTGGAAGCCGTTCCACAGCTTCCCGATCACGCTGATCGCGATCATCCTGGTACCCGGCATCTTTGCCTTCATCATCGGCGCGGCGATGTTCAAGCGGCGCGTCGGCGGCGTCTATTTCGCGATCATCACCCAGGCGATCGCCGCGATCATGACCATCCTGATCGTCGGACAGCAGGGCTACACCGGCGGCATCAACGGCATCACCGACCTGCGCACCTTACACGGCTGGGACATTCGCACCGACCATGCCAAGTTCATCCTCTACTTCATCGAGGTCGTGCTGCTGTTCGCCTGCATCATAGCCGCACAGTTCATCCGCCTGACGAAGCTTGGCCGCATCCTGGTGGCGATGCGCGAGCAAGAGGACCGCGTCCGCTTCTCCGGCTACAGCGTCGCCAATTTCAAGATCTTTGCCTTCTGCGCCGCCGCGATCTTCGCCGCGATCGGCGGCGCGATGTTCACGCTCGAAGTCGGTTTCATGTCGCCGTCTTTCGTCGGCATCGTGCCGTCGATCGAGATGGTGATCTACACCGCCGTTGGAGGCCGGATGTCGATCTTCGGCGCGGTCTGGGGTTCGCTGCTGGTGAACTTTGCCAAGACCAGCCTGTCGGAATCCTTCCCGCAGCTCTGGCTGTTTGGCCTCGGCGCGTTGTTCATCGCGGTCGTGCTCGCGTTCCCGAACGGGCTCTCAGGCATCTGGCAGGACTATGTCCAGCCGCATATCGACCGCCTGCTGGCCTCGCGGAAATCAAAACCCGGCAACGGCTTCCCAGTCGCCGACGGCACACCGGCGGAGTGAGGAGTGGTCATGCTCATCGGTCATCAGCCCAAGGATTTCCTGCTCGCGGTCTCCGGGCTCACCGTTTCCTTCGACGGCTTCAAGGCAGTCAACGATCTCTCCTTCTATGTCGAGGACAACGAGATCCGCGTCATCATCGGCCCCAACGGGGCCGGCAAGACCACCGTGCTCGACCTGATTTGCGGCAAGACCAAAGCCACGTCAGGCTCGATCCAGTTTCGCGGCAAGGAGCTGACGAAACTACGCGAGAACGAGATCGTGCAGGCCGGCGTCGGCCGCAAGTTCCAGACGCCGTCGGTGTTCGAGGACCTCACCGTGTTCGAGAACCTCGAAATCTCCTTCCCGCGCGGCCGCACCGTCTTCGGCTCGCTCACCTTCCAGCGCGACGCCACCGTGAAACAGCGCGTCGAGGAAGTCGCCGAGATGATCTTCCTGAAGGACCGCCTCGACACCTACGCCGACGAGTTGAGTCACGGCCAGAAGCAATGGCTGGAGATCGGCATGCTGCTGATCCAGGATCCGGACCTCCTGATGCTGGACGAGCCTGTCGCCGGCATGAGCGTATCCGAGCGCGCCAAGACCGCCGAACTGCTCAACCGCATCATCAAGGGCCGCTCCGTGCTCGTCATCGAGCACGACATGAAGTTCGTCGAGGACATCGCCCACAAGGTCACCGTGCTGCACCAGGGACAGATCCTGTCCGAGGGAACGATGGAGCACGTCAAGAACGATCCGAAGGTCATCGAAGTCTATCTCGGACATTGAGCATGACGTTTCGCATAGCCGCCGCCACGCGCACCGTCGACCTCTCCCCAGCGGGGAGAGGTCGGATCGCATCGAAAGATGCGATCCGGGTGAGGGGGCTCGCGCTCTCGTGGGACCTGATTCCCTCACCCGGCGCTACGCGCCGACCTCTCCCTACGGGAGAGGTGAAGAAAAGCATCCGGCTCTAGGAGGCGATCATGCTGGCAATCTCCGAACTTCATGTCGCTTATGGCCAGAGCGAGGTGCTGCACGGCCTCAACGTCTCGGTCGCGCCCAACGAGATCGTGGCGATCATGGGCCGTAACGGCATGGGCAAGACCACGCTGATGAAGTCGCTGATGGGCATTCTGCCGGCCAAGAGCGGTTCGGTGACCATGGACGGCACCGAGCTCAACAAGCTCGAAAGCTATGAGCGGGTGGCGAAGGGGCTTGCCTATGTCCCGCAGGGCCGCATGATCTTCTCCACCATGACGGTGAAGGAGAACATCGAGACCGGCCTCGTCGTGCGCGGTGAGTCCGAGGTGCCAGGCGACATCTACGAGCTGTTCCCGGTGCTGCTCGAGATGAAGAACCGCCGCGGCGGCAATCTGTCCGGCGGTCAGCAGCAGCAGCTCGCGATCGCCCGCGCGCTCGCCACCAAGCCGAAAGTGCTGCTGCTGGACGAGCCGACTGAAGGCATCCAGCCCTCGATCATCAAGGACATGGCGCGCACCCTAAAGCGCATCCGCGACGAGCGTGGCCTCTCGATCGTCGTCTCCGAGCAGGTGCTGAGCTTTGCCCTCGACATCGCCGACCGTGTGCTCGTCATCGAGAACGGCGAGATCGTCCGCGACGATCCGCGCAATGCCGTCGATGCCGCGCAGATCTCGAAGTATCTGTCCGTCTAACCAAGGAAAGTGAAAAAAGGGGAGCTTTTGATGCCAGAGACACTCATCAAGGTCGATCTCACCAAATCGGCTTACGACAACGACATGGTGCATAACCGCTGGCACCCGGACATTCCGATCGTGGCATGGGTTAATCCCGGCGATGACTTCATCATCGAGACCTATGACTGGACCGGCGGCTTCATCAAGAACAACGATTCCGCCGACGACGTGCGCGACATCGATCTCTCGATCGTGCACTTCCTGTCCGGTCCGATCGGCGTCAAGGGCGCCGAGCCCGGCGACCTCCTGGTGGTCGATCTGCTCGACGTCGGCCCGCTGAAGGAGAGCCTGTGGGGCTTCAACGGCTTCTTCTCCAAGCAGAACGGCGGCGGCTTCCTCACCGATCATTTCCCGCTGGCGCAGAAATCGATCTGGGACATCAAGGGTCTCTACACCTCCTCGCGCCACGTGCCCGGCGTCAATTTCGCCGGCCTGATCCATCCCGGCCTGATCGGCTGCCTGCCGGACCCGAAGATGCTCGCGACCTGGAACGCGCGCGAGGCCGAGTTGATCGCGACCAACCCGACCCGCGTGCCCGGACTCGCCAATCCGCCGTTTGGTCCGACCGCGCATGGCGGCCGTGCCAAGGGCGACGTGAAGGCCAAGATCGGCGCGGAAGGTGCACGCACCGTGCCGCCACGCGAACATGGCGGCAATTGCGACATCAAGGACCTCTCGCGCGGCTCGAAGATATACTTCCCGGTCTATGTGCCCGGCGGCGGCCTCTCGATGGGTGACCTGCACTTCAGCCAGGGAGACGGTGAGATCACCTTCTGCGGCGCGATCGAGATGGCCGGCTGGCTGCACATCAAGGTCGAAATCATCAAGGACGGCGTCGCGAAGTACGGCATCAAGAATCCGATCTTCAAGCCGTCGCCGATCACGCCGAACTACAAGGACTTCCTGATCTTCGAAGGCATCTCGGTGGACGAGGCCGGCAAGCAGCATTACCTCGATGTCCACATCGCCTATCGCCAGGCCTGCCTCAACGCGATCGAGTATCTGAAGAAGTTCGGCTACTCCGGCGCGCAGGCCTATTCGATCCTCGGCACTGCGCCGTGCCAGGGTCATATCTCAGGCGTGGTCGATGTGCCCAATGCCTGCGCCACGCTGTGGCTGCCGACGGAGATCTTCGATTTCGACGTGATGCCGTCGTCGGCCGGTCCGATCAAGCACATCACGGGCGACATCCAGATGCCGATCTCGCCGGACAAGTAGCTCCCTGCACGATGGATGCGGGACGACGCGTATTTGCCGCCCCGCATCCGCCGCGCAACGTCAGTCCGACCGCGCAAGGAAACAAAATGCCCGTCTACGAATATCTCTGCAACGAGTGCGGCCCGTTCAAGGACATGCGGCCGATGTCCGAATGCGACCTGCCGCAAGACTGCCCGCAATGCGAAGCGGAATCGCCGCGCGTCATCCTGACCGCCCCGAGCTTCTTCTGCATGCCCTCCGATAAGCGCAAGGCCCACGCCACCAATGAGCGCAGCGCGCACGCGCCGAAGACGCTCGACCAGTACAAGGCCTCACACGGCCCCGGCTGCGGCTGCTGCTCCGGCAAGAAGCCGGCGCGCTTGGTGACGAAGAGCAAGACCGGCGCCAAGGGCTTTCCGACCGCGCGCCCCTGGATGATCAGCCATTAGAACTTAGTTAGTGGCGCGTTGCGCGCAGCTCCAGTGTGGTTTGGGTGATCCTGGCGACGAACCCTTCGAAGCCCAAGACTCTCTGCCTGGCCAATTCGCCGTGGAGTTTGCTGATTTTCTGCGACTCGGCGATGAAAGTCTCGAAAGCCTGCTTCGCGAATTCCGTCTGAAGCTCGAACACCTTGTCGAGCGAGCGGACGGCCGCGAGCTTCTCCAGGAAGGACAAGGTCTGGTTCAGCGATTTCCTGGTGTAGTCGCTGTAGGCATCGGCGATCGTTGCAACGCTGACGGCGACGGGCTCGGCCGCTACGGTGGGGAGGGCGTGGACGGTATCAGTCGCGGAAGCCTCAACCGAAGCGCTTTCGATCGACGCGACCGGTGCGCTGATCGGCTCGTTGAACTGGATCTCCTCGCTGATCTGCTCAGGTTCACTGATTTGTTCACTGATCTGTTCCTGGGCGCCCTCCAGTTGGACCGCCACAGGCGCCGGCTCGGGAACTTGTCGTGCGCGGGCTTCCTTGCTCGGCTCGACCTTCTTGCGCTGCTGTCCTGCCTTCCCCTTGCGCTGGCTGGATTTTCCGACCGGTTTATTCCCATCCGCACTCAACATTGGAATCGCTCCGGATCTCAAATATCAACTAAGCTGGAAGCCTCCGCCATCTTTGCGCTGGATTCGCGGTTGGGCTTTGTTCTTCGCGTGGCAGTCATGTGGTGACATTTGGAAGGAGGAGCGCCAGCGGCCATCTCGTGCCCATTTCGGGCTGCGTTGGGCACGGGAACGTTTATTCTCTTAAGCACGGTGCACATACTGGGTAGCCACCGCGGCGCCGCCATTGGGGCCCAATGGAGGTCGCGCGAGTTCTCCGTGGGTCAATGGTCCAGTAGGGGAGTTGGTAATGCGGCGATTGAGGGGGCGGCGAAGGTTCAATTCTTTGACGACGCTGGCGGTTGAGGCCAATCATGTGATTGCGCTGCGGCTGATGAAGCTGATGTTGGGTGGCAGCGGGGCCCGGCGCGAAGCCGAACGCATGATTAGCGAAAAGATCGATGCGGCCGTCGAAGCCGGCACAAGGTTGATGACTGGAGCTTCGGGAGATGAAATAGTTCGTCGGTATCGACGGCGCGTCGCAGCGAATGCGAAGCGGCTCACCAAATCGAACTTGGGTCCCCTAAAACGAACACGGCGCCGACGAAAGTAATCGGCGCCGACCAATCGACGCCATGCGCGTCTCGTGGCGCAAACCGGATTTTCGCAAGCCGTCCCACTGCTGCAAAGGGCTAAAAGCGATGTTACTGTTACGATAGCGCTGTGCCGTCGCGCCGCGGTACGATCCGCCGATGGGCCGATGATAGTCAGTAGTTAGGAACGTCAGGAGCGGGAGCATGAAGGCAGTTGCACTGATGGCCATCCTGCTCACTGCTTCAGTTGCGCCGGAAACCGTGCGCACTACGGCCCAGCAAGTCGCGAGCTGGCAAATGTCGCACTTTCATGAAGTACCCCAGGCGGCTGAGACAGATTGGACACGCGCCGCCTTCTATATCGGTCTCGCAAGATGGGCCGCGACACCAGGTCAAATGAAGTACTTCGACGTGATCCGAGAGCTTGGAGAGCGCACCGATTGGCAGATCGGCAACAGCGACTGGGCGCCCCCGATCTACCTTGCGGACGATCATGCCATCGGGCAGGTCTACATTGCCGCCTATGATCATTTCGGCGATCGACGCATGATCGAGCCGACCGTGCAGCGGCTGGAATACATCCTGCAGCACCCGCCACAGGTCTCGCTCGAATTCGACAACGCAAAGTGCCTGCAGCGATGGTGCTGGTCTGACGCCATCTTCATGGGGCCGGCGACCTGGTTCGGCATTGCGCGCATCCAGAAGGACCAGCGCTTCCGTGACTATGCCGACAGGGAATTCTGGGCCACGAAAGACTTCCTATTCGATAGCCAGGAGCGCCTGTTCTACCGCGACAGCCGCTTCATCGGGAAAACTGGCGCGCATGGCGAAAAGATATTCTGGGGCCGAGGTAACGGCTGGGTACTCGCTGGGCTTGCCAACATCCTACGAGAGCTTCGTCCCGGCGACCCGCTACGCGAGAAATACGTCAACCTGTTCGTCGAGATCGCAGATCGCGTAGCGAGCCTGCAGCGCCCGGATGGCTTCTGGTCCACGTCGTTGCTCGCTCCGCCCGAGGTCGGCACTCCGGAGTCCAGTTGCACTGGATTGCTGACCTACGGCCTGGCCGCCGGGGTGCGGATGGGATTTCTTGACGCAAGGCGGTTTAGTCCAGTGATTGAACAAGGCTGGCGGGCTCTGGCATCGGCGACGGTCAACGGCCGGCTCGGCCGTGTGCAGCAGATTGGCGACAGGCCGGACGCCGTTCAGATCGCGGACACCCAGCTCTACGGGTCTGGCGCGCTCTTGTTGGCTGCATCTGAACTGGTCCACTGACATCTACTTTCCTCCGCCGGTGCGGCGGGTCCAGATTCCAATTTGAGTGGCGCTCGGCATGTCGTCGATCGGCTGTTCCCGCCCGCGACTGGCGTGAGAGCGGCCGCCTGCACCGCCAGGCCGCCTTTGCCGTCGACGTCGTCGACACCACCGGCGCGGGCGACGTCTTTCACGGCGCCTATGCGCTTGCGATCGGCGTCGGCCTCGATGTGCGCCAGGCCATGGCGTTTTCGGCAGCGACGGCTGCGCTGAAAGGATGGCCTCGCCGTGCTCGAGCGTCTCAACGATCTGACGACGGCCAAGGGAACCCCGTGGAAGGCTCGCTTTCCGGTGTTCACCGACATCAAGCAAGAGGGCGACTTCGCGCGCGCCTACTGAGACTACGCACAGTCCGGTCTTGATCGCGAGATCCGAGACCTGACATCGGTCGAGCTGTCCTCATCTAGAGCATGATCCGGAAAAGTGGACACCGGTTCTCCGAAAAAGATCATGCTCATACAAAGAGCTAGAGCGGGATGACGATTCGAAGAAAAGTCATCGCGCTCTAACGGCGCACGGCCAGACTGAGGGATCGGCTGTCATTCACGATAGCGTTCGTAGATCACCGACGCAGCGACGTGCCTTCGGACAGTGACCGCCCCGCGATCGCGGGCTCCGCGGCCTTGGCACGGGACTTGGCATAATCGGCCGACATGGCCAGCGCGGGATCGCGGTGACGCAACTCCTCGGCCACGATCGATTGAAGCCAGCGGACGGCGGGTTCGTTGTCCATCCGGCGGTGCCAGTGCTGCTTCAATTGGATCAGAGGTATGGAGACCGGCGGTGGCAGAAGCTTGAGACCCGCGTCTGCGTACCAGGCCCCGAGCGAGAACGGTACGGTGGAGATCATGTCGCTCGTCGCGATCAATTGCGGCACGCTCATGAAATGCGGCAAGTGTAGGACGACCCGGCGCTGCAACTTGAGTTCCCGGACCCGCCTTTCGAATATCTCCTGACTACGCCCCTGCTGGTTCACGACGATATGGTCCGCCGTGAGAAACTGCTCAAGCGACAGGGTGTCACCGATCGTCGGATGGTCCTTTCGAACAATGCAGGTGAAGGGGTGATCGAAGAGGTCTTCGGTCACGATATTCGGGCCGACGAGGTCCGGAAAGTAGCCTATCGCCAGATCGATCTCGCCGTTTTCGAGCGCGTCCTCCAGCTGTTCGTGGGACGTCGGTACGCATCGCAGGCCTGCTCCGGGAGCCATCATGCGTATGCGTTGGAGGATCGGCGGGATGAAGATCAGAACGCCGATGTCCGAGGTCGTGACCGTGAATACGCGGTCACTCTCTTCCGGTACGAAGCGTGGCTTGCGCAGTATCTGCTCGTCGACCGTCGAGAGCACTGTTCGCACCGCTTCGGCGATCGATTCCGCAAATGGCGTCGGCCGCATTCCGCGCCCTGTCGACAGAAATAAGGGATCGCCAAAGAAGTCCCGTAGCTTTCGCAGGCCAGCGCTGGCCATCGGCTGGCTCATTCCAAGCTGACGAGAGACCGCCGACAGGTTCTGGGCGCGGAAGAGCCCGTCGAGCAGGAGAAGCAAGTTCAGATCGAGCCGTCTGATATCCATAATGCTGATAGCTTGTATTGGATAATACCGGATTTTCAATGGCGGCATTCTGCGCAATGGTGCCTCTGTAACGTCCCGTAGAGGCGACTTTGGGAGTGAAATCAGAGGCGTAGCCCCCCGGGAGGCTCAGGCCTCTCAGCCACACTTTCTCGGTCCACCTCTCATTCTTCAAACATCCGCTCACCTTACGTCGGTGCCCCTGGAATCGATCGCCCGTGGCTGCGAGGAATCGCCCGCTTATGCACGCTGAAACTGCATCGAATACGCAATATATCCTTACCCTGTCGTGTCGCGACGTGCCGGGAATCGTGGCCGATGTCTCGCGCTGCCTGTTTGAAAACGGCGGCAATATCGTCGAGGCCGCGCAGGTCGACGAGACCGTAAGCGAACGCTTCTTCATGAGGATCGGCGTCACTCTCTCAGAAGGGGGCGCGAAGGCGGCGCGGCGCGGAATCGAGGCGATCGCCCGGAAATTCGGAATGGAATGGAAGCTCCGGTCCCAAGCCGAACGCAAGCAGGTCCTGCTGTTCGTCTCCAAATTCGATCACTGTCTTGGCGATCTCTTGTACCGCCATCGGCTCGGCGAGCTCGACATGGACATCGTCGGGATTGTCTCGAACCATCCGCGCTCGGCGCTCACCGTCAGCCTGGTGGGCGATATTCCGTTCCATCACCTTCCGGTCACGAAGGAAACGAAGATGGAGCAAGAAGCGCAGATCAAGGCGCTCGTCGAGGAGACGAAAGCCGATCTCGTCGTCCTTGCGCGCTACATGCAGATCCTCTCCGACGATCTTGCGCGCCATCTCCATGGCCGCTGCATCAATATTCATCACAGCTTTCTGCCGGGATTCAAGGGAGCCAGGCCCTATCATCAAGCGCACGCGCGCGGCGTGAAGCTCATCGGGGCGACCGCGCACTTCGCAACGAGCGATCTCGACGAGGGTCCGATCATCGAACAGGACGTCGAACGAGTCAGCCACCGCGACACGCCGGAAGATCTGGTCCGCAAGGGGCGCGACATCGAGCGCCGGGTCCTCTCGCGCGCGGTCCATCTCTTCCTCGAGGACCGCATCATCATCAACGGCGAACGGACCATTGTCTTCGCCAACTGAGCAGAACGGAGAATCATCAATGCTCACACCCAAGGGCATGCGCAGGACGCCCGAAGGCTACTTCACCTCGCGTTGGGGCCTTCCCGAATATACCGACTGGATCGACGAGAGCATGTCCTGGAAGGAAACCTGCGCGCTCGGCGACTGGTCGTTCCTCTGGGAGCGGCGCTTCAAGGGACCCGATGCGCTGAAGCTGTTCTCGGACACCTCCGTCAACAGCTTCCAGAAGTTCGACATACGGCAGTCGAAACACGTCGTCCATACCACCAAACAGGGAAAGGTCATTGCGGAGGGAATCCTCACGCGCCTGTCCGACGACGAATTCATGCTGTTCGGGCGCGGCACGTTCTGGGTCGACTACGTGCGTCGCCACGGCGACTACAACGTCATATCCGCAGCCGACGACTGGTTCAATTTCCAGGTCCAAGGGCCGACGTCCGTGGCGCTGCTTGAGAAGGTCTCGAAGCAGTCGCTGAGGGACGTGAAGTTCATGCATTCGGGCGAGATCGAGATCGCCGGCTGCAAGATGCTCGCGCTGCGACAGGGTATGTCGGGCGAGATCGGTTTCGAACTGCAAGGCCCCATGGAGCAGGCTGCGGCTGTCTACGACGCTATTGTCGCCGCCGGCCAGGAGTTCGGCCTCCGCCGCATTGGCGGCCGGGCGATCTTCATCAACCACCTCGAAGCGTGCTTCCCGACGATCGTAACTGACTACATGCCTGCGATCTTCGATGAGGACATGAAGGACTATCAGGACGAATTCCGCGCAGCGATGCCGGGCTTCGCGTCCACGTTCAACATCGCCGGCAGCTTCCAGTCCGATGACATCCGGGCTTGGTACCGAAGCCCGGTCGAACTCGGCTGGGGCAAGAACATCAAGTTCGACCACGAATTCATCGGGCGCGCGGCCCTCGAGGAAGAAGTCGCCAATCCGCGGCGCGTGATCCGCACGTTGGTCTGGAACGGAGACGACGTGGCTGATGTCCACGCCTCGCTCTTCCAGAAGGAGCGGGAGCCCTACCAGTACATGGAAATGCCCCGCGACCAGCGCGGCTTCATGTATGCCGACCGCGTGCTGGGCGGCAGCAAGGACGTCGGCGTGACCACGTCGCGGGGATACAGCTACTTCTTCCGCGAGATGCTGTCACTGTGCACCATCGACGTCGATCATTCCGAGATCGGCACCGAAGTCGTCGTGGTCTGGGGCGAACCCGGACGTCGGCAGAAGCACATTCGCGCGAAGGTGGCTCCGGCGCCCTACAAGAAAGACAACCGGCGCTCCGACCTTTCCAAGGTCTGAACCGCAACCATGACCGCGCGCATCATCGACGGAAAGGCGCTCGCTGCCGAGGTTCAGAAACAGGTGGCCGAGGGCGTGGCCGCTCTCGTCGGCGGTGGCGTGGCAGTACCGGAGCTGGCCGTCGTGCTGGTCGGCTACGATCCTGCCAGCCACGTCTACGTCTCGAACAAGGTGCGGCAGACCGAAGCCGTCGGCATGCGGTCACGTCGGTTCGTGCTCGATGCGAACACGACAGAGCGACGGCTTCTGGATCTGATCGAGGAGTTAAACCGGGACCCGGCGGTGAATGGCATATTGGTCCAGTTTCCGCTGCCGCCCCACATCGATACGGCGCGCGTTGTGACCGCCATCCGTCCAGACAAGGATGTCGACGGATTCAATCCGTTGAACGTGGGACGGACTGCGGCCGGCATGCAAGGAGCCTTGGTTCCCTGCACGCCTCTCGGCGTGATGCGTCTGATCAAGTCGGTGCACGACGACATTGCGGGGCTAGGAGCACTCGTTGTGGGCGCGTCGAACGTTGTCGGCCGTCCGATGGCGCGGCTGCTGTTGCAGGAACTGTGCACGGTCTCCATTGCGCACATCCGCACGACCGACCTCGAGCGGCGATGCAGGGAAGCGGACATCCTCGTGGTCGCGACCGGCGTTCCTGGTCTGGTCCGGGGTCAGTTCATTAAGCCGGGTGCGACAGTCATCGACGTCGGCATCACCCGCATCAAGTCTGAGACAGGCGCCGAAAGGCTTGTCGGCGACGTCGCCTTCGACGAGGCGATCGACGTCGCCGGCGCGATCACGCCCGTGCCCGGTGGCGTCGGGCCGATGACCGTCGCCTGTCTGCTCGCCAACACTTTGAGCGCCGCCCAAATGGAAGCCGCCCGATCGCAGGCGGCGGGAATCGACAGGATGACCGCCGTCTGACCGGAGCCTCTGGCGAGAACAGCAAGGGCTTGCGAAGCCGCGTCGCGTGGCTTCCAGGAAGAAAAATTCGAAGATCCATAACAAAAGGGGGAGAAAGAACGTGACGACACAGGTCTTGGAAACGACAAAGCAGCCAGTCATCGACATCGGATCACTGGCCGAGGAGGGGGCGTGGAGTACCTCGCGAAAGCAGGTGCTGCTCCTGTGTGCGCTCGCCATCATTCTCGATGGTCTGGACAATCAGATTCTCGGATTCGCCATACCATCGATGATCAAGGAGTGGAGCGTCACGCGAGGCGATTTCGCGCCGGCCCTCGCGCTTGGCTTCGTCGGCATGACGATCGGCACTCCGATTGGAGGCATCGTCGGAGATTGGCTTGGACGCAAGGTGGCTCTCATCGCGTCGGTCTTTCTGTTCGGTGCGGCAACTCTGGCAATCGCCGCCGCACATGGCGTGGGTGAAGTCAGCCTGTGCCGTTTTCTGGCGGGCCTCGGGCTCGGCGGCGCGCTTCCGGCTGCGACGGCCCTGATCGCCGAATTCACCCCTAAGCGAAACCGCAGCCTGTCCGTGATGTTGGGGATCGTCTGCATTCCGATCGGCGGTATGATCGGCGGCCTGCTCGCCGCCCAGCTCCAGCCCGAGTACGGCTGGCGCATGTTGTTCGTGGTTAGCGGCGTATTGCCGATGATCGTCGCAGTGATCCTTGTGTTCGCGTTACCTGAATCTCCGCAGTACCTGTTGGCGCGTGGCGCAGATACGAAGAAGGTGGCGAAATCCGTGCGGATTCTCGACAAGACCGCTGCGGCGTCCAGCGTCTTCGTCGATCGGCGCGATGTCGGGGGTGAACGCGCATCGGTCACCGCGCTGTTCATTGCCGCCCTCCGTCGCACGACAACGGCGCTTTGGATCGCATTCTTCTTCTGCCTGTTGCCGGTTTACGTCCTTTATGCGTGGGCTCCCACTCTCCTGACCGGCAAGGGCTTTGACGTGCAGACGGCGAGCTTCGGCCTGGCGCTGTTCAACTTCGGCGGCGTCGGTGGTTGTATCGTTACCGGGTGGGCGATCGGCCGATACGGTTCGCGGGTAGCGATCCTGACGGTCGCTGGTGCGGCGACCGTCGGCGCGGCGATCCTGGCATCGATACCGCTGTCGACCGAAACCCAACCATTGCTGATGGCACTTCTATTTATCGAAGGCTTCTGTCTGCTCGGCGCGCAGGGCTCGCTGTACGCGCTGGCCGCCTACGTGTACCCGACGAACGTTCGATCGACCGGCGTTGGTGCTGCGGCCGGCTTCGGTCGAGCGGGGGCTATCGTCAGCGCATATGTCGGCACCTTCGCCCTGAATTTCGGTGCAACCATGTTCTTCGCCGTCATCGCCGGGTGTGTGGCCATTACGTTCGTGGCGGTGGCGATCATCGACATCCATCAGCCCGCGCTGCGGGCCGAACCGTAGCGATCTCGCGTCTGAAGGAGCCATCGAGAAGCGAGTATCGACCGCCGCCGGGCTCACCAAGGTCGACAGCGGTCGACGCGCGACCGGTCTTCGCGCTAACTCGTGAGGAGCTGCGAATCAACGGCAAGTACCCGCGAGTATCCATTTAGTGTGGCCCATTGCGGAAGAAAACATGACGTCTGGCGGCTTCACGATCGGCTCGATCCGGGCGATTCTGCTATCGCTATCCTTTGGCGACGCCGGTGGTGATGTCGTTCGCCAAGATGTTGAACCGTCCGGCCGTCTTCATTTGCGCAATCGATGAAGACGGCGTCGAGGGGAGAGGGAGGCCTGGTCGAACTTTCCCGCACCCGGCGCCGGGCATCGCGCCCGGCTCGTCAATGAGGTGCTCGCGCCCGCGATCGTCGGACGCAAATTCGAGAGCCTGCGCAAGCCTTCGAAATGCGCCGATCTTCAGCCTCGTCCATTTAGCGGTAGTGGTCTGGGCTACGGATTCGCAAGCGCCGATAAGATCAATGAATACGCACAGGTCCTGGGAATTGAGGCGACGGCGCTTGACGCGCAACAGTCAGTCCATGACGAGGTTTAAAGCGTTCCTGAAGAAGCGAGGCCTATTGCGTTACCGCTTCCAGGAAAAGCATGGCTCTCTGGCGAAAGCACTCTCGTCTATCTTTCCCGTCAACTTCAACAGCACTGACTTAGAATCTTCCAAAGTACCTTTGGAATACTTCCAAACATAGTGTCGCTGACTCGAGTCGATCGATGATCGAGACATTCTAAGTCGCACCGCACGCATTTGCGTTGCAGTCACGATAGCGTCTCTCTAAAGAGGCGGTGCAGATCGCCAACAATCCGAAGTTGCACATGAGGACGTAGGCAACCAGCCCGGAATGCGCATTTGCGGGGGAGCTGATTCACCGGTCGTAAGTGTCGGCCGAGCTCGGACGCAGAGAGCGGATTTTCGATCCATGGTCGTTGAAGCCCGGTCGTGGAGCCATTTCACGTTGGGCGATGTGCTGTTTGATGAGGGGCTTTCTGGAAATGCGACGTGCAGGTGAGGTTGGGGCGGTAGTTCGCTTTGGTGCGACACTGCTAGGTGGAGTGGCGTTGATGGCGTGGTTCGAATCGCCCGCTCAATCCCAAACACCGCAAGGCGGCAACTCCCTTCCTCCCATTACTGTCGATGCTCCGACGCAACGGTCGGTCCGCAGCGCGCCGACCAAACGAAATGCCGCCCGGGTCCGATCAACTTCACGGCGCCCCACGGCGCCTAGCGCCCCGCAAACCGAAACCGCTGTCGTGCAATCGCAGCCGTCGCAGCCGGGTGTCGTGCCCGCCTTTGCGGGCGGCCAGGTCGCTCAAGGCGGGCGGCTGGGACTGCTCGGAAACGCCGACACAATGAAGGCGCCGTTCAATCTGACGAGCTACACGGACAAATTCATCCGGGATCAGCAGGCGGCGACGGTTGCGGATGCCTTGATCCTGGATCCTTCCGTGCGCAGTTCCCACCCAACGGGAGGTACGGTCGATTCCTTCAACATTCGCGGCTTCCCAATTAACGAAGGCAATAGCGGTGAGTTCGCCTTCGAGGGCCTTTACGGGATCGCGCCGAACTACCGCATATTCACGGATTACATCGAACGCATCGAAGTGCTCAAGGGTCCCTCAGCTGCGCTCTCAGGGATCGCACCCAACGGCGGCGTCGGCGGCGTCATCAATGTTGTGCCTAAGCGTGCGGGAGAAGACTTGACGCGCTTCACCGCGGGTTACGGTTCGGCCGCACGGTTGGGCGGTCACTGGGATATTGCGAGGCGCTACGGCGACAGCAAGGAATGGGGCGTGCGCACCACCGGCAGCCTGCGCGACGGCGACACGCCCATTGACCGCCAGTCCGAAACGACGGGTGTCGGATCGCTGGCCCTCGACTATCAGGGCGAGCGCTTCAGGTCCTGGCTCTATCTCATCGCCCAGACCGATCGGTTCGACGCGCCGTCACGTCCTTTCCTCATGGCTCCCGGCCTACAAGTGCCGAACGCGCCGGACGGTCGGCTGAACGTGACGCAACCTTGGGAATGGTCGCGCATCAACGATCAGTCTGCCTTGTTGCGCACCGAATACGATGTAACCGATCAGGTGACGTTGTTCGCTGACGTCGGCGGATCGCGGACCGATGTCGAGCGATTCTTCGGTCTTCCGACGATCATCAATACGAGCGGCGACACGACTTCGACGCCCCAATTCTTCGGGCTTAGCGTTGATCGATACACATATGATGGCGGCGTCCGCGCCCGCTTCGATACCGGCTTCGTCCACCATGCGGTCGCCTTCCAGGCCTCCCTCTATCATGACGCGTTGAACCGGCGGCTCACCAATGGCAGTCTGGTCGCGTCGAACATCTACAATCCGACCGTGGCGCCAACTCAGTTCGCAAACGAGATCAGCGGGCGCCCCCCGCTCTCGGACAGTGAACTCACGGGGCTCTCGATTGCTGACACCTTATCTGTGCTGAATGAGCGTGTCCTGTTGACTTTGGGTGTCCGGCGCCAGGGCATCGAAGCGAACAACTATCTTTCCAATGTCGGAACACTGACGTCGTCCTACGACAAGAGCGCGACCACTCCCGTGGTCGGCCTCGTCGTCCGTCCCTGGGACAACGTCTCTCTGTACGCGAACTACATCGAAGGTCTAAGCCGGGGCGATGTTGCGCCGCAGACCGCTTCCAACTTCGGCGAAGTGCTCCCGCCCTACATCGCCAAGCAGTACGAGGCCGGCGTCAAGGTGGATTTCGGCCGGCTTGCAACCACCTTCAGCGCTTTCCAGATATCGAAGGCGAGCGGCGAGCTGTCCGCCGGGCGCTTCGCGGCGACCGCCGAACAGCAAGTCCGTGGACTCGAGTTCAACGTCTACGGTGAACTCATGCCCGATATTCGTGTCCTCGGAGGCTTCTCGCTGCTGGATGGCACCCTGACGAAGACCGCCCTCGCGGCAAACGTGGGCAACACGCCAATCGGCGTTCCGAACGTGCAGGCCAATATTGGAGCCGAGTGGGATCTCCCGTGGGTGACCGGGCTCACTTTGAATGGGGCAGTCATCTACACGGGCAAGCAGTTCGTCGACACAGCGAACAAGCAGCCGATCCCGGATTGGACGCGTCTCGATCTCGGTGCCCGCTATACGACGGCGATCAACGGCAGGAGGACGGTTTTCCGCGCGAACGTTCAGAATGTGACCGGTACGAATTACTGGTCGAGCGTAGCCTCATTCGGAACGTTCTTCCTGGGAGCACCGCGCACGTATCTCCTGTCGATGACCGTGGACATGTAATCGCTGCTCTTGCAGTTTGGTGAGAGGCTTTATGGATGCTTATGATGGCTCGGTCGTGGGAGGAGGTGTCAGCGCATTTGTTCGCGCGTTAACCCCGCTGCTGGACACGCAGACCGAGCAGCTCGTTCGCGAACAGCCGGCGTGCCTGCAAACCCTCTGTTCCTTGTCGCTGCGCGTTGGCACCAACGACGCAGCGCCACCCTGAAGGCGCTTCCCGAACGGTTCCTGCTGACAAAAAATCAGGCTGGTCGATATGCAAGTTCGCTTCCTTTCGCCAACATGCTTGATCCCGACCGAAGAGGTCGATGCCAACCGGGTAGCGGAGCTGCAGATGCAAATCCTCCGCGCGGGTTGTTGGACTGTTCCGATCACGGCGGAGAAGGACGCTCTCTTCGTGATGGACGGTCATCACCGGCTAGCAGTCGCGCACCGCCTGCAACTGCCACTGGTGCCGGTGATTCTCTTGGACTACAGCGCAGTGCGGGTGGAGAGCTGGCGCGCGGGCCAGACGATCACGCCTGCGAGCATCCTCGCGATGGCGCGCAGCGGCCGAAAATTCCCCTGCAAGACGACGCGACATATTTTTGATCAAAGCCTGCCCAATTGCAACCTGCCGTTGGAGAGCTTGCGCCACCTTGCTCCGACAGAACGCGCCGTAGCCTATGCCGAAAGGGCAAGGTGATGACCTTGCATTGCTACAAGCCCGGCGCGGGCCTCTCACCAATTCTGCGGCCAAGCACGGCGGAGCTCTTGGCTGGCAACGGCCCGCTGCTGATCGATTGGGTCGCCCGACATGGATCTCCGGTCAATCTGATCTGGCCCGATGAGCTGCAGAAGAATATCGAGGTACTCAGAGGCGCCTTGCGAAAGAGCGGCGTCACACACGCGCTCTATTACGGAGCGAAAGTCAACAAATCGCCCGGGCTGTTGGCCGCAGCTCTGCGGGCAGGGGCCGGCATTGACGTCTCAAGCCTTTATGAGTTGCGAGATGCCAGACGGCTCGGCGCCGACGGCGCACAACTTGTGGCGACAGGCCCGGCGAAGACGGCGGCATTCCACAACGAGCTTATCAACTGCAACGCGCTCATATCGGTGGATTCACCGGAAGAGCTCGAGGATCTGATCCGCGGGCTTCCGGCAGGCGGCCCGGTTCAGCCGGTGCTGCTGCGTTTGCGTCCCGCCAACCAGGCGCAGAGTCGCTTCGGCATGCCGGCCGCGGCCATCCGGCATTGTCTGTCGCGCATTGCTGGCGAAGGCCGCTTGCGCTTTGACGGGCTGCACTTCCACCTGAGTGGCTATAGTTGGGAATCTCGCGCGCAAGCGATTAGAGAGGCCGCCGGTCTGCTCAGCGAATCCCGCGCACAAGGTTTTGCGCCGCGCATGATCGACATTGGGGGCGGGTTGCCGATCCAATATGTCGATCAGCGCGCCTATCAGGCGCATCTTGGGGCACAGATGCCCGAGGACTACCGCACCGGGAAGATACCGGATTCCTTCTATCCCTACGGGGGAGAGCTTTCCGCTGCCGAGTGGCTGCGTTGTTTGCTGAGCGCACCGATGGCCGATGGCCGCAGCTTTGCGAACTATCTTGTCCATGAGGGGCTGGTGCTGGGGATGGAGCCCGGGCGAGCACTGGCCGATCAGGCCGCGATTTCCGTCTTCCGGGTGTTGCGCGTGAAAGCCGTTGGCCCTGATGCCCATGTCGTCTTCGTCGAAGGCAGCAGCTTCAGCGCTTGCGAAACCTGGTTTGGCTCCGAATTTTTGGTCGATCCCATCCTGGTTCCGGCCACATCGCCGCCGATCGCCGCAAAATCTATCCGAGGTTATCTGGCCGGCCATAGCTGCTTGGACGAGGACGTCCTTAGCAACAGATGGCTCACCTTTCCCATCGCTCCGCGAGCGGGAGACCTTCTGGTTTACGCCAACACCGGCGGTTACCAGATGGACCTCCTGGAAAACGAATTCCATCGCCACCCGATGCCGAGCCGCCTTTGCGTGGTTCAGGATGTAAAAGGACAGCTAACGCTCGTCCCCGACACAGTAGGAGAGGCACAATGCTCTGCAGGACCGTAAGCCAGCTGATCGGCCAAACGCCGGTGATGCCGATTGCCGTGCCCAACAGCGATGCCACGCTCGTGCTGAAGCTTGAAAAGAACAATCCGGGTGGCTCCATGAAGGACCGCATGGCGCGCAGCATGGTGCTTGCCGCGCTTGAGGACGGGCGGCTCCCGCCGGGCGGCACGATCGTCGAATCGTCGTCCGGAAACACTGGGATCGGACTGGCGTTAGCCGCAGTGGAATTGGGCCTGCGCTTCATTGCCGTTGTCGATCATCACGCCGCGCCGGACAAGATCCGCATGATGCGCGCGCTGGGCGCGGAAATTCGTTATGTCGAAGGCGACTATCGGGAGGACGAGGTTGCGGTGGTGGAGCGCCAACGGCTGGCCGCCCAACTCGGCGCCCAGCTTCCTGATGCGTTGTTCATGAACCAGTCCGACAATCCGGCAAACCCGGAAGGCTATGCCGGTTTCGTCGACGAGCTCCTGGCACAGCTTCCAGACGGCATCGATGCCTTTGTCGGCTGTGTCGGCACCGGCGGGTCGATGACCGGTATCGCCCAGCGTCTGAAGCGGGTTAACCCTGCTGTCCGGACAATCGCTGTGGAACCGGCCGGCTCGATCGTCTTCGGCAAGCCTGGCCATCCCTACTACCAGTCGGGCACGGGAACGCCCGCCGGCGATGAAATCGGCAAGGTGCTCGACTATGGATGCATCGATGAAGGGGTGCAGGTCACCGACACGCAGGCCTTCGAAACAGCACGTTTTATCGCGCGGCGCCACGCGCTTCTGGTCGGGGGCTCGACCGGGGGCACCATCTACAAGGCGCTGGAATTCATTGCAGCCGGCAAGTTGTCCGGCACGGTGGTCACGCCCGTTGCCGACGGTGGCGAGAAATATCTTAGCTCGGTCTTCGACGATGAATGGATGGCCAAGCGCGATTTGTTGGATCCGACCATCGCCGCACAGCTCGACGCCTGGCTCACCGGAAGGGCGCGCGCAGCATGAAGGTGACGATCTGCGGTGCGGGGCGCACTGGGCATTTGAATGCCGTGCTCTTCAAGCAGCGTCCAGGTATCACTGTTTCCGTGCTGACGGGGGCGGCTGCCGTCGCCGATCGATGGACGAGGGGAGACGGTGTTTGGTGGGCCCAGACGCCGGACGGCCACCTCTTGAGCGGACGGCCCGACTATGTCGGCACCGATCCGAGCGAGGCACTTATAGGCACGGACATGGTGATCGTGACGCTGCCGGCCCACGCGCGGCCTGCGCTTCTACACTCCTTCGCAGGGCATCTCCCCCGGGACAAGCACGTCTATGTTGGCGCGATTCCCGGCTTTTGCGGCTTCAACTGGCTCGCAGCCGAAGCCCTTTCGGGTACGGACAATGTGGTGATCTGGGGCATGAAGGACGTGCCCCATACGGCCTTTGACTTGGTGCCAGGCGAGCGGGTGCGCATGGGAGGGGCCAAGGCTCAGCTCTTCGCGGCGCTTCATCGTCGCGAGACCGCAGCGAGCCGCGCCGAGCTCCAGGCGATGCTGGGTCACATCTATGAAGCCCCCGTCACCCTGCTGCAGGACTATCTCGAAATCACGCTGACACCGGGCAACGCATTGATGCATCCCGCCGTGCTCTATGCCCTGATCGGCCCTGGCGCGCCCTGGGAAAACAAGCCGTTTGACCGCCCCCTTTGCTGGTGGAGCGATTGCCCACGCGCCGGCGCCGAATTGCTGGAGGCCTGCGATGCGGAAAACCAGGCAATCCGCCATGCGGTCGAATTGCGCCTGGGCATTGATCTGAGTTCGGTGAAGCCGCTCCGACAGGAATTGATCGACGCTTATGGCAGCCAGATCGAGGACGACCGGACTATGTATACGCTGCTGCGAACAAACCGTGCTTATGCGGGCATTCGCGCCCCACTTGTTCCCAATCCGGACGGGCCCGGCCTTGTCATCGATCGCGCAAGCCGCGCTTTCCACGAAGACATAGCCTTCGGGCAGGCGTTGCTGGTGGAATTGGCCACGCGGCTTGAAGTGGCAACTCCCGCTATCACGAAAACCTACAACTGGGCGCTCAACTATCATGGCGGGTTCACCGAAGGCGCGCCGGCCTTTTTGCCCGCCAACTGGCCGGAGGAAGCGTAGTGGACGAGTGGATGCCTTCCTCCGCAGATGCCGAAGCTCAGGCGCGTGCCGGGCGGCTTTGGTCGGACGCATCGCGCAATGCGGTCAACCGGTTGGTCCGCTGCCTGTTCGCCGAGCGCCTTCTTGAACCGGATGCATTGTTGTGGGCGCGCGACGGCAACCAAGCATGGCTCCCCCTTTGGCAGTCACGCCGGGTCCTGCATTTCACCGACCTGCGTCGTGCGCCTGCCGGGACATTGCAAAATCGTGGTTCTGTCGAAATACTAGACGAGACCGGTGCTCGCTACCGGATCGGTGGTCCCTCCGACCTCATCCGGCAGGTCGCGCCGGCCTTGGCGATCTCGCCAGCATCGGACGGCGTCGAGCATCTCATACGCGACGTCGAGGACAGCATGCGCAACGACATCCTGGCGCGTCGTCACCGGGAGCACTGGAGCGCCGAGCTGCGAGGGAAGGTAGCCGAAGCAGGCGTGCAGGGATTCCTCGCATATCTGGAAAAGAGCCTGCCGCCGCATCTGGCGGCTATGACGCTCGATCAGTGGGGCGCGCTGGAAGGTCATCCCTTTTATCCGACATGGAAGGCCAAACCCGACCTGTCGCCCGAGGACGTCGCGGCTTTGTCGCCTGAGTTCGGTGCTCGCGTGCGCGTCCGAATAGCAGCGCTGCGCAAAGAATGGTCGTATGTGGAGAAGATGCCGCATGTCGGCAGCTATTCGGAATGGTTCTCACAAAGCTTCCCCGAGCTCTGGCGCGACTGGGCCGAAGGATTGCATAAACGTGGAAAGTCTCGCGAGGACTGGCTGCCTCTCCCTGTCCATATCTGGCACCTCGACAATTTCCTGCGCCGTGAGTTCGCGTCCGAGATTAGTTCCGAAGTTTTCGATCCGGATGGCCCGGAGGTCATAACGCTGCCGTCAATGTCGTTCCGCACAATGCTGCCGGACACACAGGAGCCGAGGCCCTTTATCAAACTGCCGGTGGCGATCTGGATGACCAGCGAACAGCGCACTCTGCAGGCCAAATCGATTTACATGGGGCCGCGTCTCAGCACCCTGATTTCCGATATTCTGTCAAAGGAGAGGGATCTTTCTGACAGGTTGGAGATCTTCACCGAAGAGCTCGGCGCAATCCTGCACCACCCCGTAACGGGCGACGAGCATCCGGGCCGCTTTCTATCGGTCGTCTACCGCAACTGCGACGCTCTGGCGCGAAATGATGGGCTGTTGCCGGTCACTGTTGCGGCACTCTTGACGGCAAGCCCGATCGATGGGCGCCCGCTCATTTGTGAATTGATTGCCAGAAGCGGCGATGAAAGTGAAGCAGCCGTATCGGCGTTCTTCCGTGCCTATGTAGGGACCGTCATCCGGCCAACGCTCGCCATGTATCTGCTTTACGGAATTGCTTTTGAGGCGCATCAGCAAAACAGCACGATCCTGTTCGATGAAACCGGCCGCCCGCGAAAACTGCTGATCCGTGATTTCGGCGACGGCCGCAGTTTTGCGCCCCTGTTCAAGGAACGAGGGTACCACCTCAAGCCCTTCACTCGCACGGGGATCTTACCCACCACATTTGATGACAATATCAGTCTTGTGCGCTCATTCGTCATCGATGCCTGCTTCGTCTGCCACCTTCATGAAGTCGCACTGTGCCTCGACCAACATTATCCACTGTCGGGCACAAGCCTTTGGCGCATCCTGCGGGAAGAGGCCGAGGCAGTTTTCGATGCGCTCAGGCCGCGCATGTTGTCGGACGCATTCTGGCAGGAAGAACGCAAGGCCTTTCTTGAGAAACCCTGGCCGAGCCGCTCCGTGCTGCGGATGCACCTGGAGCGTTATCGCGACTATCGGGTTGAGCACGAGCTGCCGAATCCACTGGCGGGAGCGGAATGACAACTGCTTCTGCCTTGTTTCGCGGCTTCGGTCCTGTTTTTGTCTTGCTGTTCGGGCTGCAATTCATTTCCATGGGCGCCATGGAAATGAGTGGTCCATTCTGGCCGATCCAAATCAAAGCGTTGAGCCCTTCCGACAGCGTCTTTGGACTCGCAGGCGTGGGTGTCTATGTGGGCCCGATGATTGGTATGTCGCTGACCAGCACCTTTTGGGGGCGAATGGGCGATCGCTACGGCAATCGGCTGATGATGGTTCGGGCGCTCGGCGGGCTAGCGGTCACGCAACTCCTTGTCGCTGTTGCACAGGATGTCTGGACGATCATCGCGTTGCGTTTCTTGCAGGGCGCCTGCGCCGGCTATATCGCCCCAGCGCAGGCCTATGGCGTGCAGATTACCGGCGGGAAGGATCGCGCAAGCCTGTTCGCCTGGCTTCAGGTTGCGACCAATGTGGGCTCGCTGGGCGGCGCCTTCCTGGGCGGGCTCATTCTCGATCGATTCCCTTTTGCTGCAGTAAATCTGACCGCCGGGGCGATTTGTGCGCTGTGCGCTGCCGTTGCCTGGTTGAGCCTGCCCGTACCGACGCCAGGAGCTGCTGCCGCCAATCCCGGAAACGCGGGTACCGCAAAGCCTACGGCGTCGACAGGTGCTCCGATCGGAGCTCTTCTTGCCTTGATGGGGATGCTGCTTGCCAGCCGCATGGTCCTGCAGGTTCCTTTCTCACTGTACATGACCCGGGTATTTGGCGCGCCGCACTGGGTCGCCGGCCTCACTTACGGACTGCTGGCGTGCGGCTTTGTCGTGGCCGCGCCCCTATGGGCGCGGCTCTTCGAGAAACGAACGCCATCCTATGTGCTGGGCGGGAGCGTGCCGATTTCGGCCGCGTGCGTTTTGGTTACGCATCTGGCGGGCAGCACGAACTCCGTTGCCGTGTTCGCGTTCCTGTATTTTATCTGGGGCGCGCTTCTTGGGGGAACGACGCCGGTGCTTCTCGCGCTCATTTCGGCAGCTGTCTCTAATGATAGGCAAGGTTCGGTTCTGGGCCTTGCGCAAGCCTGCCAGCAGGTTGCTTCTGCGAGCGGCATCGTTGCCGGTGTCGGGGTCACCCAGCTCTTTGGTCTCGAAGCCGCTTTCCCGCTCGTCGCCACGCTTTACGCCTTGTCATTTTTGTCGGCTCTCGGCATCTGGCTCAAAACTGCGCACTCCGCTCAAGAAGGAAGTCGACCATGACGGAATACCGATCGCTGCTGCACGCCGCGGTGACGGCTATTGTCCTGATCGCTTTGCTTCCAACAGCAGCATTTGCCGGCGAACCTGGACTGACACAGACACAGGCGCCGCTTACCCTCACTGATATCGCAGGCCGCCAGGTGACGCTTAACGCGCCTGTCAAACGGATGCTTCTGGGCGAAGGCCGGCAGCTCTATCTCATCGCCTCGCTGGAACCCAAAGATCCCTTGGCCCACGTCGTTGCCTGGCGCACCGATCTGATCGCGGCCGACCCGGCCACTTACGCGCAGTATCTCGAAGTGTTTCCCGAGTTGGCGAAGCTACCTTCCTTTAAGGGGCAGGAGGACAGCCTGATCGACATCGAATCGGCGATCATTCAGAAGCCTGATGTGGTGCTGCTCAATCTTGAAGCCATGCAGGCCAACAAGGACGCCAGCTACATCGAGAAGCTCGCGGCACTGAACATACCGGTTCTTTATATCGATTTTCGTCACCGTCCCCTGGAAAACACCGAGCCGACCATTCGGCTCCTGGGCAGGATCATGGGGCGCGAGGCGCGTGCGGAGGAGATCATCGCGTTCCGCCGCCAGGCCATGGCTACGGTTGCCAACGTCCTTGCCGCCAAACAACCGAAGCGCCCCAATGTGTTCGTCGAGCGGATCGGTGGCTACTCGCAGGATTGCTGCCTGTCTTTCGGCGCCGAGAATTTCGGCAAATATGTCGAACTCGCTGGCGGCCATAATATCGGCAGCGATATCATTCCTTCGACCTTCGGGCAGATCAGCCCCGAGCAGGTCATCGTCGCCAATCCCGAGCATGTGGTGGTTACCAGCGCTGACTGGCAAGCCTATGTGCCCGGGGGCCATTGGATTCCGCTTGGACCAGGGGCGGATCCTCAGGTGACGCGCAAGAAGCTCGAATGGTTCGCTACTCGCGACGCCTATACCGGTATCGCGGCAAAGAAGACGCGGAATTTTCACGGCATTTGGCACCAGTTCTACAACAGCCCATACGAATTTGTTGCCGTCCAACAATTGGCGAAGTGGTTCCACCCCGACCTGTTTGCTAATCTGGACCCCAATGCAACTTTTGCCGAATACCATCGTCGCTTCCTGCCCATCGAGTACCGGCCCGGCTATAGCGTCAGCCTTTCGGACAGCCAGTGATGACCGATGTCCATACCGAAACATTGCCCTTAGCCGGAGGCGACGCCTATCAAGCGCTCAGCGTCAGGCGATGGATCGTTCTCCTTGTGCTGGTGGTCGGTGTCTGCGTCGCATTGGTCGGTGACCTTTCGACTGGACCGGCCAGCTACAGGCTTGGAGAGGTTGTGCGCACGCTCGTTCTGCCGGCGGAAGCGGATGCGCAGATGCGCGTCATTGTCTGGTCGATCCGCATGCCGTCGGCCCTTATGGGCGTCGTGGTCGGTGTGGCGCTTGCCATCGGCGGCGCTCAGATGCAGACCATCTTGAACAATCCGCTGGCGAGCCCGTTCACGCTGGGCCTTTCCGCCGGTGCAAGCTTCGGCGCGGCCCTTGCGCTCGCCTTCGGTGTCGCGCTGGTTCCCATCGCGGGCGACTATGTCGTCGCGGCCAATGCTTTCGTCATGGCCATGGCAACCGCCTTCCTGATCCATTTGGCCAGCCTTCGGCGCGGAGCCTCGATCCATGTGATCGTGCTCTTGGGCATAGCGCTGGTTTTCAGTTTCAATACGGCACTCGCTATCGTCCAGTATTTCGCCGCCGAGCAGGCGGTCGCGGCCATCGTCTTCTGGACCATGGGCAGCCTCACCAAGGCGACATGGCCCAAGCTCGCCATCACCGCGCTGGTCGTGGGTCTAACCTTGCCGGTCTTTCTGCGCCGCCGGTGGCAGTTGACGGCCTTACGTCTTGGCGAGGCGCGCGCGGCAAGCTTCGGCATTCCCGTGCGGCGCCTGCGGCTCGAAACCCTGATCCTTGTCTCTCTTTTGACGGCGATCCCCGTCGCGTTTGTCGGCACGATCGGCTTTATCGGTCTCGTAGCTCCGCACATCGCACGCATGATGGTCGGCGAAGACCAGCGCTTCCTGCTGCCCGCGAGCGCGTTGACTGGCGCGCTGATCATGTCGTTCAGCTCCATCCTGGCCAAAATCGTGGTACCCGGCGCCGTCCTGCCGATCGGCATCGTCACCTCGGCGATCGGATTGCCGGTCTTCCTCTATTTGATTCTGAAAAGCGGAAGAGACATATGGTAGTGCTGAGCACGCATCGCCTCGGCGCCCGCTTCGGATCACGCGAGGTACTGCGTGATGTGACCCTTCCGCCCTGTTATGGCGGCGAGGTTGTGGCGGTCATTGGACCGAATGCTGCGGGCAAGTCGACGCTGTTCCGGCGCCTGGCAGCTATTCTTCCGGGGCCCGGGGAGTGCCGGTTGGAAGGTGTGCGCGATGCAGATCGCGCCGTCGCCTATATGCCTCAAGACCAAACGGCAAGCGCGGTGCTGACTGTATTCGAATCCGTCCTTCTTGCGCGTAAGCAGGTCAGCGGCTGGCGTCTGGAGAGGTCCGATCTTGTGGCGGTGGACCAGGCGCTGGCGTCACTCGATATGGGCGATCTTGCCAATGAAATCCTTTCCGAGCTGAGTGGCGGACAGCGCCAGCTCGTCGGGCTTGCTCAATGTCTCGTGCGCGAACCGCAGGTGCTGCTCTTGGACGAGCCGACCAGCGCGCTGGACATGCACCGCCAGTTGGAAGCGATGCGGCAGGTGCGCAGCCTTGCGCATGACGACGGTATGCTCGTGCTGATCGCGCTGCACCATCTCGACCTGGCGCTCAAATTCGCCGACAAGGTCGCTATCCTCTCTGATGGAACGTTGCACGATTTCGGCACGGCGGCTGAAGTCCTGACGCCGGAAAACCTTGCCGCAACCTTTCGCATCAGGGCACGTATCGAATCCTGTTCGCAAGGCAAGCCACATTTGATCGTCGACGACGCGATCTGATGTCCCACGCGCCGGTGGCATTTGGAAAGGGCCGCTCGGCTGCAGCCCGCGCATCAGGCTGCGGACCGATACCGAGTGTCGTTTGCCGCGTCTACCGCGCGCGCTTTGATTTCGATCCCCACATGCAGAGGCTTGTCGGTTCGAACCCGAACTGGCGCGGCCGATGCGATTCCTCGTCCTCGATCTCATCCACCCCGACCGAATATTCGAACACCATGCCGTCGGGCCCCTGGAAGTAAAGGAACCGCGCGCCGGACGTCGGGTGACGGCCAGGGCCGAAGACGATCGGCACCCGTTGCTCGGACAAGTGATAGAAGGATCGCAGCACGTCGTCGTTGCTTTGCACCTGATGGTTGATGTGCTGGATCCCGGGACCTCTGGCCGGCGCAAGCGCGATGGTGTGATGGATCGCGTTCACACGCATCAGCGCAATATCCCCGATGCGATCGCTGACGCGCGCGTTGCAGACCTCCGTCCAGAACTTCTCGTCGCGAACCGGATTGGTCGAATTCAAGCCGACATGACTGAAGCCAGTGATGCCGGCGTCACGCGAAGCAAAATAGCGGCGGCCATGCTGCTCCGGACGGACAACCAGCTCGATCTGGTTGCCGCTCGGATCCTTGAAGCCAATGAAGGCGCGAACCTTGCGTGCCGAGCATTCGGCGGCCGCGCCGACATGCACCGGATGACCAAGCGCGTCCAGGGTCGTGGCGGCCTCGTTCAAATCGCTCTCGTTCTCGACTTCGAATCCGATGGTCTGATCGGCCGGGTCGCCTTCAAAGTAGCACAGCGTATGCGCGCGTTCGTCTGAACGCAGATAGAGCGAGTTCCGCGACCTCTCGCTCACCTGAAGACCAAGGCATCTGGTCGCAAATGATTCCGCTTCCTCGAGGCTCGAGCTCCCTAGCCGCGCATAGGTGACATCCTTGAGCTGGATCATGGTTGCGCTCCTTTTGCAGAGATTAGGTGATGGCTTGCCGCAGCTCCGGAATCTCGGAGCATTCGCTTCCCCATTCGCATAGTGAGGAAGCTGCCGGCGCAAACTGCCTCGCATGGTGCCGGGTATCGATGTCGGCCAGCCCATGTCCGTACGAGAAGACTTGTCCTTCTGGTCCGGCAAATCGCAGAAAGATCTGGCCGGATGCTGCTTCGCGGCCTGGGCCGTGCAGGATCTTGATCTGTCGCTCCTGCGCGAAATAGTGGTTCTGCATGATCGAATCGAGACTTTCGACTCCGTAGCAGACGTCAAGCAGCCCCGCCCGATCGGAAGGGTAGAGCGCAATCCGGTGATGCTTCCGGTCGATGCTGAGATAGGCAATATCGCCGACCCAATCGCTGATCGCCGCTCCCAGGATCGTGGTCCACAGCTTCAGGTCATCCGCCATCGCGCGGCTGCGAAGGCCCACGCATTGCAGGCCGGTGACACCGGCATCGCGGCTCGGGAAGTAGCGCCGGCCGCTTACCGCCGGGCGTGACACAAGGTCGATCTCATTGCCGCTCGCGTCGCGCACGATCAGTGCGCGCCGTACAAAACGCCGGCTGCATTCCTCTGCGGACGCCTCGCGGACTTCAAATCCCTCTCGCTGCAGGGCATCTGCCGCTCGATCAACGTCATCGGCGGAGGCGACCTCCATGCCGACGCTTGACCTGTCGGCGCCTTCGACGAGACAAAGCGTGTGGAAGCGCTCGTCGGACCGGAACAGAAATTGCTCCTTGTCATCAGTGACGCGCTGAAGCCCCAGAATGTCGGTCGCGAAGGCCGCGGCGGCCGGGCCGTTCTGTACCGCAAGCCTCACATAGCAGAGCTGGATCAACGGGATAGGGGCGAAGTGCTTGGCGTCCATTTTCAACCACGGTTCTTTTGGTCGTTCGCCATCGCCGTCTGGAGGTGTTGGCGAACGATGTCGCGCCACACCTTCAGCAGGCGACTGAACTGCTCAGGATCTTTTTCGATCAGGGTTCGAACCGAATAGCCGCGGACCACGCTCAGCGTGAGCGAGAGGATATCGCTGGCGAGTTGCTTGGGAACGCCCGACGACATCAGCGCTTCGAGCCAGGCGGCCTCGACCGAAAACCGGCTGGTGCGGGAGTTCCTGTACGTCTCCCGCTTGAGAATGCGCGAGTCGCTGTCCGCGCTCATTGCGATCGCGAGTTCGATGAAGAAATAGTCGCCGAAATAGAAATCCTGCGCGTCCTTGATGATCCCTTCGATTGGATCGTTTCCGCTGTTCTGGGCGAGGTGGGCCCGGCGGGCGCTCTCCACCAGCGAAACTTCGTTGACGTGCCTGATGACGGCGACCAGAAGATCGTGCTTGCTCTTGAAATGATGCAGCAGGGCGCCGCGCGAGACGCCCGCGAGCTCGGCCACCTCGACGGTGCGCAGGCCGCGCAGTCCGTTCGCGCGCACCAGCTTCACCGCGGCCTCGATCAATTGGGTCTGCGTCGCTTCGCTGCGCTCCGCTTGGGTTCGCTTGGGGGCGTATTTCGGCTCGCTTGAGCTGTTGCGGCGTGATTGCAGCCGTTGCCGCGCCGCGGTGCGGGGCAGGGACGCCCGGCCTCCGTGTGCGCCTGGCTTCGTCTTGTCAGCATTCGACATAAACGTCCTCTTCGCTCAGTTTGACGCGGAAGGTCTTCAGCGCGACCGTGCAGGGCATGCCGGTCGGCTGCCCATTAGTGACGTCGAACGTGCCGAAGTGCCACGGGCACTCGACGATTTTCCCCGTCAGAATGCCTTCTTCCGACAGCGAAGCCTCGCCATGGGTACACAGATCGGCCGTGGCATAGATTGCTCCGTCCACATTGTACACGGCGATGTTGGTGCCATCAGGCAGCGTTGCCTGGCGGACTTCTCCCGGCGGGAACTCGTCCAGCCTTCCGATCAGCACGTCTTTGGTCATCGTATTCATAGCATCGTGCTTCCGCCATTCACGCTGATGACCTGGCCTGTGACGAACGCGGCTTCCCTGGAGGCCAGATAGCAGACCATGGACGCGATCTCGTCCATCTCGCCGGGGCGTCCCATCGGCACCACGTCGACGAATTTTCGGATTGATTGCGGCGCCTTGGCGGCCGCGCGTTGCACCTGGGGCGTATTGACGATGCAGGGTGCAACGACATTGACGGTGATCCCGTCGGTCGCGAATTCGCGCGCGAGCCCTGTGGCGATGGCGTGAACGCCGCCCTTTGCCGCGTTGTAGGCAGCGTGATCATAAAGCCCGTTGCGGACGGAGTCGGCGCCGATATTGACGATCCGGCCGTAGCGCTTCGTCTTCATCATCGGCACGGCGTGCCACGTGCACCACAGCATCGTCCAGAGATTACGGTCGATGGTCGTCCGCAGTGTCTCAGGAGTGTGCTCCAGGAACGGCTTGATGATGCCGCCGCCGGCATTATTCACGAGGACATCGATGGTGCCGAACGCCTTCACGGCATCGCCGATCAATCGGCCGGCGACATCTTCCTTCGAGAGATCGCCGCTTCGGACCAGCGGCCGTTCGCGGCAGAGCGAGGAGAGACCGTCGGCCGTAGCGGTCAACCTATTCTCGTCGAGGTCCGAAAGCACCAGCCTGGCGCCCCCTCGGGCAAAATGCTGCGCGATCACCGCGCCGATGCCGCTGGCGGCGCCGGTGATCACCACAATCTGTTCGGCAAATCGTTTTTCCATCGGGGCTGCCTCTCAGAGCACAATGGAAATCCGGCCATGCGGACGCAGGCCTTCGCCGCCAAGCAGGCAGCGTTTCTCGCTAATCCTTATCCTGCTCTCATCGACCTTCAGGCGGTAATTGCTCGTGCCGAAATAGAGATCGGTCGTGCCGTCCTTGGTGCGGAAGGTCTGGAACACCGCGCTGACATCGACGGAATCTTCGCCTCGCCCACGGATACGCACGTTGCCGACGATGCGGCTGGTCTTGGAGTGCGGGAATTCGGCGTGCGCGGTTCGTTTCATCAGGCGCTTCACCCGCTCACCCAGCCGGAACCGGTCGTCGGCGATATAGAAGAGGTTGTTGTCCGCCGAAGCGTCCGGCGGCAGATCGGTGCAGGGGACCTCGTAGGTTGCGTCATCGGTAAAGAGCTCCAGCCATTCCGGCAGTCGCCATTGATCGAGCAGGTCTGCTTCGTGAAACAGGAAGTCTTCCACGTCTGATCGTTCGATTGCGCACATGACGATCTCCTTCAGGCTGCGACGTTCTTGATGCTGGAGATCGGCGCCGGAAACATCATGGCGTTCCACTGGGTCCAGAACGCGCGCATCTGAAGCTCGTCATTGTGGGCGGGGCGCTCCTTGCCCATTCCCTTGGAGATATCGTTCCATTGCGCTTCCTTCGCGTTATTGAAGCCGCGCTGGCAATGTTCGAGCGCCTCGGCATCGTCAGGCGTCGCGAAGCCGCCGGGCCCGAGAAATTCGAGAAAGTTGTTCAGACGATATTTGCGAGCCCATGAGGTCTCGTCGTTCGGCCCCAGAGCCCAGGCGCTGATGACCATATAATCAGCGGCCATCGGAAAGTAGGTGCGGACGGTCAGCGCCATGATGTCGTTGACGACGAGATTCGGGAAGATGAAGAGATTCCGGTTCTTGCGGGAAATGCGGTCGGCGCGTTCCTTGCCGAAGCGCTGCACCAGATTGTCGTAGAGGCGGCTGATTTCCTGCTTTCCGCTATCGCCCCACGCTGGAATCCATTGCGCGACCGGCCGCGCCCACGGCGCGCCGTATTCGAGAACGGCGTGGCCGTTGCCGAGGTCATAACCATATCCGCCGCCGCCCATGCCGCCGGCGAGGCCGTCGGTCGTGTTCATCAGATAGTCGAAGTAGCTCGCATGCGTGGTGGTCGCATGATAACCATCGATGCTGTTCTCCGTGAGCAACTTCCAGTTCGCCCGGATCGAGTATTCCTGGGTGCCGGCAATGATCGAGAGGCCCGCGTCGGTCTGATCGCAGATGAGATCGAGATATTCCTTCGCGCCGGCGAGGTAATCGACGAGAGGGACGATGTTCCTGTCAAAGGAGACGAAGCAGAAGTCGCGGTAGGTCTCGAAGCGCGGAACCGCTTGCATGTTGGAGGATTCGCGATTTTTGAATCCTTCCGCATAGGCTTCCTCGCCGGGCTGGCTGCGCAGCTTGCCGTCGGCTCCGAACACCCATCCGTGGTAGAAGCACTGAAACGATTTCGCATTGCCTTTCCGCTCGCGGCAGACCTGCGCGCCGCGGTGAGGGCAGGTGTTGAGAAGCGCGCGAAGCGTTCCCTTGCTGTCGCGCGTGAACAGGATGCTGCGACCGGCCACGGTCCGGCTTACGAAGTCGCCGGGCTGGGGAAGCTCGGATGCATGGCCGAGATAGAGCCACGAGCGCTCGAACACGAGCTCCTTCTCCGCCTTGAATATCTCGGGATCGGTAAAGTTGCGGCGTGCAACCTTGAAGATCTGCTGGGCGGGATCAACCAGGATCGCTGGCTGACGGCTGTCGGTCTGCATGTCGTTTCCTCCGTCTGCGCTCTTCATGACGCGAGAGCTTGTTTCAAGTCGAAAGCGGGATTGGCGATGTCGGATGGATTGACCCGCTTCCGGGAAGCGGCAAGCCTTCGTAGCAGCGCCATGTCCTTGGGTGAGCTCACGGTGACGGCGCCGACCACTTCGCCGTCGCGGAGGCTGATGGTGGTGAAGCGTCCGCGCTCGACATCCCCGCGCACGATCTCGTCGGCGCCGCCGGGGTGGCCGATCACCTGGATGTTCGACTCGAATTGGTCCGACCAGAACCAGGGCGGCGCCTCGTAGCTGACATCCTGACCGACCATATTCCTGGCCGTCGCGATCGCCTGGTTCTGCGCGTTGGCCCAGTTCTCCACGCGCATCCAGCGTCCGTGCCAGTCGCTCCATTGTTCGGCGACGTCGCCGGCTGCATAGACGCCTTCGATGTCGGTCATGCCGGAGGGGCCGACACGAATGCCTTGATCGACTGCGAGCCCCGCCTGGCGGGGAAGGTCGGCCGCAGGCTCAACGCCGACACCGACGACGACGAGATCGGCCGGAACGATCCTTCCGTCGGACAACTGAATCCCTTTGGCCGTGGCGCCCACGATGGTCACGTTGCAGCAGACAGCGACGCCGCGGTCGCTGTGCAGCCGCCTCAGATATCCGCTCAGCGCTGGCGAGCCGACCTGTGGTAACAGCCGATCGGCCTTCTCCAGCACGGTGACCTCGCAGCCGCGGACGATGGCCGCCGAGGCGACCTCGAGACCGATCACGCCGCCGCCGACCAGCACCACTTTGGCGTCCTGCGTGAGATTGCGTCTGAGTTCGCGCGCATCGGCGATGCAGCGCAGATAGCAGACGCGCAATCCGCAATCGTCGAGATCGCGCAACCGACGCGGCCGCGTGCCGGTCGCTAGCAGCAGGCGATCGAATGAAATCTCGCGGCCGTCCGACAGCCCGATCGCACGACGATTCAAATCAATCGCAACAGTCGGCGTGGAGGTGCTCAGCTCGATGTCGATCGCTGCCCAATCCTGCGAATTTCGGATGAAGCGCGGTTCTTCTTCCACATTGATCAGCATGGCCTTCGAAAGTTGCGGTCGCTCGTAGGGCGGATGCTCTTCTTCGCCGAGCAAAGTGATCGGCCCGCGATGCCCGGCGGCCCGCAACGCCTCGGCTGCGCGCGCGCCGGCCTGGCCTGCGCCCACGATGACGATGCGTGTCCGGGATAGATCCAATGCGTTCACTCCCCTTGAGCGGTTCTATGCCGCTCGCAGCGCTTCTCGCGGCCGCTTGACAAGCAGGATAAAAACAATCATTCCTGTTTGTAAAGTGAATTATCCTGCGCAACTCGAAAAGCGCTTCGCTGCAGCGCAGGGATCAGGGAAGGAAAGGAGGGCGCCATTGCCAGTGGTGGATGCCCATACGCATGTCGTGCCTGCACGACTCCCGGCTGACAAGGCGCGCGACCCGCTGTGGCCGAGCGTCGAGCTTTCCGGCGACAAGGCCGCGGTGATGATTGGCGGAAAGGTGTTCCGCAAAATCGACTCGCGCTCGTGGGACGTCAGACGCAGGCTGGCGGACATGGAGGAGGACGGCACCGCAATGCAGGTGCTGTCCCCGATGCCGGAGCTGCTGTCGCATTGGTTGCCGCCTGATGACGCCGAGCACCTCGCCGAGATCATCAACGAGCACATCGCCGCGATGATTGGCGAGGCTCCGCGCCGGTTCGCCGGAATCGGCATGGCCTGTGTTCAGGATGTGCCGCGCGCGCTGGCGCAATTGCAGCGCATCAAGGCGCTTGGTCTCGCCGGCATCGAAATCGGAAGTCATATCGATGGCGTCGCGCTCGGCAGCAAAGCGCTCCATCCGCTCTATGAAGCCGCTGAGGCGCTCGACCTCTGCATCTTCGTTCATCCGTTGCATCCGGCCGGGGTTGAGCGGATCGGGGCGGGACCCGAATTCGCGGCGACGGCAGCATTTCCAGTCGAGACCGCGCTTGCCGCAGTGTCGATGCTTGCGGCCGGCGTGCTCGAGAAATTTCCCAGGCTGCGCATCCTGCTCAGCCATGGCGGGGGCGCGCTCCCCTGGATCCTGCCGCGGCTCGACTGCGGCTGGTCGCTCGGCGGCGAAATGCAGAAACGGATGACGAGATCGCCAAGGGAAATCGCGCGCCGCTTCTTCTACGACTCGATTCTCTACGATGGCCCCGCGCTTCAGTTCATGTCTTCGGTCGTGGGATCGAGCCGCATCGTGGTCGGCTCCGACTATCCGTTCACCATTCGCCAAAAGCATCCCGGCGCATTTGTCCAAGCAGCGCTGCCGGACTGCCCGGGCGTTCTCGCCGACAACGCCTTCGCTTTTCTTGGCCGCGCCTTGGATCTGGAAACCCAGCATGCAGCAACTAGCGATCGTCACCCCGTCGCGTCACAGCAGGCCTAGCGTCATGATTGCCTGCCGGTCGCTGCCGCAGATGTGCCTGCTGGGTCCCGTTCCGCCGCGGACACCCGGTCGCAGCGATGCGCAGGTCCCGTCCGACGCTGCGCTCGGCGTCAGCCGCTACGGGCGTATCTCGTATGTGTATTTCTACAGCGAGGATGAGCCCGATGACGTCGCGTTCGGCCTGCTCGACATGGAGATCGCCGTTCAGCGTCGGGGCCGCAACGAATTCGCCCTGGAGATCTACTGCATCGGCGACGGCTATCAGAGCGGGCACGGCTCGAGCGCGGCGGCACCGCTCACCGTGGAGCTGAAGGCCGGCAACCGCACGGTGGCGACGACGCGCTGGAACTATCCCGATGTGCTCAATGGCCACATGGATCCACTGACATTCACGACGTCGATCACTTTGTCGGAAGCGGACTTCGAGGCGCTCGACCACGTCTATCTGCCCTCTGTTCGCGCCGAGGCGATGATATGCCTGGAGTGAAGCGGGACAGGTCGATCGTCATCGGAACGCACAGCGTTTCGTGCGACGCGCTGCTCGCACAGGGCAGGCGCGCTGCATCAGCGCTTGCGGCAGCCGGCGTCAACGAAGGCGATGCGATCGCACTCCTGATCCGGAACGATCCGATCTATTTCGAAGTGATGCAGGCAGCCTCTCTGCTCGGGGCCTATGTCGTACCGCTCAACTGGCACAGCACCGCGGACGAAATCCGTTACATCCTCGCCGATTGCGCGCCGCATGCGCTGATCGGCCATGCTGGCCTGCTGCAGGGTGTTGCGGCCGCAATTCCGGCCGACCTTCCGACGTTTTTTGCGCCGTCCGGTGCCATGGCCTCGTCGGACGCTCCTTCGTGCGCCCGCGCCTGGGCTCCGCATCGTGACGGTTTTGCCGAATGGCCGGAACCGGCGCGCGCCCCGCGCGGGACCATGATCTACACCTCCGGCACCACCGGCCGACCGAAAGGCGTGCGTCGCGCGCCGATGAACGCCGAGCAGGTGAGCAAGAACGCCGCCTTGCTGCGACAGATCTACGGCATCGAGCAAGGCATGCGCGCATTCGTGTGCGGCCCGCTCTATCATGCCTCACCCGGTGCGTTTGCCAGGCAGGCGTTTCAGCATGCCGATCTCGTGGTCTTGCAGCAAAATTTCGATCCCGAAGAATTGCTGAAGACGATCGAGGAACATCGCATCACCCATCTCACGATGGTGCCGACGATGTTCGTACGCCTGCTTCGGCTCAGCGACGCGGTCCGATCGCAGTACGACGTTTCGTCCATTCGCTGGGCGACCCACACCGGCGCCGCGTGCCCGCCTGATGTCAAACGGCACATGATCGACTGGTGGGGGCCGGTGATCCACGAAACCTATGGCGCCACCGAAACCGGACCGGCCGTCGGCTGCAACTCGCATGAATGGCTTGCCCATCCGGGTACCGTCGGCAGGGCGATGGCGGGCACGACCTTACGTATTTACGACGACGAGGGTCGCGAGCTCGGCACAGGACAGATCGGTGAAATCTACCTGCGCACGGAGGCCTATGCCGATTTCACCTATCACGGCAGGCCGGAGCAGCGCGAACAGATCGATCGGGGCGGGCTCGTGACCTGCGGCGATGTCGGCTACGTGGATGCTGACGGCTATATCTTCATCTGCGACCGCAAGCGCGACATGGTCATCTCCGGCGGCGTCAACATCTATCCCGCGGAGATCGAAAATGTCCTGGTGAACTGTCCGGGCGTACGGGACTGCGCAGTGTTCGGCGCACCCGACGAGGAGTTCGGAGAAAGCCTGATCGCCGCCATCGAAGCCGAGGGCGGGATTCGGCTTGCGGCCGAAGCCATCGCGACATTCCTGGAAGGGCATATCGCCCGATTCAAGATCCCGAAGCGGTTCGTGTTTCATGACGCGCTGCCGCGCGAGGCGAGCGGAAAAATCTTCAAGCGGAAACTGCGCGACGCCTATCTGCAGGCGAACGCGCGAGGCTAACAGAATTCATCATCGAAGTCGGAGATCAATAGTGGAACTGAAGGGTAAGCATGTCGATGTTGCGGGTACGCGCACGCACTACTACGACGTCGGGCAAGGGGAGCCCACTATCCTCATCCATGGCGGAGGGCCGGGGGCTTCCGGCCTGAGCAATTATCGCAAGAACGTCGAGGCTCTTGCGGCGCGCCGTCGCGTCATCGTGTTCGACCTTCCCGGATTTGGCGAGACCGAGGGGAAGCTGAAGGACGGCCCGATCTTCGAAGCGATGGGTGACTTCACCCGCGCCTTCATGGACGCGATCGACGTCAAGAAGGCGAGCTTCGTCGGCAATTCCCTCGGAGGCGCGACGTCGCTGATGGTCGCCTTGCGCGCGCCTGAACGAGTCAACCGGCTGGTGCTGATGGGGACCGGCGGAAGCCAGGCGATCTTCTCGCCGATGCCGACCGAAGGCCTGCGGCGGATGGCGATGTTCCATGCCGGCGAGGGGCCGACGTTGCAGAAGCTGAAGGGCGTGATCGATCTTCTGGTGTTCGATCAGTCCTCGATCACCGAAGAACTGCTGGCCGAGCGGCTCAAAGCCGCCACCCGCCCCGATGTCATCGACATCTTCAAGCGGCCGCCGCTCGATATCTGGCGTGAGAATCTCGCCGCGCTGAAGCATCGCACGCTTCTGATCTGGGGACGCGAGGATCGGGTCGTGCCGCTCGATTCAAGCTTCATCCTGCTCAAGACCATGCCGAACGCACAGCTTCACGTCTTTCCCAAGTGCGGGCACTGGGCGCAGTGGGAGAAGGCCGACGAATTCAATGCGCTGGTCGCTGACTTCCTGGACCGGCCATGAGCAATATTATTGAGAATATTGCGACACGTCTGCAGGAAGCCGAGGCGGCATGCCGCCCGATCGCGCCGATCGCAAGCGATATCGGCGAGGGGCGAGTGGAGGTGGCCTATGCGATTCAGGCCGAAGTCACGCGGCGCGGGATTGCCGGCGGCCGCCGGCTCGTGGGCCGCAAGATCGGGCTCACATCGAAAGCAGTGCAGCAGCAGCTTGGGGTCGATCAGCCCGACTACGGCGCGCTGTTTGCCGATATGGAGATCCCGACCGGCGAGCGAATCGAGGTCGCGCGACTGATCCAGCCGCGTGTCGAGGCGGAGATAGCGCTGGTCCTGGAGCGGGATCTTGCGGACGGTGGCACCACTCTCGGCGAATTGATGCGGTCGACGGCCTATGTCGTCCCCGCGCTCGAGGTGGTCGACAGCCGTATCAGCGATTGGAAGATCACGATCCTGGATACGGTGGCCGATAACGGCTCAAGCGCACGCTACGTGCTCGGCGCCTCGCCGCGCCGCCTGACCGATGTCGATCTGGAGGCCTGCGGCATGACGATGACGCGCAACGGCGCCATCGTCTCCGTCGGTTGCGGCGCCGCCTGTCTCGGCCATCCCCTGCGCGCCGCGCTCTGGCTTGCCCGCGCTATGGCCAAAGCCGGCCAACCGCTGCGGTCTGGCGATGCCGTGCTGACCGGCGCGCTGGGACCGGTGTCGCCGGTCTCCGCGGGCGAATTCTACGAAGCCAGGATTTCGGGGTTCGCTCCAGTGAGTGTTTCGTTCGTGTAGCTCACGGGGCCCTTCGCTGCCGCAGAGCAGCGGGCCCGTTGCAGCATTCAATTATAGCAAAAATGAAAGGGAGGAGCCGACATGACATTGATCTCGCGGCGAACAACCATCGCCGGCCTCGGCGCAGCGGCACTCACGTTCGGTCGAGCGTCGCGCGCACGCGCTGCAAACAATTACGGACCTGGAGTAACCGACACCGAAATCAAGCTCGGGACCACGGCACCCTATAGCGGGCCGGCGTCCGGCTATGGCGTCTACGGACAGGCGCAGACCGCTTATTTCCAGATGGTCAACGATAATGGTGGCATCAACGGCCGGAAGATCAACCTGGTTTCGCTGGATAATGCCTTTTCGCCGCCGAAAGCCGTCGAGCAGACGCGAAAGCTGGTGGAGTCGGAGGAAGTCTTTGCGATCGCCGGTTTCCTGGGAACGGCAACCAATGCCGCCGTGCAAAAATATCTCAACGCGAAGAAGGTGCCGAGCCTGTTCCTGACATCAGGTGCCGAACGCTTCAATGATCCGAAGGAGTTTCCCTGGATCGTTCCGTTCTATCCAATCTATGTCGCGCAAGGTGCGGCCTTGGCCACATTCATCCTGAATGAAAAGCCGGACGCCAAGATCGCCGTCCAATATGTCAACGACGATCTCGGCAAGGACTTCCTTCGCGGCCTGAAAAAGGGGCTGGGGGGCAAGGCGAGCGCCATCGTCAAGGAGGTCAGTCACGAGATCACCGAGCCCACCATCGACAATCAGGTCGCCGATTGCAGGGCGACCGGTGCCGATGTGTTCGTCCAGCTCACCTACTCCAAATTTGCCGCGCAAGGCATCCGGAAGGTGGCGGCAATGGGCTGGAAGCCGCTGCACGTCGTCAATTCGAATTGCAGCTCGATCGGAGGCACGCTTGCGCCGGCCGGCCTGGACAATGCGAAGGAATTGATCTCGGCATGGTGGGAGATCGTCGTGACCGATCCAAGACACCGGGACAAGCCAAGGGTGAAGGCCTATGTCGACTTCATGAAGAAATACATGCCCTCGGTCGGCATTGACGACAATACGGCGACGCCGGGCTACAACAACGCCTACATGATCGAGCAGGTTCTGAAGCGTTGCGGCAACGATCTGACGCGGGAAAACCTCTTGAAGCAGGCGACGTCGCTCAAGGGCGAACTGCCGCCGCTTTTCCTCGACGGCATCAAGGTCGAAAATTCTCCAACCGACTATCGCGCCATCCACAATCTGCAGATTTCCCGCTTCGATGGTGGGAACTGGATTCCCGTCGGCGACATGATCGATCTCGGTGCGATTGCGTCCTGAGCTCTCGCGAATCTCCGGGACCGCTGGGCGAGGGCGGCAAATGCCGCGCTCGCCTTTTCTGATGGAGAAACTGCATTCGCGAGCAACGCTGCGAACGCCCGGATGGATCACTCGGCGGACAGCGGATCGCCTGCCAGTGTCCAGCTCTCTCCGTCGAAAATCGCGATCCGAAGCGTCTTGAACGGCGTGTAGTCGTCGGGATGCATGCTGATCGAGATACCCGGTAGCATCATCGGCAGCCGTTCGCCATGGAGCGATGTCGCCTGGCGAATGAGGTTGTCCCGCGTCAACTGATCGCCGCATTTCTTCAGGGCGAGCGTCACGGCGTGGACGTTCATGTAGGCGACCAGGACGGAATAGTCGTCCGGATTGGCTGATGGCGCATATTTCTTCAGGAAGCTCTTGTAGGCCTTCACCTCTTCGTCATCGACCCATGCCGGGTCGCCGGGTTGTTTGAGGAACTGTGTCGTGACCAGACCTTTCGATGCCTCGAGGCCCGCCGGCTTCAGGATGGTCTCCACGGATGCCGTCGAGCCGCCGATTACGTGGAGCGGGCGCCACTTGAGCTCGTAGACCTTCCGGATCGATTGCGCGGCCGCCTTCGAGGACGATTGTTCAATCAGCGTGTCGATGCCGGCGGCTTTCAACTGAACGATTTGCGAATCGATCGTCGGATCGGCGAGTTCGTACGAAACCGCCGTGGCGATCTGCGCCGCCTTTTCGCCAAGCCCGGCCCGCAAGCCTTTGAGGTAGTCCTTTCCGTAATCGTCGTTCTGGTACAAGACGCCGATCTTGGCGTCGGGTTTTGCCTTCGCGATATACTTGGCGACAACGCGGCCTTCCGTCTCGAAATCAGGGTAGAGCGGCACGGTCCACGGAAAAGCCTTGGGATCGTTGAAGCGGCGTCCGCCGGCGGTGATGAAAAGCTGCGGCACCTGTTTGGAGTTCAGATATTTCTGAATCGCGACATTCGGCGCCGTTCCGATGGTGCCGACCTCAGCGAGCACGCCGACGTCCTCGATGAGCTTGCGCGACTGCTCGACCGCCTTGGGCGCACTGTAGGCGTTGTCCAGTTGCGTGAAGCTGATCTTGCGTCCGTTGATCCCGCCTTGTGCGTTCAGCATTTCGAAATAGCCGACGACGGCCCGTCCTGCGCCGGCACCGAAGGCGGAGGCGGGACCGCTGAGCGGGGTCGATTGGCCAAGCTTGATCTCGGTGTCGCTGGCTCCCGGGCTATAGGCGTGTTGTGCGTAAGCAGGTGATGCGGCGAGAAGCGCGGATATGGCGACGGCGGGCCAAATCCGGTGGATGGTCCAGGTCAAGATCGTTTCCTCCATGTTGTATTTGATTGTTCATTGTTGTTATCGCAGCAACTCGCGGGCGATCACCACGCGCTGGATCTGGTTGGTGCCTTCAAAGATCTGGGTCAGCTTGGCGTCGCGCATCATGCGTTCGACCGGATAATCCATGGTGTAGCCGTAGCCGCCGAAGATCTGGACGGCATCGGTGGTGACCTTCATGGCCGTGTCGCTGCCGATGCATTTCGCCATGCTGGCGAGCAGGTTCAATCGCTTCCAGTCGCCTTCATCGCCGGCCCGCGCGCATTCGTAGACGAGTGCGCGCGCGGCCTCGATCTGCATGGCCATGTCCGCAAGCATGAACTGCACGCCCTGGAATTCCGAGATCGATCGCTTGAACTGCTTGCGTTCCTTCGCATAGGCGATGCAGGCGTCGAGCGCGCCCTGCGCCAATCCCACCGATTGGGCGCCGATGGTCGGCCGGTTGAGATCGAGCGCGCGCATTGATGCGCGAAAGCCTTTGCCTTCCTCGCCGACGAGGTTCTCGGCCGGAACTCGCGCATTGTCGAAGAAGATCGGCGTATTCGGAGCGCCGTGAAAGCCCAGCTTTCGTTCGTGTCGCCCGAACGAGATGCCCGGCATCTGCTTCGGTTCGACGATGAAGACGCTGATACCGTCCGCACCGGCACTGTCGCTCGTCCGCGCCATCACCACAATATAGTCGGCGACGACGCCATAGCTGCACCATTGCTTGCGGCCGTTGAGGACGTAGCAGTCGCCATCTTTCCTGGCGCGGGTGTTGAGCGCTGAGACGTCCGAGCCGGCCTGTGGCTCGGAGATCGCGATCGCCGTCACGACGCCGCCCTTGGCGATGATCGGCAGGTATTTCTTGCGCTGTTCCTCTGAGCCGAAGTGAAGCAGCGGCATGATGAACATGGTGTTGAGGGCTGCGATCGAGGCGCAGGCGGGCGAGACCTTCGAGATCTCCTCGCGCGCGATGCAGGCCATCGTCAGATTGCCGTTCGGGCCGCCATATTGTTCCGGCACCCAAAGCTGCATCAGCCCCATCTCGCCGAACAGCTTCACGATCTCGAGTGGGAAACGATCAGTCTCGTCGATCTCGGCGGCGATCGGCGCCACATGCCGGGCGACCATTCTTCGGATGTTGTCGCGAAACGCGGTCTGCTCCTCGGTGAAGCTCATGGGGTTTCCGCCTGGTTTTTTGTAAGGAGCCCAAAAAAGGGACTTCCATTGAATGGGTGATCCATTTAATAATTCATCCGATGAACACCAAGTCAAGCCCTCGTAGCTCCACCCGGCCGCGGTTGGCCTCGCTCAACCGGCGGGAACGGGCCCCCGATCACCGTGCAGCCGGGGCACCGGCTGCACCGCAATTCCGGCCGATCCATACCCGCCGCGCATTCGAGGAAATATGTGAGCGTATTCGTGAGCAATTGGCGCTTGGCGTGCTGAAGCCCGGGGACAAGCTTCCGGCCGAACGCGACCTGGCCCAGCAACTCGGCGTCAGCCGCAATGTCCTGCGCGAGGCGCTGCGAAGCCTCGAGATGGCGGGCGTGCTGCGGCTGCAGAAGGGCGTCAAGGGAGGGGCCTTCATCCGCGAGGGCGATACCAGTCGCATGAACGACGTCATGCGAGACATGCTGAGCCTTGGCACGATTTCAGTGCGCGAATTGTCGGAAGCGCGTGTCCATGTACTTGATCTCGTCGTACGGCTGGCGTGTGCGAATGTGCGGGCGGCCGATCTCGACGCGCTTGAGGCGAATGTCGCGCGCACCGAACTTGCCACGCGCGAAGGCCGGCTGCTCGACCGGGTCGAGTGCTCGCGGGAGTTCTACAAGCTGCTGGCCGCGGCGACTGGAAACAAGGTGATCGCCATGATCATGGATTCGGTCACGGAGATCCACATGCGCTTCGTCTATGCCAAGGTGGCATCGAGCGGCGTCGCGATGGCCCGGCTCGCCGAGAAACGCCGGCAGTTTCTGGCCGCGCTGCGCGAGCGCAATGTCTCGTCCGCCACGCGCCTGATGCGCACGCATCTCGAATCTGTGCAGCGGATGCTGGAGCAGGATCCCGGCGCCATGTCACTTCATGTTGCCTTGGCGGAGGTCCAGCCCGGTTTCCGCCGTTGAGCGGCGGCATGTGACGACCAGCCTCGCCTGAACAAGAATATAAACGGAGGAAAATGTGTCCAGATACGCCAATTACGAGTGCCTGAAGATCGAGGTTGCGGACAAGGTGGCGACCGTGACCTTGAACCGCCCGCAGGCGCGCAACGCGATCAATCAGAAGCTGATCCGCGAACTGCGGACGATCTGGGATGACCTCGCCGATGATCACGCCGTCAATGTCGTGGTGCTGACCGGTGCCGGCGATTTCTTCAGCGTCGGTGGCGACGTGAAGGCGATGTCGGAACGGCCGGGCGGCGACGTCCTCGAGGAGGGCGAGGTCCATGATCCCATGATCAGCCGGCGCGGGGTCACCCGCCAGCTCGAGCTCGACAAGCCGATCATCGCCGCCATCAACGGCGATGCGATCGGCCTTGCGGCGACCCACGCGTTGCTGTGCGACATAACGGTGATGGCCGAAGACGCGCGGATCGGCGACACGCATGTCTCGCGGGTCGGCCTGGTCGCGGGCGACGGAGGCACCGTGATCTGGCCGCTGCTCGTTGGGATCAACAAGGCCAAGGAATTCCTGATCCGCGGCACGCTCCTAAGCGGCAAGGAGGCCGAGCGGATCGGGCTGGTCAACCATGTGGCGCCGCGCGCGGAGGTGCTGGCCAGGGCCCGCGATATCGCCGTGGAGCTTGCGAACGGCCCCACCTGGGCCATTCGTTGGACCAAGCTGTCGATCAACCAAATTGTCAAGGATCGCGTCAACATGCTGCTCGAAGCCTCTATGGCCTTGGAGCAGGTGACGTTCGAGACGGCCGACCACAAGGAGGCGACCGCGTCCTTCAAGGAGAAGCGCAAGCCGAAATTCGGCCAGGCTTAGCCCAGTCATGCGCGCGACCGAGCTCGCGACTGAAGACACGAGGGAGATGCTCCGGGATTCCCTGCGCGGATTTCTCGGCCAGCATTGGTGCGCCGACGCCATGAAGCACGGCCCGTGCCCGGAGGAGATCGCCGCCGTCTGGAGCAAGCTCGTGGGTCAGGGCGTTGCGTCGCTTGGCAGCGATCCCGACATGGGAGGGCTGCGCGAGGTCCTGGTGGTGATGGCGGAGCTGGGCCGCGCCGCATGCCCGGCGCCGATGTGGTCGGCAGCTCTCGCCAATTTCGCGCTCGCGGGAGCAAGGTCCGAGGCTTCGGTCGATTTGCTAGGGCGCCTGCATGCGGGCAGCGCGCGCATCGCGATCTCGTTTGGGGCATTTGATCCGGAGCGCGCGGCTGGAGCCATCGAGGTCACGAACATGAGGGCAAGCGGACTGCTGCGGTTTGTCGAGGCGGCGGGAAGCTGTACGCATCTGCTTGTGCCGATCAGTTCATCGGCGCTTGCGCTTGTTGCGATGGATGGCCCGGCTGTCGGCGTTGAACCAACCCGCGCGGTGGGCGCCTGGGGCCTTCACCAGGTTCGGCTGAACGCTGCGCCGGCTGAAATCATCGAAGTCGAATTCCTTGCCGTCCATGACCTATTGCGCAAGGCCAAGCTGGCGCTGATGGCGCGGGCGCACGGCGCCTCGCGGCGCGGGTTCGAACTGGCGGTCGACTATGCCAGGGAACGCCGGCAATTCGGGCAGCCGATCGGAAAGTTCCAGGCGATCCAGCACAAGCTGGCCAATTGCTTGATCCTGCTCGAAGGCGTACGCCTGATCCTCGACCATGCAGGGGAACTGCATGATCGTGGCGATCGTCATTGGCCGTATTTCGCCGATTGCGCCGCCTCCTTTTCCGCCGAGGCGCTGCGGCGTGTTTCGCTCGAGACCCAGCATACGTTCGGCGCCATCGGCTATGCCGAGGAGCACGAGGCGCCGCTGCACTTCAAGCGGGTTCATCTCGACACGATCGCGCTCGGCGGCGCAGCGCATGCAAGGCTCGGCATAGCCTCCTTCCTGCTGGATGATGGCGGTGCGGAACTGCCGCAATACGATCTTGGCCCGGCCGGCAATGCGCTGCGCGAGGAGATCCGGCAATGGTTGGAGGAGAATTGGTCGGGCGAGCGCAAGGCCGCCTTCGACGCGCAGCCGTTTGCCAAGCGTGAGTTCGATACCGAGTTCGCGCTCGAGATTGGGAAGACGGGCTGGATCGGGTTGGGATGGCCGAGCAAATTCGGCGGGCAGGGGCGCTCGCCGCTGGAGCAGATCGCCTTCATCGAAACGATGGAGCGGAGCGAAGCGCCGCGCATTGGCGCCGCGATCCAGGCCAACGCGCTGATGATGTTCGGCACGCCGGAGCAGCAGCAAAAATATCTGCCGGAGATTCTCCGCGGCGAGGCCATGCACGGCATGGGCTACAGTGAACCCCAGGCAGGCTCCGATCTCGCCGCGCTGCGCACCAGCGCCGAGCGCGATGGCGATCAGTGGATCATCAACGGCCAGAAGATCTGGACGACGACGTGGTGGGGCAAATACATGTTCCTGGCCGCGCGCACCGACAGGGACGCCAAGCCGCCGCATGCCGGCATCAGCATGTTCATCGTGCCGATGAACACGCCGGGCATCTCCATCCAGCCGGCGACGACGATGTATGACGGCTCCTTTGCCAATATCTTCTACGACAACGTCCGCATTCCCTTGGGCAACCTCGTTGGCGAGGTCGATGGCGGCTGGAAGGTATTGACCGGCGCGCTCGCCTTCGAGCGCGGCCTGGTCGGCGGCGGGATCGCCCTTAAGGTCGCCCACGCTTTCGAACAATTGCGCCGGCATATCATGGCGACCGGTAGCGACCGGCCGGTGCTTGCCGATGACCCGATCGTCCGCGACAGAATGGCCGTACTCGCGTCTGAAATCGAGGTCGGCCGTCAGTTGATGATGCATTGCGCGGAACTGGCGGCTGATGGCGTCACCCCGCCGGAATATGGCGCGATCAGCAAAGTGTTCTCCAGCGAGCTGATGGAGCGCTTCGGCGAAACCGCCCTCGACATTCTAGGCCAGCGCGCCGCGCTTTCCGAAGGGATGCCTGATGCAATCGACAATGGACGGTTCGAACAGAACCTGCGTCATTCGCTGATGTGGGTGATCAGCATTGGAACCAACGAAATTCAGCGCAGCCTGATCGCGCAACGGGCGCTTGGGTTGCCGAGATAGGAGTGGCCGCATGCCGGAGCTCAACACCGCCACCGCACCCCTGGAAGGCGTCAGGGTGCTCGATTTCTCGATCATGCTGGCTGGTCCCTATTGTGCGCGGCTGCTCTCGGACGTCGGTGCGGAGGTCATCAAGATCGAGCCGCCGGAGGGTGACGACATGCGGCTGCGTGCCCCGCTCCGCGACGGCCACAGCGCTTATTTCGGCCAGCTCAATGCCGGAAAGCGGAGCCTGGCACTCGACCTAAAGAACAGCGAAGCGATCGGCCTCGTTCACAGGCTGGTAGAGCAGACCGATATCGTCGTGGAGAATTTTCGTCCCGGTGTCATGGACCGGCTGGGACTCGGCTATGAGGCGCTGCGCGGGATCAATCCGCGCCTGATCTATTGTTCGATCTCCGGCTATGGCCAGTCCGGTCCGGCGGCGGAACGTGCGGCCTATGCCATGATCGTTCACGCAGAAAGCGGGTTCGACCGTGCGCTGATGCGGTATGCGGGCGATCGCGATCGTCCCGCAGCGGGCGCCGTGTTCGTCGCCGATCTGCTCGGAGGCATCTTCGGCTATTCGGCGATCCAGACCGCACTCGTGCAGCGATCGCGCACCGGAGTGGGGCAGCGGATCGACGTCGCGCTGATGGATTGCATGCTGAACCTGCTCGTCTACGAACTCCAGGAGGCGCAGTTTCCGGTGCATGCGCCGCGGCCGACCTATGGTCCCGTGCGCGCCAGCGATGGCGATATCCTGATCGCGCCGGTGACGTCGCGCAATTTCGCCGCCCTTTGCGAGGTGACGGGGGACCGCGCCTTGGCCGAGGATGCCCGCTTCAACACTGTGCCGGCGCGCGGCGCAAACTGGGGCGCAATGATGCGGCAAATCGGGACGTGGACCGAGCGCCACACGGTGCGAGAATGTATCGCGGCGCTCGATCGCGCCGGCGTTCCCTGTGCCGAATATCGCGATCCCGGCGCGGCGCTGACGGATCCGCATCTTTCGCAGCGCGGCGCGTTCGCGACGATTGCTGACGGCGCAGGCGAGTTTTTCGGCGTCAATCCACCCTGGAAGATGTCGGGAGCGGACTGCTCCATGCGGCGCGAGGTGTCGGCGGTCGGCGCGCACCGCGACGAGGTGCTGTCACGGGCGCTGGGCTTGTCATCCGCGGAAATCGCCAGCCTGGCGGAAGCAGGAGCGTTCGGAAAATAGTTCGCCCGCGCCAGCAATGCTGCAGAAGAATTCAATCCTCGGATGATCCGGAAGAGCCCGATGGCGCCGCCTTTGCGATCGCCAGCATGCATTTCAGAAAATGCGCGCGATCTTCCTTGCGCAGCGGCGCCAGCATCAGGTCCTGCAGTTCAGCAGCGGACGGGACAACGCTGAAGAGGGCAGCCTCTCCCTTGGCGGTGATCTGAACCTGCACGGAGCGCCGGTCTTCCGCATTGCTCTTTTTCGAGATCAGCTTTCGCGCCGTCATCCGCTTGAGCATCTCGCTCAGCGTATTCCGGTCGCAACTGATGTGCTCCGCGAGGACCGATGGCGTGAGCGGGCCGCGTTGATACAGCGCCATGAGCACGCCGAACTGCCGGGGGGTGATGTCACTCTGGCGCGTCACTTTCTGATAGAGGACGTCGTAGCGGGCTTCGAGCAGCCGAAGAAGAAAGCCGATGCCACCTTCCAGCCGCCAGTTTCGGGCGAGCTCCGCAACTGAATCCGTCTTCATTGTCTTGTCGGCTGACATGCCGTTGTCGACCCGCGCTGTAGTCCATCTGACACCAAGTCACCATAGCCGTTAGCAGCTTGGTGTTCCGTCCTCAACCCTCGGGCCGGGTGCCGAGAGCGAGCCGGATCTGAACGCGAGTTGGACGCCGCGTCGGCCTTGCAACACAAGCGTCGATATAGTACGTACACGTAACAAATACGGACGCGAATGGATCAAGGTTCGTCCAGGGAGAATGGTTTTGGATCTGCGCCAGTTTTTGTCGATCCCGTATCTCCTTGAGGCTGAAGCCGTCGAAACCGAGCCAGGCAAGTGGCTTCTGCGGCTCGCTTATCCGGAACTGCCCGGCTGCATCGCAGAAGGGTTTGTCGTCGAAGACACGCTCAGAGAGCTCGAACGACGACGGATCGAACAGATCGTGAGCCTGGTGGAGGCGGGCAGTGAGCCTCCCATTCCCCGAAAGCCGCTTGCCGCATCCGATCCGCTCTGGACCGCCCGCGATCTGGGCTTGTCACCACGCATCGCTGCTCTCCTCGAGCGCGCGGCCAAATGAGGCCTCGCGACGAATTGTTGAATTGAGCGGAGGAAGGTCATGCTATCGCACGAAGACAATGAAAGACTGGTCCGGGTCGGGAAGGGCACGCCACTTGGCGAACTGTTCCGGCTGTATTGGATTCCCTTTCTGCCGTCAGCCGATCTCGTCAACGACGGACAGCCGAAGCGCATCCGGTTGTTGGGCGAAGATCTGGTCGCCTTCCGCGACACCGATGGCCGCGTCGGATTGGTCGATCATGCATGTCCGCATCGCAGCGCACCGCTGATCTTCGGCCGCAACGAAGATTGCGGATTGCGATGCGTCTATCATGGCTGGAAGTTCGATGTGACAGGCGCGGCGACGGACATGCCGGCCGAGCCGGTTCGCAGCCGCCTGAAAGAGCGGGTCCGGATCAAGGCCTATCCCTGCCAGGAGCGCAACGGGATGCTTTGGACCTACATGGGGCCGGATGCTGCGAGCCCTCCGCCGCTTCCGAACGTGGAGTGGAATCTGGTGCCGGCGGACCAGGTGCATGTCTCCGTGCGCGTCCAGGAGTGCAACTGGCTGCAGGCGGTCGAAGGCGAGATCGATTCCGCCCACGCGCCGCTGCTGCACGGCCGGCTCGACTCCCAGGGCACCACGAGCGCGTGGATTCAGAAGCGCGACCTCCGTCCGACGTTTGAATGCATCAAGCAGGATTTCGGGATGAGCATCGCCGCCCGGCGGAACTACGACGAGAACACACTGTACTGGCGCGTCAACCAGTTCCTCCTGCCGTTCTATACGCTCGTCCCGCCACTGTCGCCGTTCCCCGATTTGAGCGGGCACGCCTGGGTGCCGATCGATGACGAGAATACGCTGTGCATCATGTTCTCGTATCATCCCTCGCAGCCATTGGCGCAGAAGACCCGTCAGATATTCGCAGAGGGGCACAACGGTCGGGAGAGCGGGCACGCCAGCAGGCATGCACTCGTCCAGCACCCCGTGACCGTTCCCTACGCCGGATACTGGACCAAATACAATCCGCAGAACGGCTTCCAGTTCGACTATGAGGCGCAGCAGACCACCTGGTTCTCGGGGTTGCCCGGACTGTGGGTGCAAGACGGCGCTTGTCAAAGCGGTGTTTCGCCGATCTACGACCGTACCAAGGAGAACCTCTGCTCCAGCGACACCGGCATTGCGATGACGCGGCGCTTCCTGCTCGAAGCGCTCGGCACTTATCGCGATCATGGCACCAAGCCAAAGGGCGTGACCGACCCCGACGTGTTCATGGTCCGCGCCGTGTCGCTGCAACTGCCGCCGGAAGACTCGTGGGTCGACGTCGGCGCCCGCTTCATGCGCGCGCAGCTCGGCGCCGATTTCGGGTACAAGCTGTGAGCTCGTTCGCTCGTATTAAGCGCAATCATCGTGCAAGCGGAGGCGCCGGGGCTCATGGCTGAGAGCACCATGCGGGTCCGCGTCAAACGGATCGGCTACGAGGCCGAGAGCATCAATTCATACGAATTGGTCGCTCCGGGAGGCGGCGATCTCGCTCCTTTCACGGCCGGCTGTCACATCGATCTGCATCTGCTGAACGGAATGATCCGCAGCTATTCGCTCGTCAATGACCAGAGCGAACGGAAGCGCTATGTGGTCGCGATCAACAGGGATGCTGAAGGTCGGGGTGGCTCCAGGCTCATCCATGACACGGTGCGGGTCGGAGATATCATGACGATTTCGCATCCCAGGAACAACTTTGTCCTTCAGGAGGATGCGGCGCATTCGGTGCTGATCGCGGGCGGAATCGGAATCACGCCGCTGCTTTCGATGATCCGCCGCCTCGAGATGCTGGGTCGCTCCTGGGAGCTGTTTTACGCAGCCAGGACTCGGTTCGCCGCGGCGTTCCTCGACGAGCTGCATGCGCTTCGACCGGACGTTCAAGAGAACCTGCACGTGACGTTCGACCACGCGCCACTCGGCCGCAAGCTCGACCTTGCGGCGATCGTCGAAGGCGCCCCTGCGGAAGCGCATCTGTATTGCTGCGGCCCGCTGTCGATGCTCGGGGCATTCGAAGCGGCGACCACTGCTCGGCCCGCCGCTCACGTGCACGTGGAATATTTCAAGGCAAGGGAAAAGCCGGCCACCGAAGGTGGGTTTGAAGTGAGGCTTGCGCGCAGTGGCCGAACGATAACGGTTGAACCAGGCAAGACGATCCTGAACGCGCTCCTGGATGCAGGAATGACAGCGAACTACGCCTGTGCCGAAGGTGTCTGCGGCACCTGCGAGACCCGGGTGATTGAGGGAATTCCCGATCACCGCGATCAGTTTCTCAGCGCGGAGGAACGAGCGGCCAACAAAACAATGATGATCTGCTGCTCAGGTTCGAAATCAGCGACGCTCGTGCTGGATCTGTGATTGGAGATCTAAACAACAAACCGACGGGAGGAAGAATGCTGGATCAGCTCGAAGCGGAATTTCCGGAACATGCGCCGCGCCCTTCCGATGCGCCAAAAGCGCTGGATGGAATTCGGGTGATCGATTTCTCGCACTTCATCGCCGGCCCCCTCGCCACGATGATCCTCGCCGACATGGGGGCGGAGGTCGTCAAGATCGAGGCGCCGGAGAAGGGCGACGATCTTCGCCGTTATCCGCCCTTGCATCCCGATCTCAGACACGGCGCTCCGTTTCTCTGGACCAACCGCAACAAGCGCAGCGTCGCGGTCGACCTGAAGTCGCCGGAAGGCCTCAAGGTCGTGCGTGAACTGATTGCCACGGCGGACGTCGTCGTCGAGAATTTCTCGACCGGCGTGATGAAGCGACTGGGCCTCGACTACGACAATTGCCGCAGAATCAAACGTGACGTCATCTATTGTTCGGTGTCAGCCTATGGCCGGGACGGCGCCTTTGCCGATCGGCTCGGGTTCGATCCGATCGCGCAGGTCGAGAGCGGGTTCGTGTCCATGAACGGCTATGCCGATCGCGAAGGCGTGCGCGCATTGTCGCCGGTCATGGATATCTCAACGGCGATGATGGCCTCCAATGCGATCCTCGGCGCGGTGGTCGCGCGCCAGCGCAGCGGTGTCGGACAAGCCATCGAGGTGTCCCTGTTCGACACCGCGGTGCTGATGACGGGTTACGCCACGCTGCAACATCTGTTCAGCGGCGCTGATACACAGCGGCATGGCAACACGTCTCCCGATACGTGCCCGTCGGGCGTGTTCCAGGCGCAGGACCGCTCCTTCTATATCAACTGCGGCAACGACAAGATCTTTCAGCGGCTGATGGCGCAAGTGATCGGCCGCGCCGACATGGCCACGGCCCAAATCTACGCGACCGGCCCCGAACGCATTCGCCGGCGCGACGAATTGTTCGCGATTCTTGGTGAAGCTTTCGCGCAGCAGCCATGGTCGTATTGGCAATCGCGGATGCGGGCGGCGGGCGTGCCCTGCGGGCAGGTGCGCAGCGTCGGCGAGGCCATTCGTTCTCCGGAAGCGCGGGAGCGTGCGATCGTGACACGCATCCCGCATCCCACGGTCGGATGGGTGCCGAATGTGAGCCTGCCGATCCGATATTCTGAAACCCCGGTCGTGGATCCCGTCGTTGCGCCGGCCGTGGGCCAGCACACGGAGGAAGTTCTGCGCGAGGTGCTCGGCTACGACGACGCGCGACTGGCACGCCTTGCGGAAGAGGGCGCTCTCGGCGCTCGGCGCCAGCCGGCATCGGCAGACAAGCAGGCATGAGCGGGCGGAGCGATCGTACGCTCGGGGCCGCGTTGCCGTCGTCGGGATCGGTGAGACCGAGTATTATCGGCACGGCGCCTCGCCGGACGCGGAATTTAAGCTCGCGCTGAAGGCGATCCTCGCCGCCTGCAGTGATGCCGGGCGCGATCCGCGCGACATCGACGGCTTTGCTTGTACAACGACGACAGCTCCAACCAAGAATGAATAGCTGTTGCAGTGGGCAGCGCTGTCGCGCGGAGGGGCACGTCGCAGCGCAATATCCTTAGGCGCTTTATAAATATATATAGCTTGATCAAAAAAATACTTCGTGTCTTAATTCGCGCCAAGGGTGCGCAGCATCCAAAAAAGATCAGGGAGGAAGACGATGTCGCACGCGCGGCCACGCGATGCGTGGGGTTGTCTGTTGTCGTTAGCGTTGGGGGTGGGGACAGCCACCATCGTCACACCGGCGCACGCAGAGAACGGCATTACCGATACTGAAATTGTGATAGGCATTTCGGCCGCGTTGTCCGGCCCGAATGCGGGTTACGGCGCGATCGCCCGCGGCACCGAAGCGTGCTTCAATTACCTCAATGCTGAGCAGGGCGGCGTCAAGTTCGGCGACGGCAAGACGCGCAAGGTCCGGCTTGATATCTTGGATGATGCGATGGAGCCCGCGCGTGCGGTGCAGAATGCGCGTCGGCTGGTGAGCCAGTCCAAGGTGTTCGCGGTCGTCGGCAATGTCGGCACCGGCGCCAATCTCGGATCGCGGCCGTACTATAACGCCGAGCATGTGCCGCAGATGTTCATCGCAACGGGTGGCCCGATGTTCGGCGCAAAGTCCGAGGTCGAAAAGAACCCTTGGACCATGGCCGCGTGGCTCGCCTATAACACCGAAGCCGCGATCTATGCGGCGTTCATCAAGCAGAAATTCCCGGACGCCAAGATCGCGCTGCTCAACGATGACAGCGGCGGTCCATTCTTTGCTGATGCGTTCCTGAAGTCGGCCAAGGAGCTTGGTCTCAACATCGTCGCTCGCGAAGAACACACCTATAGCGAACCGACGATCAACGCGAAGATCAGCCGACTTGCCGCTTCGGGCGCCGATCTGTTCGTCGATGCGACCACGCCAAAATTCGTCGTGCAGGCTCTCAAGCAGATGGCGGCAATCAACTGGAAACCGGTGCACATCATCTGGGGTGTCGGATCGAGCATCGGTGGCGTGTTCGAGCCGGCCGGCGTCGAGACCGCCAAGGGCGTCTATAGCGGCCAGTGGATGAAGGATCAGACCAACCCGGTCTACGCCAACGACGAAGACATGAAGCTCTACGTCGCCAAGCTCAAGCAATATGGCGGCTCGCTCAATCCCGCCGACCAGAATGCGGCGGCCGGCTGGTACGCCTGCCACGCGACCAAGGGCCTGTTCGAGCGGATGGAGCAGCCGACCCGCGAGGCCTTCATGAAGGCAGCTCGCAGCATGAAGAACCAGAAGGAGCCGCTGATGCTCGATGGCATCACGCTGAACACCAATGGTGCCGAAGACGGCTACCCGATCGAGTCCGTGCAGATCTCCCAGTTCGACGGCGTGAAGTTCGTGCCGGTCGGCCCTGTCCTCAATTACGAGGGCAAGACGCCGCTCTACGAACCCCCAGCCAAGTCGCAATGACACGTCGTAACGAGGAGACAACGTCCATGACCAACAACACATTCAAGACCATCGGATTCATCGGGCTGGGCGCCATGGGCAGTCAGATGGTGAAGCATCTGAAGGGGATCGCCGACATTCTCGTCTACGATACCGATGCGGCCCGTGCGGCTGAGGCCGCTAGGGCAAGCGGTGGCCGGATCGTCGACGGTGTGAGCGGCATGAGCTCGGCTGATGCGGTGATCCTGATGCTGCCGACAAGCGCGATCGTCGATCAGGTGCTGCATGGCGCCGATGGCGGCAGGGGACTGCTCGATTATCTGCCCGCCGGCGCCATGGTGATCGACATGAGCTCGTCCGCGCCGACCAATTCGGTCGCGAACGCGGAGATCGCTGCCAAAAAGGGAATCCGCTTCATCGACGCGCCGGTCTCCGGTGGTGTCAAAGGCGCGGAGGCCGCAAGCCTGGCGATCATGGTCGGCGGTACGCAGGTTGATTTCGATCGGGCGCTGCCGGTGCTGCAGAAGATGGGCGCCAAGGTCTTCCTGGTCGGCAAGGTCGGGTCGGGCCACGCGGTCAAGGCACTGAACAACCTGCTCGCCGCCACGGCCTTTGCCGCCACCAGCGAAGTCTTCGCGGTCGGCGCCAAGTTCGGTCTTGATCCAGCGACGATGCTCAAAGTGATCGATGCGTCGTCCGGCCAGAGCTTCCAGACCACCCATGTCTGGCAGAAGGCGGTCATCGACCGCACTTTCCAGTTCGGCTTCGCGCTCGCGTTGATGGAGAAGGATGTCCGCGTGGCAATGTCGCTGTTCGACGCGATGGGATCCGATGCCCAGCTCTCGCGCACGACGGCCGCGATCTGGGCCAAGGCGCTGGCAAGCGCGGCGCCCGGCTCGGACATGACGGTCGTCGCCAAGCAGGCTGAAGCGGCCCTCGGCCTGTAACGCCGGGGAGATTGGAGAAGCAGCTTCCCTTAGCCCTCACCGTGGGGACGAAGATCGCATGAACGGCTCAACGGCTCATCTCTCCCCGCGGACGGCGCCGGCTTCCACGGCGCCGCCGAAGCTGGCGGTGGACAATCTGTCGCTCAGGTTCGGCGGCCTCGTTGCGATCAATGCACTATCGTTCCAGGTCAGGCGGGACGTCATCTGCGGCCTGATCGGCCCCAATGGCGCCGGCAAGACCAGTTTGTTCAATTGTGTCAGCCGCCTCTACAATCCGACGGAAGGCAGGATCACCTTCGACGGAACTGACATCACACACTATCGGTCGAAGGACATCGCGAAACTCGGCATTGCTCGTACGTTCCAGAACCTGGCGCTGATGAAATCGCTGACGGTCCTGCAGAATGTGATGCTCGGAGGCTATCACCACGGTCGCACCTCGCTGTTCCGCGCGCCGTTCGTGCCGGTGTCGCGGCGGTCCGAAGAAGCCGCCCAGCGCCGCGCGGCGATGGAGTTGCTGGCGCGCCTGCAACTCGATCACCTGCACGATGAACGCATCGACAGCCTGCCTTATCCGACGCTCAAGCGGGTCGAGCTTGCCCGCGCGCTGGCGTCTCGTCCCTCGCTCCTGATGCTGGACGAGCCGGCTGGTGGGCTGTCGCATTCGGAGGTCGATGAACTCGCGCGGACCCTGGTCCGGGTGCGTGACGAATTCGGCATGACTTTGCTGTTGGTCGAGCATCACATGGGCATGGTGATGAATGTCTCGGACGACATCGTCGTGTTGGACTTCGGCAACAAGATCGCCGAAGGCAAACCGGCCGACGTGAAGTCGGACCCTCGCGTCATCCAGGCCTATTTGGGGAAACAGCGTGAACGTTCTCGAAATCAAGGGCGTTAGCGCCGGCTACGGGCGCATCCCGGTGCTGCACGACGTTTCGCTCGCGGTCGGCGAAAAGAGCATCGCCGTGCTGCTCGGCGCCAACGGTGCAGGCAAGACGACGACGCTGCGCGCCGTCAGCGGTATGGTCAAATATACGGGACAGATCCTGCTGGACGGCAAGGACCTGAAGGGACTGGGCCCCGACCGGATCGCGCGCCTGGGCATCGCCCACGGCGTGCAGGGACGCGGCACCTTCAGCGACCTGACCGTCGAGGACAATCTGGCGGTCGGCGCCTTCCGTCGCCGCGACAAGGCTGAGATCGCAGCGGATATCGAGCAGATGTACGCGCTGTTTCCTCGCTTGCGCGAGCGCCGCAAGCAGAAGGCGGGTAGCCTCAGCGGCGGCGAACAGCAGATGCTGGCCGTCGGCCGGGCGCTGATGCTCAAGCCGCGGGTAATGCTGCTCGACGAGCCGTCGCTCGGGCTCGCGCCGGTCATCATCGATGACCTCTACGAGGCGTTGCAACGCGTCAACCGATCGCAGGGCATCGCGATGCTGATCGTCGAGCAGAACGCCAATCTGGCTTTGGAGATTGCCAATGACGCCTACGTGCTTGAGACCGGCTCGATGGTGCTGTCGGGCACGGCCCGAGATGTGTCCGAGAACGACGGCGTCCGCGCTGCCTATCTTGGTAACTGAATATCCGCGACCGGTCTTTGCTCATGCAGGCTACTCCAATAACTGAATAGAGAAGCTGACGATGCAGTACTTCTTTCAGCAGATCGTCAACGGCATCGGGGATGGCGCGATCTACGCGTCGCTGGGCCTTGCCCTGGTGCTGATCTATCGAACGACGAACATCGCCAATTTCGCCCAAGGCGAGATGGCGACATTCTCCGCCTACATAGCCTGGCAGATGGTCGATTGGGGCGTGCCGTTGTGGTGGTCGTTTCTCATTGCCATCGTTGTATCGATGATCGTTGGCGTGCTGGCCTATCTGCTGCTGGTCCGGTCGGTTCAGCACCGGGATGAATTGACGATCGTCATCGTCACGCTCGGCCTGTTCCTGGCCTTCAATAGTTTCAACGGCGCGATCTGGGGATTTCTGCAGCTCTCATTGCCGAGCCCGTTCCCCGAGAAGAGCGTCGCCATCGGCGCGCTCAGGTTCAATGCCGAACTGGTCGGCACGATCGTAATTCTGATTGCGATCTCGAGCGGCATGTTCCTGCTGTTGCAGCATACGCGGCTCGGCACCGCACTCCGCGCCTCGGCCTCCAATGCCACATCCGCGATGCTGGTCGGCGTTCCCTTCACGGCGATGATGGCGATCGGATGGGGACTGGCGGCCGGGCTCGGGGCGGTGTCTGGCCTGTTGGTCGGTCCGAAGCTGACGCTCGATCCCAACATGATGGGCGCCATCATCATCTACGCCTTCGCTGCGGCCGTGGTCGGCGGATTGACGAGCTATCGCGGCGCGGTTGTTGGCGGTGCCATCGTCGGCATCTCGCAAGCCCTATCGATGGCTTATCTTCCCTGGCTCGGTTCCGATCTGCAGATCCTGCTGCCGCTGATGCTGATCGTCGCTGTGCTGATCATCAAGCCTGAAGGTCTGTTCGGCAGCACCGTGGTGGTGCGCGTATGAGCAGCATCGGAATTCCTGCCATGCAATCGGTTCGGCACGGCGATGTGGCCGTCACCAAGATCGGTATCGGCTTCGTACTGGCGGTGATCCTCCTCGGCATGCCGCTTGTGATTCCTGAATATCAGACATTCCAACTGACCGGCGTGATGACCTATGCCGTGGCGGCGCTGGGCCTCAACCTGATCACTGGCTATGTCGGGCAGGTCTCGCTCGGCCACAATGCCTTCTTTGCTTTGGGGTCGTATGCCGCCGTGCTTAGCGTCGTGTATCTGGGCGTCAACGATGTCCTGGGGGTTCTGATTGCGGCGATTGTCACATTCATCGCTGGCGTGCTGGCGGGTTATCCGGCCAAACGGTTGCGGGGGCTCTATCTGGCCTTGATCACGCTGATCCTCGCCGTATCCGTCATCCCACTGGTCAAGCAGTTCAAGGCCTATACCGGCGGCGCGGCCGGCCTGATGGTCGACAAGCCGGTGCCGCCGGCATGGTTCACCCTGGGCCAGGATGCATGGATCTATTACATGGTGCTGGCGTTTACCGTCGTTGTCTTCTGGCTGGTCAGGAACTTCGTCGGCGGCAGTAATGGCCGGGCGCTGGCCGGCATCCGCGAAGGCGAACTGGCCGCGTCATCGATGGGCGTCGATGTCAACAGGCTCAAGGTGATCGTGTTCGGGGTTGGTTCGATGCTGGCCGGCGTCGGTGGTGCACTCGCGACCTTTACGATCGGTTTCATTGGCCCGGACTCGTTCACGCTGATGCTGTCGATCAGCTTCCTGGCGGCCATCGTCGTGGGCGGGCTCGGAACGATCTGGGGAGCTTTGGTCGCCGGCCTGTTCCTGCAGTTCGTGCCGTCCTACGCCTCGGATCTCGGCCAGGCGTTCTCCGGTGCGGTCTATGGTGGTATCCTGATTGCGTGCATGACTCTGATGCCGAACGGGATCGTCGGCTCGCTCATGAAGATTACCAGCAGTCGGCGCGAGGCCAGGAAAGTTGCCGATAGAGCTGCTGCGAAAAGCGCCGAGAAAACGGCTGTGAAAGCCGCTGCCGATCGGGGCGTACGTGCCACCTGATCGCTCCGCCGGCTACTCATGAAAGATGCGGCTCGGCCGGTGGCTGCTACAACGATGGAAGGAAAGACCATGACTGTACAAGTTCAAATCGATGGAGGGCTGAAGGAATCCGTGAGCGAGGCGGACAGCTCCATGCGCCTTGGACCGACGCTTCAACTGTTGAATGGCGAATGGGTCGGCAGCGTCGATGGTCGCACGCTGGCGGTCGAATGCCCCGCCACCAAGACGACGATTGCCCATACCCCGCGCGCGTCAGCGCAGGACGTCGAACGCGCGGTGATCGCTGCGGAAAAGGCCTTCGTGAGCTGGAAGAAGGTGACGCCGTCCCTGCGCGGCAAGGCGCTGCTCAAGGTCGCCGACGAGCTTGAAGCCCGCGTTGAAGAATTGGCCCGCATCATCGCCCACGAAACCGGCAATGCTCTGCGTACTCAGGCGCGTCCGGAGGCGCTGACCTGCGTGGAGGTCTTCCGCTACTTTGGCGGTCTGGCAAGCGAACTGAAGGGCGATACGCTGCCGCTGGGCGATGACATCTTGAGCTACACGAGGCGTGAGCCGCTCGGCGTCGTTGGCGCCATCGTGCCCTGGAACGCGCCGGCGACATTGTCGTCGATCAAGATCGCACCGGCCGTGTGCGCCGGCAACACGCTGGTGCTCAAGCTGGCCGAAGACGCGCCATTCGCCGCCTTGTTCATCGCCGAGATCTGCAACCGGCATCTGCCGCCCGGCGTGTTGAATATCGTGACCGGCCTTGGTCCAGAATGCGGCGCAGCGCTCGCCACTCATCCGCGCATCAGCAAGCTGTCGTTCACCGGCTCAACTGCGGTCGGCCGCAGCATCCTGGCTGGCGCGGCGGACCGCATCGTGCCGGTGTCGCTCGAGCTTGGCGGCAAAAGCCCAGCTATCGTCTGCGAAGATGCCGACGAGGATTGGGTGGTTCAGGGCGTCGCATCCGCGATGCGCTTCACGCGGCAAAGCCAGTCATGCACCGCCGGATCGCGCCTGTTCTTGCACCGGTCGATCTACGACAAGTTTCTCGACAAGCTGGTCGCGCTGATGAACAGCTACAAGATCGGTAATCCTCTCGACGAAGCCACCGACATGGGGAGCCTGATCAACAACAAGCAATATGGTCGGGTCTGCGGTTACATTGAAGACGGCATCAAGAACAAGGACGTCAAGCTGATCGCCGGCGGCCTGCCGCCGAAGGAGGGCCCGTTGAGCGCCGGCTATTTCACCATACCGACGCTGTTCGCCAGCACGTCGAACAACTGGCGTCTTGCTCGGGAGGAAATCTTCGGCCCGGTGCTGGTGGCGATCCCCTGGACCGACGAGGCCGAGGTGCTGAAGATGGCCAATGACAGCCACTACGGCTTGGCCGGCTATGTATTCTCGCGCAACACGTCGCGCGCCATCCGGATGGCCCATGAGATCGATTCCGGCTGGGTCCAGGTCAACCAGGGCAAGGGCCAGATCATGGGCCAGCCCTATGGCGGCTTCAAGCAGAGCGGGCTCGGCAAGGAGATGTCGCTGGGTTCGATGCTCGAGGGCTTTTCGCGGTTGAAGACCGTAACGGTCAACTTGACGCTCTGATCGGCTTGCGTGGATTGGGGGAAACCGGGTACCGGTTTCCCGTCAATGACGGAACGCGCTTTGCGTGGAGATCATGCATGGAGGCAGACTGAAGCGCGATCGCTATTCGAACTGAAGCTATTTCCTTTTGCGTCGGGGACCTAAACGTGTCGACCATGGCCCGGACGATCGCCTTCCGAAGTTGCCAAGGACCCATGTAGTGACCGAAATGAAGGTGAGCGACCGCATTTACAGTGTTGTCGAAAGGCAGATCAGCCAGCGCGAGTTGCTGCCTGGGGATCCGGTCGACGAAGAAAACCTGATGATCCAATTCGGCGTGTCGCGTACGCCGGTGCGCGAGGCCATTCTGCGCCTCAAGGCCGAGGGGCTGGTGTCCAGCATCTCCCGCGGCGGCGCCATCGTGTCGAAGATGGATTTCGCACAGCTCCTGTCGGTGTGGGAGTTGCTGGCGGAGCTCGAAGGGCTATCGGCCCGCTACGCCTGCGAACGCATGACCAGCAAGGAGCGCGAGGCCTTGGCTGACGCCCATAAGGCGTCCCGCAGCGTTGTCGAACGTAACGACGCGCTCGGCTGGCAGCAGGCCAACATGGCGTTTCATGAGGTGCTGTATGCGGGCTCCCGCAATCCGTATCTCCGCCAGGAGATCCTGCGCATGCGTACGCGAACCAGCGCCTATCGCAATCATTCGTTCGATGCGATGGGCTACATCAGTAAAGCTTATCAATATCATGGCCTCATCCTCCAAGCCATTCTCGAACAGGATCCATCCGCCGCCGCCAAGGCGGCTACGGCGCACCTGACGCCCGGCGAGGGAGCGCCTGGCGTGATGGAAATCATGCATAAGCTTCCGAAGGCTCTGCTAGGATGAGCCACTGGCCGCCTGCTGAGAGCAGGCTGGCCGATTTCAGACCCGGGCTCGATCCGGCGGCATGGTGGGATCGCCGCTTTCCGTCTCGGCGAACCCCGCCTGCAGAACCTCCTCGCGCTTGTGACGGAGATGGGTGCGCAAGATGTGGGAGAGGCCGACGCCGTCGCGACGCTGCAGCGCGTTGAGGATCGCTTCGTGCTCATGAAGCGCTAACGCCCAACGGTCCGACGTCATCGGCGTGACATAGCGCGCGCGCCGAATACGCGCGGTGACCGAATTGTACAGACCGACGAGCACGGGATTGCCGGCCGCCGCCACGATCGCCTCGTGGATGGCTCGGTTGCAGCGGTAGTACTGAATCAGATCGCCGTTACGATAGTGATGTGCCATCGCGGCATGCGCAGCGGCGATCTCACCGATTTCTTCCTCAGTGACGCGCTCACATGCAAGCTCGCCGGCCAGGGCTTCGAGCCCCTGGCAGACCTCGAACAGGTCACGCATGTCCTTGTCAGTAAGCCTGGCTGCGCGGGAGCCGCGGTTTGGCAGCAACTGCACAAGGCCTTCGGCCGCCAGCACTTTGAGGGCTTCGCGCAGCGGTGTGCGCGAGATCTGCAGCCGTTCGCATAGATCGCGCTCGGGGATTCGGGCGCCAGGCGGAATTTCGCCGTCGAGCAGGATCGCGCGAATGCGGCTAACGACCTCCTCATGCAGCATTTCGTCGAGCCTCCGATTTGAATTCAAAAATGAAGAATATCGACCTAATCGCCCAAGTTCCAGCTTGATAATTCCCTATTTTGCATTCAAAGTTAGGAAAACGACTGGGTAGAGGAAATGGATCAGGACGTGGCGGAAGATCTCGTTTTCGAGGTCGCGAGCGGCATTGGACGGGTCACGTTCAATCGCCCTCAGGCCAGAAACGCCTTCACTTTCGAAATGTACGAGCGGCTCGCCGAAATCTGCGAGCAGGCGAACAGCAATCAGGCAATCAAGGTGCTGGTGCTTCGCGGCGCTGGCGACAAGGCCTTCGCGTCGGGAACGGACATCAACCAGTTCCGTGCCTTCACGACACCGCAGGATGCAGTCGATTACGAGAACCGCATCGACCGCGTGCTCACCACGCTCGAGCAGTGCCGCGTGCCGACGATCGCCGCGATCAACGGCTTCTGCACCGGCGGCGGTGCCGGCATCGCCGCGGCCTGCGATCTGCGCATCGGCACCAGAAGCGCACGGATCGGCTTTCCCATTGCCCGAACGCTCGGCAACTGCTTGTCGATGTCGAATGTCAGCCGGCTCGCCGCTCTCGTTGGACCGGCGCGCGTCAAGGATCTGATCTTCACGGCGCGGCTGGTCGAAGCCGCCGAGGCCGCGGCGATCGGCCTGCTCACGGAGGTGGTCGATGATCTCGCGGCGCTCGACGGGCGCGCCGACGAGGTCGCCCGGCTCCTTGCCGGCCACGCACCGCTGACGCTCAACGCGACAAAGCAGGCGGTTGCACGCTTGCAGAAGCGGCTGACGCGCGAGGAGGGCGAGGACCTCATCGTCATGTGTTACGCGAGCGAGGATTTTCGCGAGGGGCTGGACGCGTTTCTCAACAAGCGTGCACCGCAATGGCGCGGGCGATAGGGATATGACGATGCAAGGCAACCAATCGCAGCCCGCTGCCCGTCCGCAAGGACCGCTCGCCGGCCTCAAGGTCGTCGACCTCACCCATGTCATGGCGGGACCGACCTGCACGCTGATGCTCGCCGACATGGGCGCCGATGTCATCAAGATCGAGAAGTGGCCGAATGGCGATGACACCCGCTATTCGGTGCCGCCGAAGATTGGCGACGAGGCGGCCTCTTTCCTGATGATGAACCGCAACAAGCGCGGCGTGGTGCTGGACCTGAAAACCGCCGGCGGGAAGGAGGTGCTGCGGCGGCTGATCGCACGTGCCGACGTGCTGGTCGAGAATTTCGCGCCGGGTGCCATGGAGCGGCTGGGCTTCGGCTATCAGGCGTTGCACGAGGAATTCCCGGCGCTGATCTATTGCTCGCTCTCGGGCTTCGGCCGCACCGGACCCTACAAGCATCGCCGCGGCTTCGATCTGGTCGCCCAGGCCATGAGCGGGATCATGAGCTTCACCGGCGAGCGGCCAGACGGCCCGCCTGTGAAGTGTGGTCCACCCCTATCGGACATTACCGCCGGCCTCTTGGCCTGCATGGGAATTCTGGCTGCGTACGCGCATCGGCTGAAGACCGGTGCAGGGCAGTGGGTCGAGACCTCGCTGTATGAGGCGGCGCTGGTGCAGACCTACTGGCAATCGACCATCGCGCTCGCCACCAACACGGCACCGCGCGCGATGGGCTCGGCGCATCCGCTCAACGCGCCATACCAGGCATTCGAGGCTTCGGACGGCTGGCTTGTTGTCGGGGGCGCCAATAACAAGAATTGGCTGTTGATGCTGGAGGCGCTGGGCGCAGCCGAGCTTGCATCCGATCCGCGCTTCGTGACCGGTGCCGATCGCATGGCGCATCTGAAGGAGCTCGAAGCGGTCTTGAGCGAGCGCTTCCGCACGGGGACACGGGCGCACTGGCTTACGCTCTTGGAAGAGAAGGGCGTGCCATGCGGTCCTGTACACGACATGCTGGAAGCGCTGAACGATCCGCAGACGCTTGCACGCGAGATGGTCGTCGAGGTCGAGCATTCGACACTCGGACCGGTGAAGACGATTGGGCTCCCGGTCAAGTTCTCCGTGACACCGGGAAAAGTGCGTTCGGGCGCGCCGGTCTATGGTGAGCATACGCGCGAGGTGCTGTCCGAGTATGGGTTCGATGACAGTCAGATCAAAGCGCTCGAGAAAGAAGGCGCAATCGTCTCGGCAGCAGGTGGTCGATAAAAGCCGGTCGCGCAACGTCGCGACAGGCCGATACGACAAACAAAACAGGCAAAAAATCAGCCGGAGGAAACCATGGACGTCACGTCGAGATTTCTGCTGCCTGCCGCCGCAATCCTGCTCGCCGGCACGATTCCGGCGGGCGCCGCCTGGCAGCCGCAGAAGCCGATCGAGTTCGTCGCGACCGCAGGGCCGGGCGGCGGCACCGACAATCTGGCGCGTGCGGTCCAGAACATCATCACCAAGTACAAGCTGACCGACCAGCCGATCGTGGTCGTCAACAAGGGCGGCGGCAGCGGTGCGGAAGGTTATGTGTACGGCAAGGCTTCGGCCGGAGATCCCCACAAGGTGATCTTCGGCACGTCGAACGCGTGGCAGCAGCCGCTCGTGTCCAAGGTCGCCTTCAACTACACCGATCTCACTCCGATCGCCGGGATGGCGCAGGATGAGTTCCTGCTCTGGGTCAAGCAGGACGCGCCGTACAAGACGGTCAGCGACTATCTGAAGGCGGGGGCCGCGAATGAATTCAAGATGGGCGGAGCGCAGTCGAAGGATACCGACGAGGTGCTGACCCGCATGATCGAAAAAGTCGGGCACATCAAGTTGACCTACATTCCGTTCAAGAGCGGCGCCGAGGCCGCTGTGCAGCTCGCGGGTGGTCATATCGACTCTCACGTCAACAACCCCTCTGAAAGCCTGGGGCAGTGGCGCGGCGGAACGCAGCGCCCGCTCTGTGTCTTCAGTCCAAAGCGATTGCCGCAGGGGCCCAAGGTCACCGCGACCGAAGGCTGGAGCGACGTGCCGAGCTGCGTCGAACAGGGACTCGACATCCCGCAATATGAGCAGCCCCGTACCGTCTGGCTGCCCGGCAAAGTCACGCCGGAGCAGGCTGCCTTCTATGTCGAACTCATGAAGAAGGTGCGGGCGACACCGGAATGGAAGGACTACATCGAGAAAACCTCGCAGGTCGATGCCTTCCTGACCGGAGCCGAGTTCGACAGCTACATCAAGCAGGACCTCGAGCATATCAAGCAGGTCGCGGCCGAGCAGGGGTGGCTCGTCAAGTGAGCCGGTCGGCCACGTCGAGCGAAACTATCCGGGGCTTAGCGCCGGGCTGGAGCAGTCGATGATCTCACGCCGTGCTCTCGAAATTGCAACCGCCATTCTCACCGGCAGCTTCGGTGTCGCCGTGGTCGTGTCCAGCTTCGACAATGGCATCGGCTGGTCGGCCGCCGGGGTCGATGCCGGCACCTTTCCGTTGCTGACCGGTGTGATCATCGTTGCTGGCAGCCTCTACAATCTCGCCCGCGGTGTCCTGCCGGGCGGCACGCTGGCAAGCGTTCCCGTGGCCATCACAGCAATCGAGCTGCGCCGCCTCGCAGGGCTGTTCGTGCCTGCCGCTCTCTTTGTGGCGCTGATCCCGATCGTCGGCATGTATGTGGGCTCAGCCGGCTACGTCTTCGCTGTGCTGGCGCTGCCGAGGCATCAATCGCTGCTTCGCTCGCTGGCAATGGCATTGGCCACGCCGCTCGCGCTGTATGTGGTGTTCGAGCGAATGTTCCAGGTGACGCTGCCGCACGGCGCGCTCGCCGCTGCGTTCGGGCTCTGAGGAGGAGAGCGAATGGAAAATCTCCAGGAGCTCCTGCACGGCTTCACGATCGCAGTCACCGTGCCGCATCTGGTGCTGATGGTGATCGGCGTCCTGCTCGGCATTCTCGTCGGCGTGTTGCCGGGCCTGGGCGCGCCGAACGGCGTGTCGTTGCTGTTGCCGCTGACCTTCGGGATGCAGCCGGTCTCGGCCATCATCCTGCTTTCGAGCATGTATTGGGGCGCGCTCTTCGGCGGCTCCGTCACCTCGATCCTGTTCAACATTCCCGGAGAGCCGTCGTCGGTCGCCACCACTTTCGACGGCTATCCGATGGCGCGCGACGGCAGGCCGACGACGGCGCTTGCCACCGCGTTCGGTTCTGCCGCGTTCGGCGCCCTGGTCGGGGTCATTCTGATCACCTTCCTCGCATCGTGGGTGGCGCAGGTTGCGCTCGCCTTCGGGCCGCCGGAGTACTTCGCCGTCTATTTCCTCGCCTTTGCCAGTTTCGTTGGCATGGGCGGCGCGGCGCCGATCAAGACGGTGGTCGCTCTCGCGATTGGTTTTGCGATTGCTGCGATCGGCATCGATACCGTCTCCGGCAGCGTACGCCTGACAATGGGGATCGACGAGCTCGTGAAAGGCGTGAGCTTCGTCGTGGCGGTGATGGGATTATTCGGCATCGGCGAGCTGCTGGTTGCCGTCGAAGAGGAGTTTCACGCACGCGGGGTCTCCTCAAGGATCGACTGGAAAGAAGTCTTCCGCGCGGTCGTCCGCCTGCCGCGGCATGGCATCGCTCTGCTGCGCAGCGCGGCTATCGGATGCTGGATGGGGATCACGCCGGGCGGCCCGACCGCGGCGTCCTTCATGAGCTACGGCATCGCCCGACGCTTCTCGCGGCGCGGCCGCCATTTCGGCACGGGCGAAGTTGAGGGGATCATCTCCCCGGAGACCGCCGATCACGCGGCCGGCACCAGCGCGCTTCTGCCCATGCTGTCGCTCGGCATTCCCGGCTCGGCGACCGCCGCGGTGATGATGGGCGGCTTGATGATCTGGGGCCTCAATCCCGGGCCGATGCTGTTCGTCGACCAGAAGGATTTCGTCTGGGGCCTGATCGCCTCGATGTATGTGGGCAACATTGTCGCCGTCGCGCTCGTGCTGCTCACCGTTCCGATATTTGCGGCCTTGATGCGGATTCCGTTCGTCATCATTGCGCCCCTGATCGTGATCATCTGTGTCGTCGGCGCCTATTCGGTGTCGAACTCCTATCTCGATGTCGTCATGATGCTCGGCTTCGGCGTCGTCGGCTATCTCTTCAAGAAGCTGTTCTATCCGCTCGCTCCGCTCGTGCTCGCGATCGTTATCGGCGACAAGGCCGAGGATGCCTTCCGGCAGTCGATGCTGATGTCCAAGGGATCGCTCGGGGTGTTCTTTGCCAACCCTCTCGTGACGAGCCTTGTCTTGGCCGGGCTGGCGCTGGTGCTGCTTCCGCTCGCGCTGCAGATCGCGCACGTCCGGCGCAAACCGGGTGAGCGCAAGTCCATTGCGCCAGGTCCCGAAGATAGCAGGTCTCGACCAACAGCAACCTCGGCGGCGCAAACACCGCGATAATGCCGATGCCTCCGTCGCTGTTCGCAATCGCGGACAGGGGCAGCATCTATCTCAATGGCCGCGCCGATCTCGCACCTGCTTCGCGCGGGATGCTGGAGTTGCTTGCATTCGGCTCGATCTACGGTGCCGGTGCTGTGGTCACCATGAGCGCAGCCGATCCATCAGCATCGTTTGATCCCTTGAACCCGTCATTCATTACCAAGCCAAGTACGTCGTTCGATCTTGGTCAATCCATTCCATTCCGTTGCATGCAGACGATCCGGTGCCGGTTCGTCTCTACGCGCTGAATGGCGACATTCTCAATCTGACGGCGGGGGACATCGTTACAAACTTTGATGGCACAGTCTCGTCCTACCGAGCAAAACCCATTTCGATAAAGGCGGGGAGGGATATCGTCAACGTGTCGGGCTTCATGCTGAACAACAATCTCACCGACGTTTCGCTGGTGTCGGCGGGGCGCGATGTCATCTCATGGCAATTTCGAGGTCGCCGGCCCCGGACTGCTGCTGGTCTCCGCCGGACGCAACATCACCGAGGACCAGGGTTCGATCACCAGCATCGGTCCGCTTGTGGTCGACGACGCCAGGCCCGGCGCTAGCATTTTGCTATGCCGGCGACATCACGATGTTCGGCGGCTTGGTGGAGCTGCTTGACACGGCGCTCTTGCAGGTGCCATTAATAGTCCGAACGATCGATCTAAGAAAGCGCGCGGGAGATTAAAGGGAGGAGTCATGTCTGGTCAGTCGCCAAACCCGGATTATCGCACGCTGATTGAACCGACGCGGGTTCGCAGTGTGGTGTATCACGACCCGCAGATCTTTGAGCAGGAACTGGAGCGCATCTGGCATCGGACGTGGGTCTATGTCGGCCACATCAGCGAGGTCCCGAATAAAAACGACTATGTGACGAAATCCATCGGGTCGACTCCGGTGCTGATGGTTCACGATCGCGATGGCAAGATCAGTCTACTTCTGAACAAGTGTCCGCATCGCGGCAATCAGCTCTGCGCCTACCGGCAAGGCAACCGCGGCACGTTCACGTGCCCTTATCATTCCTGGACATTCGCCAATACGGGAGATCTGATCGGCTATGCCTATGCCGACGGCTACGGCGATGCAGACAAGTCGGGGTTCTCGCTCGGCAGGGTGCCGCGCGTCGGCATCTACCGGGGGTTCGTCTTCGGATCTTTCGCGAACGAGGGGCCGTCCCTGGAGGAACACCTCGGCGGTGCGACGGCCTCGATCGACCAGCTGTTGGAAAACTCGCCCGAAGGCGAACTCGAGCTGACCGCAGGCTTCCTGCAGCACCGTACCAAAGCGAACTGGAAGTTCATGCTCGAGAACGAGACGGACGGCTACCATCCGGCGTTCGTCCACGGGTCGGTGTTCCAGGTTACCGACAGTGGCATCGGCAAGCTCTACGGTCCGCAGTCCACCGCGCTCACGCGTGATTTCGGCAATGGCCACACCGAATTCGACTTGCGGCCGGAGTGGCGCCGGATCGGCAAGCCGCTCGAGTGGTTCGGCACCAGCGAGACGCGCTTTCCGCAATACGTGAAGGCGATGGAGCAGGCTTATGGCGCCGAGCGGGCGCGCAGGATCATGATCGACGGGACGCCGCACATCATGATCTTCCCCAATCTGTTCATCGCCGAAATCCAGTTGTTCGTGCTGCAGCCGATCGCCGTCGACGAGACAATCCAGCATGTCACCGCGCTACAGTTCAAGGGAGCGCCCGAGCTCAATCGGCGCTTGCGCCAGCAGACCATGGGCTCGGTCGGCCCGGCCGGGCTGCTGCTTGCCGACGATACCGAGATGTATGAGCGCAATCATCGCGGTGCAGTGATCAATGACCCTGAATGGGTCACGCTAACACGCGGCCTGCATCGCGAGCGCCGGGACGAAAACGGGTACCTCGTCGGTCATTCGACCGACGAGGTGCCGCAACGCGCCATCTGGCGTCACTATACCGAACTGATGACGGCGTGAGGTTGGTATGCCGCAGTCTACAGCCACCGCAATGTTGCATCTCGAAGCGGAACAAACGGATCTTCTGCGACGCGTCGAGCAGTTTCTGTTTCTCGAAGCCCGCCTTCAGGACACCCATGCCTATGACGAGTGGGAGGCGTTATGGGCGGACGATGCGACATACTGGGTGCCGGCCAATGATCGGATACCGATCCGGAGCGGCAGATGTCGATCATCTACGATAACCGCTCGCGTATTGGCGTGCGTATTGATCAGCTCAAGACCGGGCGCCGCCATACCCAGACGCCGAGGTCGGAGCTGGCGCGGATCATCTCGAATGTCGAACTCGTCACTCAGGTCGGTGACGAGATCGAGGTGAGGGCGAATGCGTTCATCTTCGAGGATAACCTGCGCGGCGAAACCCTCTGGGCGTCACGCAATGAATATCGCCTGCGGATCACAGATGGTGGTTTCAAGCTTGTGCGGAAAAAGGTCGGTCTTGTGAACAACCACAAGCCGATCTTCACCCTGTCCTTTCTCATTTGAGTGTCGCGGCGAACGACGGAGGCGAACATGACATCAGAGCTCAAGACGGCCTTGGGGTACGAGTGCTGGGTCGCAGAAGGACCGGTTCTTCTAGATTATGCTGACCATGTCGCGACATTGACCCTCAACCGGCCAGAGTCTTCGAACGGGATGAATATCGCCATGATGCAGGCGATCCACGAGGCGGTGATGCGCTGCCATGGCGACCCGCGCGTGCGCGTCGTACATGTACGAGGTGCCGGAGCGAATTTCTGTGCCGGCGGAGATGTGCGTGAGTTCGCATCCAAGGGAGAGGCGCTGGGTGACTTCCTGCGCACAGTGACGGCTTATCTGCAGATGGCTGTGGGTGGACTGATCCGCCTGAACGCCACAGTGGTGAGTGAAGTGCAGGGCTATGCGGCAGGCGGGGGCGGGCTTGGTCTTGTCTGCGCGTCCGACCTCGTCGTGGCGGCGAAGTCCGCCAGGTTCATGGCGGGCGCCACCCGGGTCGGAATGGCGCCCGATGGTGGTGCCTCGGTTATCCTGCCGCGTTTGGTGGGTTTCCGGCGGGCCGCGGAGATTGTTTTGACCAACCGCGTGCTCGGAGCCGAGGAAGCCCAGGCTATTGGTTTGATCAACAGTATCGTTCCTGACGATGGGCTCGCGGGAGAGACGCGCAAGCTCGTCGGGAGGCTGGCCGCCAACGCTCCCAGGGCGAGCGCGGCCGCCAAGCGGCTGCTCTGGAGCGGGATCGGCCTCAGCGTCGAGTCCTGCCTTCCCGAGGAGGCGCGGACGGTGGCAGAGCTGTCGTCCACCGCTGATGCGCGAGAAGGTTTGGCAGCCGTGCTTGAAAAGCGCACGCCGAATTTTACCGGAGCTTGATCGAAGATGCCGGGAGGGCGCTTGCAGCGGGCTCTCGTGACCGGCGGCGCGAGGGGTATCGGGGCGGCCATCTGTCGTCGCTTCGCCGCCGACGGCTTCGCAGTCACGCTCTGTGACCTTGACGCGGAAAGCGCCGGGGTGGTCGCCGGCGGGATCGGCGCCGATTTCGAGGCGATCGACGCGACGGACAATGCCGCCGTTGCGCGCTTGGTTGCCAAGAGAGGTCCGTTCGAGGTGTTGGTCAACAATGTCGGTGTCGATCAGCACGCCTTCTTCACCGAAACCGGCCCGCAAGATTGGCGCCGCCTGATCGCGGTGAACTTGGAAGCCACTTTCGCCTTCACCGTCGGTGTCCTGCCGGCGATGCAACGGGCGGGTTATGGCCGTGTCATCAACATCGCGTCGGAAGCCGGGCGGCTCGGTTCGAAGGGCGGGGCGGTCTATGCAGCCGCCAAGGCCGGGGTGATCGGATTCACCCGGTCGATTGCGAGGGAGAACGCCCGGTACGGCATCACAGTGAATGCCGTTCTGCCGGGACCAATCCGTACTCCGATGGTCGAGGAGGCGATCGCGCAGTTCGGTGACAAGCTGCGACGCGACATGGCAAGCCTGACGCTGCTGAGGCGTCTCGGCGAACCGGATGAGGTCGCGGCGGCGGTATCCTTCTTTGCTTCGCCGTCCGCATCGTTCGTGACCGGTGAGGTATTGGGCGTGTCCGGCGGCATGGGGTGTGGTGTCTGCTGAGCCGGAGGACCGCCCGGAACGGATCAGCGGCCGCTCGTTCGCTCTGCAACGAAGCGACCGAGTTCGGCCAGCGATTCGTGGCTCTGCCGTAACTCACCAAACATCTGAAAATGATGGAACATGTGGTCCCATACGCGCACCTTCACGTCCACGCCGCTCTGCCGCGCCCGCGCCGCCAGTAGAAAGGCATCGTCGAGCGTGATGTCGTGGTCGCCGGCGTGGATCAGGATCGGCGGCAGCCCGGCGAGGTCGGCATCGACCGGTGAGGCTGATGGTGCTGATACGTTGCCGTTATGGCCGAGATAGGCGCGGGCCATTGCAGCGAGTTGCGCTGGTTTTGAAAAGACATCGAGGGCGGCCCGGCTCGCATAGCTGGCACCACGCATGGTCAGATCGAGCCAGGGCGAGATCAGCGCCAGGCCGGACGGAAGCGGCAGGCTCATATCACGTGCGCGGAGCGCGATGTTCATGGCGAGCGCAGCGCCGGCGGAATCGCCGGCGACGACAATGCGCGAGGACGGCAGGCCCTGGCCGAGCAGCCAGAGATAGGCTGAGATCGCGTCCTCGGCCGCTGCGGGATATTTGTGTTCGGGGGCAAGCCGGTAATTGAAGCCGAGCACGCGTGCGTTGCTGGCGCGCGCAAGGCGCACCATCAAGCTGCTGTGGGAGCGGAGCGAGCCGACCTGGAAACCGCCGCCATGGCAGAACAGCACGACGCGGTCTGTGCAGCTTCCTGGTGGCGTGATCCACGCGGCCGCCATGGGTCCGATATGGATCGCTTCACCCAAGGTTTCGGAACCGTCGGCAAAGAGGGCATCAAAGTTCTCCCGAATGGAGGTCAGCGAGGCGGCCAAACGCCATGAAGCGACCGCCGCCACGATACGGTGCTTGATGGCTTCGAGATCATCCCTGTCGTTCAATGCAACCACCAATCGTCTGCTTGCAATCCAAGAAAGCACAATACATAGTTCGAACGTTCGATCTATAAATAAACGATAGGACCTCGGGCCATGGAGGAACATGTTGCGGTGGTGGGGGGCGGGCAAGCCGCTGCCGCCCTGGCAATCCGGCTGCGCACCAAGGGGTTTCGAGGCAGGATCACGATTTATGGTGATGAGCCCTGGGCCCCGCATCAGCGTCCGCCGTTGTCGAAGAAGTATCTCAGCGGAGAGTGGGAAAGGGAGCGGTTGCTGCTTCGTTCGCCATCCTATTGGAGCGACAATGACATCGACATCCGTGCTGGGCGCGCGGTGACGTCACTCGACCCGGTGCGCCGGACGCTCGGGCGCGGCGACGATTCGGTCGGCTTGGACGAAGCTCGCATTGACCACTGGCGCTTCGCCGCGGCCGTTACCATCCTGGCTCACCAATTTGGAAAACGTTTGCGAGCTCCGCTCGCTGCACGATGCCGAGCGCATGCAGCGCCACTTCAGGAAAGGCCGCAGGCTGTTGGTGATCGGAGGTGGCTTCGTCGGACTGGAGACGGCCGCCGTCGCCGCAGAAGCAGGCCTTCGTGTCACCGTTGTCGAAAGTGCTGCCCGCATCCTGGAACGCGCCGTCTGCCCGGCAACATCGGAATACTTCCGCCGGCTTCATTACGCCAAGGGCGTTCGTATCGTCGAGGGATGTGCGGTGAGACGGGTGGTCGGCGGCCCCGTGCGCGAAGCGGAGTTGACCTCCGGTGAGCGCCTTGAAACCGACCTGATGCTTGTCGGCGTCGGCGTTCTGCCCAATGCGGAGCTCGCCGCGCGTGCAGGTATCGACACAGCGGACGGCATCCTGGTGGATGAGCACGGCCGTACCTCGGCCGCGGATGTGTGGGCGGCGGGGATTGCGCGCGGTTTCCGCTATGCGGCGAACTGATCCGCCTCGAGAGCGTTCAGAACGCTATCGAACAGGCTGAAGCGGTCGCTGATGACATGCTGGGCGAGGCCGCGCCTTACGCACCGGTGCCCTGGTTCTGGTCCGACCAGTATGATGCCAAGCTGCAGATTGCCGGCTGGAATCGCGGCTATGCCGAGGTCGTTGCATGCGACACTGATCGTGGCCTGTCCAACTGGTATTACCGGGAAGGGCGCCTAGTCGCGGTGGATTCGATCAACGACGCCCGTACCTTCATGGTGGCGAAAAAGCTGCTGTCGCAAGGGATCAACGTCGATCCGTCGAAGCTTACCGATCAAGCGTTTGATCCCCGCAGTCTGCTCCCGTGAAGGCGCGAGGCCCGGGTGAAATCAGAATACTCTCGAATTCCTGTAGCCATCGAGGAAGAGGCTGACGCAGCGGTCGGCAAGATCAGTAGGCATCATGCGGCCGTCCGGCTTGAACCAGGTATATGTCCAGTTGATCATGCCAAAGAACAGCATCGCATCGACATGGGCGCTCGCCTCGTCCTTCGCTCGCTCCGGGCGGATTTTCGCCAGCATGTCGGTGACGATCGAGATCAGCTGGCGCTGTTTCTTAATGACGTCCTTTCTCACGTTGTTGGGCAGGAACTCCATGCAGGTCAGCATCACCACGTGCTTGTCACGGGAGACGGAATAGATCTGGAGGAAAAACCTGATCAGTTTCTGGAAACAGGCGATCTCATCCTCGCGTCCCGAAAGGATGTCGTCGCAGCCGGCCAGCAGCTTGTCGACATGTTCCGTCAGCATGAAGACGAGGATAGCTTCTTTCGATTCGAAGTAGTGGTAGAGGCGGGATTTAGAGCAGTCGCACGCGGCGGCGATATCGCCGATCGATGTCGCCGCATAGCCGCGGTTTGCAAACAGCCCAGCTGCCTGCTTGATGATCGAAGCCTGGATGGAGTCGTAGTCAGGGGAGCGAGGTCGTGTCACAGGTGTCCTGAAATAATCGTCCGAACGATCGGACTATACCGCCCGGTGGCTGACTTGGCAATTTTGCGACCGGTTTGACGCCGCCTCGTCACCGTCCAGGCGTGGCAGCGATCAGTGGCAGATGGGGTGGTGCCGAGATAGCGGACATGCTCGGCTGAGATATCGCTCAGGCGCGCGGTGCCGAGCAGTGTGGCGCGCTCCAGCTCGGTCCCGAGGATCGAGATGACATGGGCGATGCCGGGTTCGCCGGCGGCGGCGGCACCGTACAGCGTGTTGCGTCCCATCAGGACCGCGTTCGCGCTGAGCGCGCGCGGTTGATGATGTCCGTCCCGCGCCGGAATCCGCTACATGTCTGAAGGCCGCCGCCCTCCTGTCAGGCGCGCTCGGCACGATGCAGCACCCGTGTCGCCTTGGCTTCGTAGCGCGGCAAGGTCCCTTCCCGGAGACACTCGACGTCAACGCCCATGCCGAGACGGGCGCGCACCTCGCGCTTGATATCCGCAACGATCAGTTCGGCGGGGCGGCCGGCCGTATGTTGCGCCTCGACAGCGATGCACATCGTTCCGATCGTGATGCGCTCCTTGTCGACATAGATCTGCCAGGCCTCTTTCACTGTTCCCGGCGTCGCGGCGATGATGTCTTCGATCTGCGAAGGGAAGACGATGACCCCCTTGACTTTAATCATGTCGTCGCTGCGGCCAATGATGCGCCCGATCTTGCGCATGCCCCTTCGCCCGGAGCGACAGTCGAAGGGTGAGGTCGACAGCCGCACCAGGTCGCGCGTGCGCCAGCGCACGACCGGCGAGGCTTCGCGACACAGCGTCGTGATGACAATCTCGCCGACCTCGCCAGGGGCAACGGGGCGAAGCGTCACCGGATCAAGGATCTCGGTGATGATCGTATCTTCGTTGATGAGCTGCAGCTCGTCCTCGTCATGGGTGAAGGGGGTGGAAATCGCCAGCACCGGGCCGCCGGCTTCGGTTGTGCCGTAGATGTTCTGGCTCACGAAGCCTTCCGGCATTTCCGCTTCCAGCTGGTTGCGGAATTCGGCAGATACTGATTGTCCGCCAAGAATGGCGAGCTTCATCGTCCACTCCGCCTTGGGATCGATGCCCATCTGCTTGGCGGTGGTGACTAGCGACATCAGCCAAAGTGGTGACATCGAGGCGACGTCGTAGCTGTGGTCGCGCAGCCATTTCACCACGAGTTCGCCGCGACCGGGCCCGATCGGAAACGTGGTGCAGTCGAGCGCCGCGAAACCTACATCGAGTGCCGGTCCTCCGATCCAGAGACCGTAGCCGTAGCCCTGATAGGCGCGCTGGCCGCGCTGCACGCCAGCGGCCGTCAGGATCCGTGCCATCTGATAGGGCAGGAGCTGACCATAGTCGTGCTCCGTCATGCCGAATAGGACCGGCAGCCCGGTCGTCCCTGAGGTTGCCGTGAATCTCCGCACCGAGTCCATCGGCGTGGCCAGGAACGGGAATGGATAGCGGCTGTGCAGGGCGGACTTGTCGAGCAGCGGCGCATGCTCGAGCCCGTCCGCGGCGGCGAGGTCGGAGGGCTTCATGCCGGCGGCCGCGAAATGCGCGACCCAGTCCGGCCGCTCGCCGAGGCGTTGGCCAAGCTTGCTCAGTCGCTCCTGCTGAAGGCGGCAGATGGCCGGATAGTCTAGGCGTTCGATATCGGGGTGAAGCATCCCGGGTTCCTCCTGCGAATTCATCCCTGGCGACCGTGTGTTGAGAAACCACGGTAATTTTTCTCTTTCTTAGACCGAACGTTTGGTCTAAGTAAAGGGCCAACGAGATATGCGAGCCACCGAAAGGATGGCCGTCAAGGGAACCAGCCGGTCGAGCCGGCGGAGGAAACAACGTTCAAGGAGGTCGAATTGAACAAGCTGATCGTTGCACTTGTCGCGGCTGTATCGTGGGCCGCACCTGCGCTGGCCGAGGTCAGGATTGGAATCATCGTGTCCGCCACGGGGCCGGCGGCATCCGTCGGAGTGACGCAACAGCGGACGGTGAGTGTTCTGCCGCCGAAACTCGGCGGCCAGGATGTCCGCTACATTCTGATGGACGATGCGTCGGACACCTCGACGTCGGTCACGGTTGCCCGCAAACTGATTACGGAGGACCGCGTTGACGTCATCGTCGGTCCGAGCCTGACCCCGAATTCGCTCGCGCTGCTGGATATCGTCGCTGAGACCGGGACGCCGATGATCAGCCTGGCCGGATCGGCCTTGATCGTCGAGCCGCCGGTCGACCGGCGGCGCTGGGTGTTCAAGACCCCGCAGAGCGATGCCCAGATGGCGTCCATTGTGCTCGATCATATGAAGCGTCGGAGCATCAAGTCGCTAGCGCTGATCGGGTTCAACGATGCGTATGGTGAAGGCTGGATCAAGGTGATGACGGCGCTGGCCGAGGCGGCCGGCATCAAGGTGGTGGGCTCTGAGCGTTACCAGCGAACCGACAGCAGCGTGCTCGGGCAGATTCTGAAGATCACGTCGCAAAGTCCCGATGCGATCTTTATTGCGGCGTCCGGCACCCCGGCAGCGTTGCCACAGATGACGCTCGCGGATCGGGGTTACAAGGGTGTCGTCTACCAGACACACGGTGTCGCCAATAACGACTTCCTGCGTATTGGTGGCAAGGCCCTCGAGGGGACGTTCGTGCCGGCGGGACCGGTGCTGGTCGCCGAGCAGCTGCCGGATAGCCATCCGGCCAAGGCCGCGGCGCTCGATTTCGTCCGCCGTTATGAGGCTATCCCCGGAGCAGGAGCCCGCTCGACCTTTGCGGCCTATCTCTGGGATGCGCAACTTATCCTCGATAGGGCGATCGCGGCAGCCGCGGTCAAGGCGCAGCCCGGGACAGACGCGTTTCGAATTGCGTTGCGGGATGCGATTGAAGCGACCAGTGACGTCGCCGGTCCGAACGGCGTCTACAACATGTCGTTCACCGATCACCTCGGTCTCGACGAGCGCTCGCGCGTCATGACACAGATCGTCAACGGCGGCTGGCGGCTGGTCCCATGATATCCCGACGTCTTCATTCGATGGCGGTGCCGAGGCGTGAGCCGGACGGCGGAGCCCTGCCATGACTGCGGATATTGCGGCGATCCTGCTGCAGGATGGCATCGCCAATGGCGCGATCTACATCCTGCTTGCGACAGTGCTCGTCCTCGTGTTCACGGTGACGCGCGTGATCTTCGTTCCGCAAGGGGATCTGGTCGCCTTTACAGCCCTGACCCTGGCGGCCTTTGATGCCGGGACCATACCAGGCACGGTGTGGATCTTATTGTTCGGGGCCGCCATCGCGCTGTCACTTGAAATGCTGGAGGCAGGCGCACGGCGCGATCGCGCGCGCTGTGTGCGATCGATCGTTCAGTTCGGCGTCGTGCCGGTCGCTGTTGCGCTGCTGGCTGTTCTGCTGGTCCCGAAGGATGCACCACTCCTGTGGAAGATGGCGGTCACATGCGCACTGGTCACCTGCATCAGTCCGGTGATCTATCGGATCGTGTTCCAGCCGATCGCGTCTGCTTCGCCCTTGGTGCTCCTGATTGCGGCGATCGCAACTCATCTGGGAATGAACAGTATCGGCTTGCAGGTGTTCGGGGCCGAGGGAGTGCGGACGCAAGGTTTCTCCGGTCCGCCGCTTTCGTTCGCCGGACAGTTGATCTCGCAGCAGGTGGCCGGAGTGGTCGCCAGCAGCATCGTCCTCGTGTTCGTGCTCTACTTGTTCTTTCATCGCTCGTTGCGTGGCCGCGCACTCCTGGCGGCTGCATACAACCGCCGTGGCGCGGAGATCGTGGGCATCAGCGCGGCCGCGGCCGGGCGCACGGCCTTCATCGTCGCCGGCTTCGTGGGAGCGGTATCGGGTCTGCTGGTGGGCCCGATGACAACGCTCTACTATGATTCTGGCTTCATTCTTGGCTTGAAGGGCTTTGTCGGCGCCATCGTGGGCGGGCTCGCGATCTATCCGCTCGCGGCAGCCGGTGCCGTGTTGGTTGGAGCGGTGGAGTCCTTTGCCTCGTTCTGGGCAAGCGCCTATCGCGATATCATCGTCTTCATGCTGATCATCCCGATCCTGTTCTGGCGCTCGGTGGTCAATCCCCACGCGGAGGATGGAATCGAATGATCGGTCGGCTTCTTGCTCTCGCGCCGTTCATCGCCGTTGCAGTTGCGGCCCTCGCGTCGCTCGTGTTGCCGGCCTATCAGGTGTCGGTGGCCACCTACGTGATGATCGCGTCGATCGTATGCACCGGATTGGTGCTGATGACCGGGATCGCGGGCATGGTTTCCTTCGGACAGGCCGCCTTCGTCGGCCTCGGCGCGTATACCTCGGCCTGTATGTCGACGCAGTTCGGGCTGTCGCCTTGGCTGGGTCTTGCCGGGGCGACGATCGGCGCGGCGGCGACCGCTGCCCTGATCGGCGTGGTTACGGTGCGAATGAGCGGCCATTATCTCGCGCTGGCGACACTTTGCTTTGGCATCAGCTTCTATTTTGGAATCGGAAACGCCGATGCGTTCGGCCGTTTCAACGGAATGACGGGAATCCCACCGGTCACGGTCGGTGGTTTTGAGTTGCGATCCGAGCGGCAGGCCTTCGGCCTTGTCCTGGTCGCGCTCGTGCTATCCGTTGCCTGGTGCCGGCGGCTGCTGGCATCTCGTTGCGGGCGCGTGTTGCGCTCGCTCCGTACGGGAAGCACGATCGCGGAGACCTTCGGAGCGAATGCGCAACGGCATCGCTTGCTGGCATTCGTCGCTGCGGCAGTGGTCGCCGCGCTGGCAGGCTGGCTCTACGCGCACGTGCAACGCTTCATCAATCCGACGCCTTTCGGTCTCAACGCCAGTATCGACTATCTGTTCATGACAGTGATCGGCGGCAGTGGGCAGGTCTGGGGGGCGTTGGTCGGTGCCGGGCTGGTGACAGTCATCAAGCATGAGCTGCAGGACCTGCTCCGGCCTCTATTCGGGGCGACGGCACGATTTGAACTGCTGGTCTTCGCCGCGCTGATGATCATCGTGCTGCACAAGGCGCGCAAGGGCCTGTGGCCCTTCCTGCAGCAGGTGGTCGCATCCCATATGCCGCCTCGAGCTCCGATTGCACCCGTCACGTTGACGAGCAGGAGGGGCAGGCCCGATCAGGGGCTGCCGGTCCTGACTGCGATCGGCTTGCGGCGGATGTTCGGCGGCCTCGTCGCAGTGGACGACGTCAGCTTCGATGTTCGAAGTGGCGAAATTCTCGGCGTTCTGGGTCCCAACGGGGCAGGGAAGAGCACCCTGTTCAACCTGATCAGCGGTGGCTTGCAGCGGAGCGGAGGTGAGCTGAGCTTCCTCGGGGTGCCGCTGGCACGCGTGAGCGCGCGCGACATGTGCGTGCGTGGGCTGTCGCGGACATTTCAGCACGCCGCGCTGGTTCCGGAGATGAGCCTGATCGAGAATGTCGCGATTGGCGCCACTCATCTCGGCCGATGCGGAATTGTGGCTGCGTCGTTGGGACTCGATGCTCGCGAGGAGCGGCAGCTATTGGGTTGGGCCCAGCACCTTCTCGACCGTGTCGGGCTCGGCGACAGAGCGTGGGAGCTTGCCGGGACGCTGTCCCTCGGTCATCAGCGGATCTTGGAGATCGCACGCGCGCTGGCGGCCGATCCGGTGCTGCTTCTGCTCGACGAGCCCGCCGCCGGCTTGCGCGCGAACGAAAAGACATTGCTTGCGGAGCTGCTGGTGCGGTTGCGAGCCGAGGGCCTCGCCATCGTTCTCGTTGAACACGATATGGAATTCGTCTTCCGCCTGGCCGATCGGCTGATGGTGATGAATTTCGGGCGCCGAATCGCATTCGGTGATCCCGAGGAGGTTCGCGCCGATACCGGTGTCCAGGAAGCGTATCTGGGAGTCGCTGCATGACGGTCCTACTGCAGCTCGAGCGTTTTGTGGTCCGCTATGGCCGTCTGACCGCGATCAATGACGTTTCGCTGGAAGCGCGGGCGGGGGAGGTCACTGCGGTTATCGGACCGAACGGCGCTGGCAAGACCTCTCTGGTCAATGCGGTGATGGGACTCGTGCCGTCTGGCGGTCGGTTGGTGTTCCCGCAATGGCCGGAGGCTTCTCGGTCGATCGAGGCGCGGGTCCGCGCCCGGATCTCGCTGGTACCGGAAACGCGCGACCTGTTCGGACCGATGACGGTGCTCGACAATCTCAAACTCGGCGCGTTCTCGGCGCGGATGGAACCACGCTTCGATATGCGCGCGCGACTCGCCGGCATATTTCGTCTCTTTCCTCGCCTCGACGAACGGCAAAACCAGCAGGCCAGCACACTGAGCGGGGGGGAGCGCCAGATGTTGGCTCTGGGGCGGGCTCTGATGTTGAAGCCGCGCTTTCTGATGCTCGATGAGCCAAGCCTCGGGCTCGCGCCGCTGATCGTCGCGGAAATGTTTCGGATCATCGCACGGCTGAAAAACGAAGGCGTGTCGATTCTCCTGATCGAGCAGAACGCGCGCGCCGCGCTGCGTCTTGCCGATCGTGCCTACGTGCTCGAAGGCGGAGCGATTCAATTGGCCGGGAAAGCTGCGGATGTTGCTGCGGACAGCCGCGTCATCGACGCCTACCTTGGAATGTCGGCAGCGACTCCATCAAATCCGGATGAGCGACAGATGGGCAAGGTGGGATGAAGCGCGCCATACCAGATGCGATCGCGAGGCTGAGCCAGCGGTTCGGGGACAAGTTGTCGACGTCCGCCGCGATCCGCAGCCATCACGCGAGCAGCGTCACCTCGCACGTAACGGTCGCGCCCGATGCGGTCCTGTTTCCGGCCTCGACGCAGGACGTCGTGGATGCGGTCACTATCTGCCATCGCTATCGGTGTCCGGTGGTGGCATTCGGCACCGGTACGTCGACGGAAGGGCAGATCAGCGCCGAGCATGGCGGGCTCACGATCGACCTGTCGCGAATGAACCGCGTCGTCCGGGTGTCGCCTGCCGATCTCGATTGCACCGTGGAGGCAGGGGTGGCCCGCAAGGCGCTCAACGCCGCCCTGCGGGACACGGGGCTGTTCTTTCCGATCGATCCGGGAGCGGATGCCTCGATCGGCGGGATGGCATCGACCCGTGCATCCGGCACCAACGCGGTGCGCTACGGAACCATGCGCGAACTGGTGATGTCGCTACGCGTCGTGCTGGCCGACGGCCAACTGATCGACACCGGCTCTCGCGCGCGGAAATCGTCCGCCGGTTATGACCTGACCCGTCTGTTTGTCGGTGCCGAAGGTACGCTCGGTATCATTACCGAGGTTACGTTGCGGCTTGCACCGATCCCGGAACGGATCGGGGCGGCGGTCTGCACCTTTCCAACCGTGGAGGCGGCAGTGTCGGCCGTCGTCGCTGCAACGCAGAGCGCCATCCCGCTGGCACGCGCGGAATTGCTCGACGCGCTGCAGATCGAGGCGTGCAACCGTTATTCGAAGCTCGATCTTGCCGTTCGGCCGACGCTGTTTCTGGAATTTCATGGGACGCAGCTGGCGGTCGATGAACAGGTCGGCCTGATGACCGCGATTGCGACGGAGTTCGGCGGTGGCACATTCCGATGGGCGACTGCGACCGAAGACCGGACAAAGCTCTGGCAAGCCCGCCATGACGTCTGGTGGGCAGCGCTGGCACTCCGTCCCGGATCGCGGGGAGTACCAACCGATATCTGCGTGCCGATATCCGAGCTACCTGGCGTGATCGCCCAGACCCGCCAGGACGTTGCCGAGCTCGATCTGATTGCGCCGCTGTGCGGTCATGTCGGCGACGGCAACTTTCATCTCTGCGTTCTGGTCAATCCCGAGGACGAGGACGAGAAGCGCCGGATCGTGGAGCTGAACACCCGCATGATCGCGCGAGCCCATGCCGTTGGTGGTACGTGTACCGGCGAACATGGCATCGGTACCGGCAAGATGGATTACCTTGTTGCCGAGCGAGGGACGGCGATGATGGCGCTCGCTTCGCTCAAGCGTGCGCTTGATCCGCGCAACATCATGAATCCCGGAAAGGTCCTGCGCGTCGCTGACTATCAACCCTATCAATGACGTCGATCGCGCGGTGCCTCATGAGTACTGAACAGTCGAAAAAAGAGCAATCCATCATGACCCTTCGCGAAACTGCAACCCGCGTCGATCTCGACTATCGCCTCCATGATGCGATCACCAAAACCGAAGGGCGTGTTTTTGCGTCGGGCACGCAGGCGCTCGTCCGCATGCTGGTGATGCAGCGGCTTGCGGACCGGCGCGATGGCATCCATTCCGCAGGCTTCGTCAGCGGCTATCGCGGCTCGCCGCTCGCCGGCGTGGACACGGAGCTGTGGCGGGCGAAATCCGCATTAGCGGATCACGACATCAGATTTTTGCCGGGTATCAACGAAGATTTGGCCGCGACGGCCGTCTCCGGCACACAACGGGTCGCAGACGATCCAAACCGGACCGTTGAAGGGGTATTCGCCCTCTGGTACGGCAAGGGCCCCGGCGTTGATCGCGCTGGTGACGCTATCCGGCACGGCCATGCCGCTGGTGCTTCAGTCAAGGGGGGTGTTGTCCTCGTGGTTGGCGACGATCATGCCGCCACCTCCTCCTCGATCCCGAACGCCAGTGACATGTCCTTGATGGGGTGGGGAATTCCGATCGTTCATCCGGCAAGCGTCGACGAATATGTGGAATTTGGGCTGTGGAGCTGGGCGGCTTCGCGCTTTTCCGGTGCCTGGGTTGCTTTCAAGGCGATCTCCGAAACGGTGGAGAGCAGCCGCGGCTTCGCCGTTCCCGTGCTGCCGCGCTTTGCGGTACCGTCGCGAGGCGGCTTTCCGGAAGGCGGTCTCGGATATGCCACCCGCGATTTTCTGACCCCTGCCATTGAACTGCGAATTGCTCATCGCCTGGAAGCGATCGCTGCGTTCGCGCGGGCAAATCCGTTGGACAGAATGCTGGTTGACGCACCAGGCGCTGACATCGGCATTGTTGCCATTGGCAAGAACGCGAAGGACGTTCTGGAAGTGTTTGAGCGCGCCGGCTTGCCGCAGCAGGCTCTGGCGGAGAAGGGCGTCAGAATCTGGCGGCCAGGTCTGACATTTCCGCTCGATCGCGACCGCTTGGGGCAGTTCGCGCATGGACTGAAACACATCCTGGTCGTGGAGGAGAAAGCAAACCTCGTTGAAGGGCAGATCAAGGATGCGATCTTCAACTGGCCCGCGGATCGCAGGCCGAGCGTTTGGGGGCGCGGTAGCCTTGACGGATCGCCCCTTATCACGGCGCTTGGCCAGCATCGTCCTTCTTCGCTTGCACCGCCGCTGTCGGCCTGGCTCTCCAACGTGCGGCCAGACCTCGCCTTTAGCGACAGGCTTGGCCTGTTTGAACGGTCGGTTTCGTTGAGCAATGCGGCGGACGGCATGCGGCGGCTGCCATACTTCTGCTCAGGCTGCCCGCACAACTCGTCCACCAGGATTCCCGCGGGGAGCATCGCCCTTGCCGGAGTGGGTTGTCACTATATGGCGAGCTGGATGGATCGGCAGACGTCCGGACTGACCCAGATGGGCGCCGAAGGAGTCGATTGGGTGGGGCAGGCGGCCTTCACCACCACGCCCCACGTTTTTCAGAACATGGGCGAGGGCACCTACTTCCATTCCGGTCATCTCGCCATCCGGCAATCGATCGCCGCGGGGCACAACATTACGTACAAGATCCTGTTCAACGATGCCGTGGCGATGACGGGGGGCCAGCCGGTCGACGGCCAACTTACGGTTCCTCAGATCGCGCGGCAGGTGGCGAGTGAAGGGGCGAAGAGGGTGGTGATCGTTACCGACGACACCGCTCGTTATGCGGGGACGGTGCTGGACGGGGTTACCATCCATGATCGACTCGATCTCGATCCGGTCCAGCGCGAATTGCGCGCGATCAAGGGCGTCACGGTGCTGATCTATGATCAGACCTGTGCCGCGGAGAAACGTCGGCGGAGGAAGAAGGGCGCATACCCCGATCCGGCCCGACGGATGTTCATCAACAGCGCCGTATGTGAAGGATGTGGCGACTGCGGAAAGGCGTCCAACTGCCTTTCGATTGTGCCGCTTGAGACCGATCTCGGCCGCAAGCGCGCGATCGATCAGACGTCGTGCAACAAGGACTTTTCCTGCGTTGAGGGCTTCTGCCCGAGCTTCGTCTCTGTTCTGGGCGGAGGGCTGCGCAAACAGCCGGCGTCAGGCCGGGATTGGATTGCTCACGCCAACTCCCTTCCGCGGCCATCGTTGGAGTTGCCTGACGGGCGGCCGCACAATCTTCTCGTGGCCGGCGTCGGCGGCAGCGGCATCATCACGGTTGGTGCCATCATCGCAATGGCTGCCCATCTCGACGGTTTGGAGGTGGCCGAGCTCGATTTCACGGCGCTTGCGCAGAAGGGCGGCTCCGTGATGTGCCACCTTCGGATCGCAGCAAGCGGGAGCGCGATCAACCAGCCCCGCATCGACTGGGGCGAGGCCGACGGGGTGGTAATGGGCGACCTCATCGTCGGTTGCCTGCCCGACAGTCTCGGGACGGTTCGGAAGGATAGGACCCGCATCCTGGTCAATACCCATCTGGGGTCGACTGCGGAATTCACCCGCGATCCAGATGCAGATCCACGGCGCGACGACCTCTTGGCCAAAGTTCGTCATGCAGCCGGCGCGGACAGTGTGTCGAGTTTCGATGCTCAGCAATTGGCTCAAGAGCAGTTCGGCGAGACGACAGGCGCCAATATGGTCCTGGTCGGACACGCCTGGCAGCAGGGACTGATCCCGGTGAGCGAGGCCGCGATAATCCAGGCGATTACCCTCAACGGAGTGGCGGTGGATGCGAACAAGCGTGCATTTGCTTGCGGTCGTGTTGTCGCCGCACAGGGGATCCCTACATGCGCCACCCAGTCCGTCACCTTGATGCAGCCGGAGCGCTGGGAGGCTCTGGTCGACCGGCGAGCCGACGAACTCACCCGGTACCAGAACGCAAACTACGCGACATCGTATCAGACTTTCGTGGCTCACTGCGCCGCGATGGAGCAGCACAAGCTGAAGGACGCCAATAGGTTCGTTTTGACGAAGATCATTGCGAGCGCGTTGTTCAAGCTCATGGCCTACAAAGACGAGTACGAGGTCGCCCGACTTTATTCGAGGCCTGAATTCATCGCTGCGCTACGGCAGCAGTTCGAGGGAGACTTCGAGCTCCGTTTCCATCTCGCGCCCCCATTTCTCGCACGACCACGCGCCGGAAGCGCGGTGCCGCAGAAAATCGCATTTGGTCCCTGGATGTTGCGTGCTTTCGCGGTGCTCGCACGTTTGCGTGTCCTGCGCGGAACGGTGTTCGATCCGTTCGGCTATACCGAGGAACGGCGATTTGAGCGACGTCTGATCGATGACTACAAGGCGCTAGTCGACCGCCTTCTGGCCGGCCTGTCGCCGGCTACACTCGACATCGCGGCGAAGCTCGCAATGCTGCCGGAAAAAATAAGAGGATTCGGTCACGTCAAGCGGGCGAATGCGGAGATGGCGAAGCGGGAAGAGCAGCGGCTGCTGCAGCAGTTCGAGGCAATTCGGAATCCGGCCCCAGGTCGCATCACGGATGTCGCATGAGGCCGCCATGCTGACAATCATCCGCGGCCTCTACCGAAACGGCGGTGCAGAGGAGCGTCTCGCGATCCGCGATGTGCATATCGCTTACATGATCGAAAACCGCCGCTGGCTCGAGCAGGGCGGCGCCCTGTTGTCAGCCGATGGCGCTGTCGTCGAGGGCATGTTTCTGATGGTGCGTCACGAGACGCGCGAAGCGGTCGAAGTCTTTCTTGCCAACGAGCCGTACATGCGGGCGGGACTGTTCAAAAGTGTCACGATCGACGCGTTCGATCGGTTTGTGCCGCACACAGATCCCCATTTTCTCGAGAGGCTTCTCGCATCGGCGCAGGGCCAAACCTTGTCTGAGCTTCGCTGATCCTCCCACAGTGGGGCGTGCCTCAAGAAGAAGGGACGTATTATCGGAATTCAAGCCGCGCTGAAGGCGATCCTGTCGGAGTATCGTATTTCAGATGCAACCAGAGCTGCCTGACCTGATACTCGGCTGCAACGTGGTCGCCGTCGCGCTGGTGCTGCTCACCGTTCCGATATTCGCCGCCTTGATGCGGATTCCGTTTGTCATCATCGCGGCCCTGATGGTGATCATCTATGTAGTGGCGGCTACTCGGTGCCGAACTCCTATCTCGACGTCGTGATGAAGCTCGGCTTCGGCGTCGTCGGCTATCTCTTCAAGAAGCTGTTCTATCCGTTGGCGCCGCTGGTGCTCGCGATCGTCATCGGCGACAAGGCCGAAGATGCTTTCCGGCAGTCGATGCTGATGTCCAAGGGATCGCTCGGGGTGCTCTTTGCCAATTGGCTCGTGACGAGCCTTGTCGTGGCCGGGTTAGCGCTATAACTGCTGCCGCTTGCACTCCAGATCGCGCAAATCCCGCGCAGGCCGCCGCGTCGCTGCCGCCATGCCCATTCCTATGAGCCATCGTCCGTCCCGGATCTGACCGGGCCTGGCGCTACGGTTGCGCCATTCGAACAGCCGAGCGCCCTCCCGCAGTCGGTCGGCCATCTTGCGATAGGTTTCGGGGTTCGAGCCGGGATCGTAGGCGACGACTTCGATTTCGCGACCGAGGATGCCGCCAGCTTCGTTGATCTCCTGGATGGCGAGCGCCGTGTCGGAGAAATGCTCGGATTCCGAGACCGCCATCAAACCGGTACGCGAAAAAAAGCACGTCGACGCGCGTCCCGATCGGATTGTTTCGCGGGTCGCTTCGCCGTCATCATGAAATACTCTCCAGCGCTGGCAGGGGAACGAACGGATCTGCTCAGCTTTCGATTGCAACAAAGCTGCTCACCAGCGGCTTGGCAACCGTCCAGCCATACCGGGCGGGCCAAAATTGTTGTTCGAAATCAGCGAAATGCCGCCTCGTTTGAAGGCGTCAGCGCATGTAGCGGATCGAGGCAAAACGACCCAGGCAGGCGCCGCGCGACTGCTCTGCAGCTTCCACCGACGCCTGGCTCGAGCCGAAATCCTGACGCGGGATTTTGTCCAGCGTTGCTCTCGCGCGGCCGTCGTGGCGGTTCTCCGACAGCTTGTCGAGCATGGTGCGCAGGCGCTGGTTCTCGATCTCAAGCTCCCGCAGATGACGAAGGGCAGGCGAGGTGAGACCGCCATAACGTTTGCGCCAACGATAGAAGGTCCGCAGCGAGACACGGGCCGTGCTACAAATTTCGGCAATCGAAATGCCGGCATCTGCCTCTTCGAGCAGGAATAAAATTTCGTGTTCAGTGTGCTGTGAGCGGCGCATCGGCGTGGACCCTCATACGTGACCGATTACGGGCATATCGCATAGATTTCAGCCATTTGATAGAGACGCGATGCTTGCGCTGCCGGCATGACGGCAACGCCGTTTGATGCATCGCGGGTGTTGCGCACATTGCGTCATTGCGGTCGCCCGCGAGGCAAAGGTAACATCCTAAATGGCAAAAGTGACATCACGATTCGAGAAGCAAAGTCCTTGCCGAGCGCTTGAGCACACCTGAATACTATTTGGCGTTGCCTGACCAAATGCCATGATTTGAAATCGGACAGCACTCGGAGAGCAGAGGTCCGATCCATGGCAAGGTTTTCACGGCGTTCGTTTCTTCGCGGAACTGGACTTGGCGCGGCGGCGGCGCTGACGACGTCGGTCGCTATGCCGGCAATCGTGCGGTCCGCAAATGCAGCCGGCGGCACGGTCAAGCTCGGCTGCCTGTTTTCGTCGTCGGGGACGATGGCCAACATCGAGGGCCGCTTGAATCACGTCGTGAAGATGGCGGCGTCGGAAATCAACGCGAAGGGGGGCGTCAACGGCCGCACCATCGAGGTCATGGTCTCCGATCCCGCCTCCGACTGGCCGCTCTACGCGCAGATTGGCAAGCAGATGCTCGACCAGGACAAAGTTGCAGCACTGTTCGGCTGCTGGACCTCGGTCTCGCGCAAAACCGTGCTTCCCGTGGTTGAGCAGGCCAACGGGCTGCTGTTCTACCCGCTGCATTTCGAGGGTGACGAGAACTCGAAGAACGTCGTCTATGTCAATTCGCCACCCGCGAGCTCGGTGCTGCCGGCGGTCGATTATCTGATGAGCGAAGACGGTGTCAGCGCCAAGCGCTTCTTCATGCTCGGCTCGGATTACGTCTGGCCGCGTACAATCAACAAGCAGCTCAAGGGTTACTGGAAGTCCAAGGGCATCGCCGAGAGCGCGTGGAAGGAAGAGTATGTCCCGCTGGGCTTCTCCAACTTCCAGACGCTGGTCAACCAGATCCGCGCCTTCGCGGACGCGGGCGGAGGCAAGCCGATCGTGGTGCTGACGGTGGTTGGTTCGTCGATCCCGGACTTCCTGCGCGAATTCGCCAATCAGGGGATCAAGGCCACCGACGTGCCGGTGCTCGGGCTCGACATGGTCGAAGCCGATCTCGAAGGTCTCAACACGGAGCCGCTGGTCGGCCATCTCAATTGCTGGGCTTATCTGCAGAACGCGAAGGCGCCGGCGAATACGGCTTTCCTCAAGCAGTGGGCCGATTACGTGAAGGCCAACAACGTGCCGTTCAAGGCGGATGTCGCCATCGATCCGATGGTTTCGGCCTATGATGCGGTTCACCTCTGGGCCATGGCGTCCGCCAAGGCCAATTCGTTCGATGTGCCGGAGGTGACGAAGGCTTTCGCGGGTCTCTCCTTCGATTGTCCGTCCGGATACAAGCTCTCAATGACGGCCGACAACAACTATGTCTCGCGTGGCGTCTTCATCGGTTCGGTCAACGAGAAGCAGGGCTTTGACATTCTTTGGCAGTCCAAGGACACGCCAAAACCTGTTCCGTTTAGCCCTTACAGTTGATCCGTGATCGCAGGCTCGCCTGGCCCGTCGGCTTCGCTCGGATGGTCGCGCATGATTCGTGGCCTTGCGCTTGTGTTGTGGGTGCTCGTTGTCGCGTGGTGCTCGACCGCTTATGCCATGGAGCGGGCCGATCTGATCGGCAAAGTGTGCGGCGACGCGGCGGCGATGGGGGAGGCAGGTCGCGCAATGATCGACATCGCGGCGGAGGGCTCCCCCGACGATCGCGCCTGGGCCGCGCCGATTGCACGCAGCGTGATGGATCGGAAACTGTCCTGCGATGCCACGGGCGCCGTCGTCGCCTCGGCTGACGGGTCGGTTGACGCGCTGACGCGGGCGGCACGGAGCGCCGCCGACGGCAGCCGCTTGCCATTGCTTAGCCTGAAGAACAGAGCGGTGTTTGAGACAGCCGACGCGGCGCTCGCTTTGCGCAGCTCGCCGGATCCCGCACGCCGCGCTGCAGCCCTGCGCACGCTGGAACGGCAGGCCTCGAATCTGCCCGAGCAACTGTTCGAGACTGCCGGCCGCGACGAGAGCAATCCTGGCCTGAAAGCGCAGATCTCGGCAGTTGCGCAGGGCGCCGCTTTGAACTCACCCGACATGGACAAGCGCATCGCCGCGATCGGCCGCATCGCGTCCAGGCCGGACCGGCACGCGCTGGCGCTGGTAGGACCGCTGACAAACGATCCCGCCTACGGCGCCAATACTGACTTCAGGCGCGCCGTCGATGCGGCGAGCGCAGCGATCCGTCGGGGCATCACGATCGGCGACACGCTCGCCACTCTTTACAATGGCCTGAGTTTCGCGAGCATCCTGTTCATGGCCGCGATCGGGCTGGCGGTCATCTTCGGCCTGATGGGCGTAATCAATCTCGCGCAAGGCGAGTTCATCATGCTCGGCGGCTATATCACCTGGCTGGTGCAGGAAGCCTTGCGGCTGATCGCGCCCGGCCTGCTGCAGTGGTATCTCATCATTGCGATTCCCGCTGTCTTCCTGGTGACCGCTGCGATCGGCATCGTGCTGGAAGCGATCCTTCTGCGCCATCTCTATCGCCGTCCGCTGATGAGCCTGCTTGCGACCTGGGCGGTCAGCCTGTTCCTGATCAATCTGGTGCGCGTGACCTTCGGCACACAGAACCTCCAATTCGTCACTCCGTTCTACGTCACCGGCGGGGTGCCCGTGATCGGTGATTTCATCTTTACCTGGAACCGCATGTTTGCGATCGCGTTTGCGGTGGTCACGCTTGGCCTGACCTGGGGCTTGATGCGCCTGACCCCGCTGGGGCTGAACATCCGGGCCGTGACCCAGAATCGGACCATGGCCGGCTGTATTGGCATCGCCGTGCGCCGCGTCGACATGCTGGCGTTCGGACTTGGTTCGGGACTTGCAGGATTGGCAGGGTTGGCGCTCGCGCCAATCTACAGCGTCAATCCGCAGATGGGACAGAACTTTGTCATCGACAGCTTCATGGTGGTGGTGCTCGGCGGCGTCGGCACGATCGCCGGCACCATCGTCGCAGCCCTTGGCATCGGACAGATCAATGTGCTGATCGAGCCGCTGTGGGGCGCGGTTGCGGCCAAGGTCATCGTGCTCTTGATGATCATCGGTTTCCTGCAATGGCGGCCGGAAGGCCTGTTCGCCATCAAGGGACGCCGGAAATGAGCTCAATCTGGTCGGACCGGCCGTTCCTGGCTGCGTTGGCTGCAGTGCTTGCGGTAGCGCTGTCGCTGGTCACGTCCATTGCGGTTCCGTTCGGCTTGTCCGCTTATCTCGCCAATGCCATCGGGCAACTCGCGGCCTTCGCGGTGCTGGCGCTTTCGCTCGACCTGATCTGGGGCTATCTCGGCATCCTCTCGCTCGGGCACGGGCTGTTCTTCGGCATCGGCGGTTATGTCGTCGCGATGTATCTCCTCAAGCATTCATTCGAGGTCACCGGCAAGGTGCCGGACTTCATGCAGTTCATGGGCTGGACGGCGTTCCCGTTCTATTGGGCGGGCTTTGGCTACTTTGTCTATGCTGCGCTTGTCGCTGTTGCCGTGACTCTCCTGATCTCCGGCGTGTTCGGCTACGTCTCGTTCCGCTCCCGCGTCGGCGGTGTCTATTTCGCGATCATCACCCAGGCGCTGGTCTATGTCGCGATGCTGCTGATGTTCCGCAACGATACCGGCTTCGGCGGCAACAATGGCATGACCGGGTTCGCCGTCATCTTCGATTGGCCGATCGGCTCGCGCGGCGTCGTCATCTCGATCGCGGCGATCTCGGTCGTTGTCCTTGCCTTGACGATGCTTGGCTGCCGCCTGCTGCTGCAGAGCCGATTCGGCATGCTCATGATCGCGGCGCGGGACGACGAGGTGAGGCTGCGCACGCTCGGCTATGACACCTTATTGTTGAAGCTCGCCGTCTGGTGCCTGTCGGCGCTGATTGCGGCGCTCGCCGGCTTGCTCTATGTGCCGCAGGTCGGCATCATCAATCCCCGGCTGCTCGCGCCCGATCTGTCGCTCGAAATCGCGGTCTGGGTCGCGATCGGCGGACGAGGGCACCTGATCGGCGCCGTCATCGGCGCGGTGCTGGTCAATGCGATCAAGTTCTGGCTGTCGGCTGCCGCGCCCGAGCTCTGGCCGTTCATCCTTTCGGGGCTCATCGTGCTGGTCGTGTTCGTATTCCCGAACGGGCTCGTCGATCTCGCCAGGTTCAGGCTTCATCGCCCGCTGATCTCACGGCTGTCTTCCGAACCGGCGGAGCTGAACCGGTGAGCGGGACCGCGCTGGTGATCGACGCGGTGACGGTCGAGTTCGGCAGTTTTCGTGCCATCGATACGCTGTCGCTGGCGATCGACTTCGGCGAGGTCCGGGCGGTGATCGGCCCGAACGGCGCGGGCAAAACGACGTTGCTGGACGTGATCTCCGGCATCACGCAGCCCAAGAAGGGCCGGGTGATCTTTGGCGACGCCACCGACGTCCTGCGCGCCGGTGAATCCCAGATCGCCCGTGCGGGCATCCGGCGGAAATTCCAGAAGCCGAGCATCTTCGAGGGCCTGAACGTACGCCAGCACATCGAGATCGGTGCGCAGGGCGGGCTGAAATGGTCTCTCTCGAGAGCCGAACTCGATCAACGCGTCGCAGAGGTTCTGGATGCTGTCGGCCTGTTGGCCCTGGCCAATCGCTCCGCATCCGAACTCGCACATGGACAGAAGCAGTGGCTGGAGATCGGCATGGTCCTGGCGTCAAACCCGTCCGTGCTGATGCTGGACGAGCCGGTCGCCGGCTTGACAGACGAAGAGACCGAACGCACGGCCGCTCTCGTGCGAAGTCTCAAGCGCGCCGATCGTGCCATCGTCGTGGTCGAGCACGACATGGATTTCGTCGAGCAGATCGCCGATCGCGTCACGGTCCTGCACGAAGGAAAGACGTTGTTCGAGGGCTCGATGGCGAATGCAAGGGCGGACGCCCGCGTCATCGACGTCTATCTGGGGCGATAGGCATGCGCTTCCGCGTCGAGAGCCTCGATCAGCATTACGGCAGCGCGCAGGTTCTGCGCAAGGTGGGCTTCGAGATCATGCCCGGCGAGTGTCTTGCCGTGCTCGGTCGCAACGGCGCGGGGAAGACCACACTGCTGAAATGCCTAATGGGCATTCTGCCGGCGTCACGAGGCCGCGTGCTGGTCGACGATACTGAGATATCGGACTGGTCGTCGCATCGGCGCTCGGCGGCCGGACTGGCCTACGTGCCGCAGGGCCGCGAGATCTTCTCCGAGCTCACGGTCGGCGAGAACATCGAGGCTGCTGCCCGTGCGCACGGCACGTTCGGAACGGATGTCGTGGACGAAACTATCGCGCTGTTTCCCGTGCTCAGTCAGATGTGGCGACGCGCCGGCGGCGCGCTCTCCGGTGGACAGCAGCAGCAGCTTGCGATCGCCCGCGCGCTCGTCACGAAGCCTGGCCTTTTGATCCTCGACGAGCCGACCGAAGGGATCCAGCCTAATCTCGTGGCCGCGATCAAGGATGTGCTGGCCTCGTTCAAGGGCAGGATCTCGCTGCTTCTGGTCGAGCAATATCTCGACTTCGCCGTCAGCCTTGCTGACGCCTTCGTCGTGCTGTCGCGCGGTTCGGTAGTCGAAGCGGGCCGCATGGATCAGTCGAGCCGCGAGTTGTTAAGTCGCCACATCGCCATCTGACATCACAACAAGAAAGCAAGCCCATGTCGCGCCGTCATGAAATTTCCTCCGCACCCGAGAACATGGTCTGGGGCTATCTCGACAGTACCACGCCGCCGGTTCTGGAGGTCGCGTCCGGCGACACTGTCACGCTGCATTCCTTCCCCGCCGGTGGAAAGGAATGCCTGCCGGAGGATCGCAGCATCGTGCCGGCCGACTATCTGCTGGCGCTGGACACGCTGGCTCAGGGACCCGGCCCGCATTTCATCACAGGCCCGGTCTACGTGAAGGGTGCGAGGCCCGGCGATGTCCTCCAGGTCGACATTCTCAGCGTGAAGGTGCGGCAGGACTGGGGCTTCGTGTCGATCTTGCCGCTGCTGGGTACCTTGCCGGACGAGTTCACGGAATACGAAACGATTCATCCGAAGGTCGATCATGAACGCAATGTCTGCGTGATGCCCTGGGGCCTCGAGATCCCGCTCGACCCGTTCTTCGGCATCATTGCCACCGCGCCGCCGGCGGCCTGGGGCCGTTGCGGCTCGCCGGTACCGCGCAGCTTCGGTGGCAACATGGACAACAAGGAGCTTCGTCCCGGCACGACGCTCTATCTGCCGGTCTACAATGAAGGCGCGCTGTTCTTCGCCGGCGACGGACATGGCGTGCAGGGCGACGGCGAGGTCTGCATTACCGCGCTCGAAACCGGCGTGACCGGCACGTTCCGCCTGACGGTGCGTAAGGACATGGAGCTGTCATGGCCGTTTGCCGAGAGTTCGACGCATCTGATGTCGATCGGCCTCGATGAGGATCTCGACGATGCCGCGAAGCAGGCGGTGCGCGAGATGGTCAAGCACATCTGCGCGCGCACCAACCTGTCTCGCAACCAAGCCTATATGCTCTGCTCGCTTGCCGGAAATCTGCGGGTCACCCAGCTCGTCGATGGCAACAAGGGCATCCATATGCTGTTGCCGAAATCCTATCTGTGAGCGCCAGCGCGGCCTCGTGCCGAATGACGGAGATGCAACGGAGCCGAACCATGTGCCGCTTCTCGATTGAGGTCGTGGCAATCAATGGCTCGCCGTACGGCCGCGCAGGTGAAACGTTGCTGGCGGACAATCCCATTGTGGGGGCGGTTGAATTCCTGTCCTTCGAGTCGTCGCCCGCTACACAGGCAACGATTTCCTACGTCAACCGACGATTTCCTGCAGGTTGGTACTGCAGATGGTGAAGGTAAGGTCGATCTCCCGATCGCGATGATCAGGGCCGTCCGGTCAGGCGGCCCTTCAGGATGGCCCATGCCAGGGACCAGAAGCTGATTGGCTTGAATAGGTCCGACGAAGCCGTTTCGCCCTTGAGTGAGCGTTCGAGATTGGCCGTGAAGTCAGATGTCAGGCGCTGCACAACGTCCTGCACCAGACCAGCGCGATTGAACTGCGCCAGCCGGCCGCTCAAACGCCATGACAAAGTGACGGCCAGGGTGCTCGCGGCAGCCGGATCGGCGTCGCCAGGCAACACGTGCCATTCGACTTCGCCCTCGGCGCTCGATCCAGATCCAGTGTCGCGTCCGCGGCCGGTCATGCGGCCCTGACGGGCCGTCGCATCCAGGGTAACATTGCCGTCGCCCTTGAACGCAACTTTCATCGGCCCCAGCGCCATGTGCATGCGGCCTTCGATGTGGTCGCCGTCAATGGTCGTGATTTCCGCGCCGGGCAGGCAGGTCGCGACCTGCTTCAGATCAGTGAGCTTCGTCCATACGTCGGCCGGTGACGAGGCGATCTGAAGCCGCTGTTGGATCGAGGTCCATCCTTGCCGTGACGGCGTGGCCGCGACACTTGCCGAAGCAGGTCTCTTGGCTGGTGAAACAGCCTGCTTCACGAATTCGGACGCTGGCGGGGCGGTTCGGACCGCGGTGGCTATGGCGGGAGCGACAGTTGCGGCCGGCTGCTTGCCTGCGCTGACCTCTAGGATCGCCTCGACGATGCCGACATAGCCGGTACAGCGGCACAGATTGCCCGACAGTTCCTCGCGGATGCGCGCCGGCGTAACCTCGCCAAGGCGAACCACGATATCACGTGCCGTGATGAGCATGCCGGGCGTGCAGAAGCCGCATTGCAGGCCGTGATGCCTGGTGAACGCGGCGCGCAGCTCACCCATGAGCGGATCGTTGTCGAATCCCTCGATCGTCGTCACCGAGCCGCCATCGGCGTCTCCGGCATAGCTGATGCAAGAGCGCTGCGGCTTGCCGTCGACAACCACTGTGCAGGCACCGCAGACGCCCTGTTCGCAACCGGCATGCGCGCCGGTCAGGTTGAGATCTTCGCGCAGCAATTCTAGCAATTGCGTGCGCGGCTCCGCGCTGGTGCGCACCGATCGGCCATTCACCGAAAGCGAGATATCGATCGCTAGCATGTCAGGATCTCCAGGGATCGTTGAGCTGCGCCAGGCTACGCTCCACAGCCACGGCGAGTTGCTGCCGATGTGCGACGTCGAGCGTAGCGAGCATGTGCTCGATCTCGTCGCGGACAAGGGCGGTGGCCTTGTCCGTGCCGTCCTGCTGTAACGCTGCGGCCGTGCGCGACAACAGCAGCGGGCGGCCATTCAGGGCACCAGCGACGACGCGGCAGATATCCAGCCTCGGGTCGACGACGCATGCGCCGATCGCCTTGGCAAACTCGCCGGTCTTGCGGCAGACCTTGTAATAGCCCCAACGCATATCGGGGGAGAATCGCGGGATCTGCACGGCGCACAGGATGTCCTCCGCCGCAAGTTGCGGCGTGAATGCGCCGCGCAGGAAGTCGTGCGCTACGACGGATCGCGCTGGGGCTATGGCGCTGCGGATTTCGATGATGGCTCCGATCGCGGCCATCGTGGACACCCAGTCCGCTGCTGGATCGGCGTGCGAAAGGCTGCCGCCCACTGTGCCGCGATTGCGCACCGCGCGATAGGCGATGCCGCGGGCGACGAAAGGCAGAAGCCCGCGCGTCGGGTCTTCGAGCATGCCGTCTTCGATCTCGGCATGCGTCCAGGTCGCGCCGAGCGAGAACATGCGGCTGTCCGCCTCGATCGCGCGCAATTGCGGGATGTGTCTGATATCGATGAGTTTGGCCGGGCGCGCGAGGCGCAGATTGAGCATGGGCCCAAGCGACTGGCCGCCGGCGAACACCTTGACCTGTCCATCGCCGGCGGCGAGCCACTCGAGCGCGTCGTCGAGCGTCCGCGCCCGCGCGTAATCCAGAACTGCCGGTTTCATGCCGCATCCCTGGTGTTGGCGCGTCCGCCTTTCGCGATGGCGGCAAGTATGCGCTCCGGCGTCGCCGGGATGTCGCGCAGCACGGCATTCAGCGGCGAAAGCGCATCGTTAATGGCGTTGACGATCGCTGCTGACGGCGCGATCGCGCCGCCTTCGCCGACGCCCTTGATGCCATGTGCGGAATAGGGCGACAGTGTTTCCATATGATGGATGCGGAAACGCGGCAGTTCAGTCGGCCCCGGCAACAGGTAATCGATCAAGGTCGAGGCCAGCGGCTGGCCATTGTCGTCATAGGGGCTCTCTTCAAACAGCGCTGTGCCCACACCCTGCGCCGCCCCGCCGAAGGTTTGCCCTTCGACGATCATCGGGTTCACCATGCGCCCGCAATCCTCGACAATGGCGTAGTCAAGGATTTCCACGAGACCGGTCCTGGCGTCCACGGCGACATAGGCGGCGTGGCTCGCATAGGAGAAGACGCCGCTGTCGACCTCGGGCTTGTAGGCGGCCGTCGCTTCCAGGCCGGCGCGGTCGACATCGTCAGGCAATTCGTCGGGGCGGATGTACCAGGCGCGGCCAACGTCCGCATAGGAGACATTCGCGGCGCCGCCGAAAATCCGGCCCTCGCGGAAAGTGATATCGTCCGGCTTGACCTGCAGCAGATGCGCCGCGATGGCTTTGATGCGGCCGGCAACGATGTCCGCCGCGCGTGACACCGCGCCGCCAGTCATCACGATACCGCGAGAGGCATAGGCGCCCGTGGAGAAGGGCGTGGTCGCGGTGTCGCCCAGCGTCACCCGGATATCCTTCAGCGGAACGCGCGTCATTTCGTGCGCGACCTGCGCCAGCGTGGTCTCGAGCCCTTGTCCGATCGTGTGGATACCGGCTTTGACTTCGAGCGCTCCGTCGGGCGTGAGCTTGACATGGGCCTGATCGAAGCCCGGCACCAGCGGGAGCCCCCAGGCGGCAAACACCTTGGTGCCGTGCGCAGATTGTTCTGTATAGGTCGCAAAGCCGATCCCGAGATAACGGCCTTTGTCGTCGCGTGCAGGCAGCTTGCGCCGCGCGTCGAAATCGATCATGCGCTTTACTTCCAGAAGCGAAGCCGGGTAGTCGCCGCTGTCGTAATGCTTGTTGGTGATGTTGGTGTAGGGCATCGCCGCGGCCGCGACGAGATTTTCCATGCGCACTTCCCACGCCTCGCGTCCAACCGCCTTGGCGATGGCGTCGATGGTCAGTTCGATCGCGAAACAGACGCCCGGTCGCGCCACGCCTCGGTATGGAGCGAAAGGCGGCTTGTTGGTTGCGACCGAATAGGTTTTGCAGCGATAGGATTTGAGATCGTAAGGGCCCGGCAGGTTTCCGCCGGCCTGCGCGGCTTCGAGACAGGCCGAGAACGGCCATACCGAATAGGCGCCGCAATCGACCGACACTTCGGCGTCGAGACCGAGCAGCCGTCCGCGCGCGTCGGCATAGGCCCTCAATTTGTATTCGTGCTGGCGCGCATTTGCGCCGGCGGTCAGATGCTCGCGGCGGTCCTCGATCCAGCGGAATGGCTGCTTCTGCGTCAGCGCCAGCCAGGCCACCGCGATCTCCTCCGGCATCAGCATGCATTTGTAGCCGAAGCCGCCGCCGACATCGGGCGGCGCCACGCGCACGATCGCCTGCGGAATGCCGAGACATTCGGCCAGGCCGATGCGGATCAGATGCGGCACCTGCGTGGAGGTATGCACGACAAGCTGCCCGGCGCGATGGTCCCACCACGCAACAAGGCCCTTGCCTTCCATCGGATGCATGACTTGCCGGGCGGTCGACAGTTCCAGCTCGACGCTAATTGGCGCCGTTTGGGCGATCCCATCCATGCCGCGATCGAAGCTGGTTTCGAGGAAGAGATTATCGCCCCATTCGCGATGCAGCAGCGTCGCCTCGTGCTGGCGGCCGGCGGTGCTCGATGCAATCACAGGGATTGCATCGTAATCGACATCGACGAGCTCGCAGAGATCTTCCGCCGCCGCCCGGTTGTTGGCGACGCACATCGCCACGATCTCGCCGACAAAGCGTACGCGTCCGTTTGCCAGCGCGGGATAGTCGGAGACCTTGTAGCCGGGAATGGAGGAGCGGGTGGTGATCGGCGCGACACCGGCGAGATCGCTGTGAAAGAAGACGCAATCCTCAAAGCCTTGCGGCTTGCTCTGTCGCATGATGAGCGCGTGCGCCACGGGGCTGCGCAGGAACGCGACTTCGCGCATCCCCGGGATGCGAATGTCGGCGGTGAATTGACCGCGGCCGTGTAGATGCCGGGCGTCTTCTTTCCGGGGCGCCCGGGCGCCGATGCCTTCGCCGTCGTTGTCGTGTGCCATCTGCGTCATGCTCCCTGCGCTCGGTCCGACACCTTACCTCATCACTGCGCGTCGAGAAGTTGCCAGGGGTGGTGCTGCTCATGGAATGCGACGGCTCCGAGCAGTCTGGCCTCCTCATACCAAGGGGCGACGAGCTGGAACGCCAGCGGAACACCGCTGTCCGAGAGGCCGGCGGGCACGCTGATCGCGGGATGCCCGGTCAGATCGAACAGACTGAGATACGGCGTCCATTCGCGCCGCATGTCGCCGACCACCTCCCCGTCGATGCTGATCGGATCGAGCGGCTTGTGCAGCGCATCCAGCGGCTCCCGGCTCATTGCCGGCGTCAGCAGGAAGTCGAACCCTTCAAACAGCTTCTGCACATGCCGAAACAGCGCGGTACGCTTGTTGAGCGCACCCTGAAGGTCCTGTCCGGAATAGGAAAGACCGACGCGGACGCCCTCGGCCAGGCTCGTCTCGATCTTGTTCTCGACCTCGTCGATAATCTTGCCGAGCCGCGCCGCCCAGTTCGACTGCTGAAGGATGCGCCAGGTCGGTTCCGGATTGTCCATCGCCCATTCGATATCCGTAACGGAGGCGCCGTACCCCTCCAACGTCTTCGCAACACGCCGAATCGTCTCGGTCATCCCACGGCTAACGCGCGCGTTACCGACCTGCATGATGAGGCCGATGCGCTTGCCGGTGAGGTTTGCTGCCCGCGTGCTGATCTGTGATGCATCGAACCGCGGCAGGCCGAGCGAATGCGGATCGCTCGGCGCCGGGCCGGCCATGGTTTCGAGCGCGAGCGCCATATCCGCGACACTGGGCGTGATCATGCCGAGATGGATAAAGTTGGCAAACCCTTCCGGCACGAGATCGTGCGGGATACGGCCGAGCGTGGGTTTCAGTCCGAGCACGCCTGTGCAGGCGGCCGGCAGCCGCGTCGATGCGCCCGCGTCCGTGGTGAGCGCAAGGCGTACCAGGCCCGCGGCGACGGACACCCCGCCGCCGCAGCTCGATCCGCCGCACGTCGCCGCCGGATTCCAGGGATTGATGGTGAGTCCCGTCAGGGGCGAGGAGCCCATCATGGTATGGGCGAATTCGGTGGTCGTGCTCTTGCCGATGATGATTGCTCCGGCCTTGCGCAGCCGCGCGACCGCGATCGTATCCGCCGCGGCGGGAGCGGCGTCCTGCATCAGCCGCGAACCCCAGTTCGTCGGCAGGCCGCAGACATTCAGGATGTCCTTGACGCTGACCGGAACACCGGCGAGCGGTCCAGCGGCTGCCCCGCTCGCATCGACGGTGCGCGCTGCGGCAAGCGCGCCGTCGCGGTCGATCCGGACAAAGGCGTTGAGTGTCGGCTGGCTCTGCTGGCAGCGCTTGATCGTGTCGGAGATCGCGTCCTCGGTGCTGTGCTTTCCGGTGCGGAGATCGATCTGCATGTGCCGTTGAAATCAGTGGTCCTAAATAAGATGTATACTGACGATATAACCCATGCTGTCAAGCGGCCGCCATGCGGGAGAAGAGCGCAGCCACCCTATTTGAAGTTTACTATCGACATGTCGCCGTCACCGCTGTCGGTTTTCGGCAGCTCGATGCGGATCGCAGCCGGATCGACGTTCGATCGCTTGTCGATCCAATAGGTGACGCTCGCAGGCCAGAAGATCACGATCGCCACCAGTACGAGTTGCAATCCGACCCACGGCAGCGCTCCGAGGTAAATGTCACGGGACAGCACCTCCTTCGGAGCGATGCCGCGCAGGTAGAACAGTGCAAACCCGAAGGGAGGGTGCATGAAGCTCGTCTGCATGTTGACGCAGAGCAGTACCCCGAACCAGACGAGGTCGATGCCGAGCTTGTCTGCGACGGGCACCAGCAGCGGAATGATGATGAAAGCGATCTCGAAAAAGTCGAGGAAGAAGGCGAGGAAGAATACGAAGATGTTGACGAAAATCAGAAAGCCGACTTGTCCGCCCGGCACATGGCTCAGCAGGTGTTCAATCCAGCGGGAGCCGTCGACGCCCTGGAAGACCAAGCTGAACACCGTGGATCCAATCAGAATGAAGATCACCATGGATGTGATGCGCATGGTGTTCTGCATCGCCTGATTGACCAGCGGCCAGCTTAGTCGACGGTTCAAGGCGGCGAGGATGACCGCGCCGACGGCGCCCATGGCGCCGGCTTCCGTCGGCGTCGCGAGACCCATGAAAATAGTGCCAAGCACCACGAAGATCAGGACGATCGACGGCACCATGCCCCACAAGACGCGTCGCACCAGCACCCATCCACGCTGCGCGCGCGCCTCTTTGGGCAAGGGCGGGACGCGCTGCGGCGAAATGATCGAAACGGCGGCGATGAAGGCCAGGAAGAGCAGCACCTGAAGGATCGAAGGTCCGATCGCGCCGGCATACATGTCGCCAACGGATCGGCCGAGCTGGTCGGCGAGTACGATGAGTACGAGCGACGGCGGTATGACTTGCGTGATCGTTCCGGACGCTGCGATCACGCCGGTCGCGATGCGCATGTCGTAGCCGTAGCGGATCATGATCGGCAGCGAAATCATACCCATGGCGATCACCGAGGCGGCGACGGTTCCGGTGATTGCACCGAGGATGGCGCCGACGATGATGACCGCATAAGCGAGCCCGCCGGGCACGCCGCCGAACAACTGGCCGGTGCCCTCCAGAAGGTCTTCGGCAAGGCCGCTGCGTTCGAGAATCGCGCCCATCAGCGTGAAGAAGGGAATAGCCAGCAGCAGATCGTTGGACAGGATGCCGAAGATGCGCAGCGGCAGGTTTCCGAGATAGGCCTCGGAAAAAAAGCCCAATCCGACCGACAGGAAACCAAAAAACAGGCCAACGGCCGCAAGCGAGAAGGCGACCGGAAAGCCGATCAGCAGGAACAGAACAAGGCCGCCGAACATTAGCGGCGGCATATGGGCCACCGTCAGCATCGGGACAGTTCTTTCGAGGATCGGATGTGTGCGGCGAAAGCGGTCATTGTTCCATACGGTGATATTCGGTCATGACCTCGGCCTGGGGCGCCACGCCGCGCAACAGCGCGATGCGTTTGACCAGCTCGGACATGCCCTGAAGGGTGAGCAGTAGGAAGCCGACCGGAAGGATCAGCTTCACCGGCCAGCGCATCAGTCCGCCCGCGTTGGACGAGCCTTCCTCGGTCACCCAGCTCGTGACGAAGAACGGCCATGTCATCCATGTCAGCAGGATTGTCGCCGGAAGCAGGAAGAAGATGATGCCGAAAATGTCCACATATAGCCGGGTTCGCGGACCGAAATTGCCATAGAGCAGGTCGACGCGGACATGCTCGTTGCGAAACAGCGTGTGGCTCGCCCCGAGCATGACGATGCCTGCGAGCATGTACCACTGCGCTTCCAGCCATGCATTCGAGCTGTAGCTGAAGCCGTAGCGAATGATGGCATTCGCGGCGCTGATGGCACATGACAGGCCGACCATCCAGTCCGCGATGCGGCCGAATACCGCGCTGGCGGCGTCGATCTTCCGGCTAAAGGCGAGCAAGGCATGCATCGATCTCTCCCACACTGGCGCCGTGAGCGCGCCGACTTCCCGCGAACCTCAAAGGTCGTCGCCCGGCAGCGTCAGTGGCCACCGGGCGTGCAGCATCATTGCGATGCCGTCGGGATGTCGTGCGTGAAGCGGTAGGCGTCGAGGCTCTGCTCTGCGACTCGGAACCACGGATTGGAGCTTTCGAGAAAGCGCTTCCAGGGGTCGTAGATGGTCTTGAAGTCTGCGTCCTTGGCGGCAATCTCTTCGAACGTCTCGAAGCTCGCCTTGTAGCACGCGTCCAGAACCGCGCGCGGGAACAGCCGCAGTTGCGTGCCTTCCCCGATCATCCGCCGCAACGCATCCGGATTGCGGGCGTCATACTTTGCGATCATGAACATCATCTGCTCATTGCACGCGGCCTCGAACGCGACCTTGAACGGCTCGGGGAGGGCTTCCCAGGCGGGCAGGCTGACCGGCGCGGTGATGCCCGCGCTGCCTTCCCACCATCCGGGGGCGTAGTAGAACTTGGCGACCTTGTTCAGGCCGAGCTTGGCGTCGTCGTATGGACCGATCCATTCCGACGCGTCGATGGTGCCGCGCTCCAGGGCCGAATAGATATCGGACGGCGGCAGCTGCTGCGGTACGGCGCCGAGCTTGCGCAGGATGGTGCCGCCGAGTCCGCCGATGCGGATCTTCAGGCCCTGCAAATCCTGCACGGTGTTGATCTCTTTCCGGTAGAAGCCGCCCATCTGCGTGCCGACGTTGCCGACGGGGAAGGGGATGACGTTCGATTTCTTGTAGAAGGCGCGAACAAGCGGCAGGCCGCCGCCCTCGTACAGCCAGGCGGCCTGCTGCCGCGCATTCAGGCCGAACGGCAAACCGGCATCGAACGCGTAGGTCGGGCTCTTGCCGATGTAATTGGCGGACAAAATATGCCCGCATTCGATGGTGCCGTTCTGCACGGCGTCGAGCACCTGCAGCGCCGGAACGACTTCGCCGCCGGCGAAGCAGCGGATCTCGAAGCGGCCTTCGGTGAGCTGGCCGACTCGGCGGCAAAGGTCTTCGGCCGAGCCGTGAATCGTATCGAGGCTCTTCGGCCAGCCGGTGGCCATACGCCAGCGGACCGCCGGTTGAGTTTGGGCGATGGCCGGTGCAGCGAGTGCGGTGCCGGCGGTCCCGCCCGCCAGGCCCAAGAGCAGTTTGCGGCGATTCATAGTCCCCATCCTTTCTTCGCGTGAGAAATGCCGTCGCTTGCGAGTGCGGGGCGGCCGCGGATATCGCGCCGGTGGATTACATCCCGTTCGCCAAGAACCATGTCGGTTACGCCATCTATGGCCATGCGTGGAGCATATTAGTCAGCATATATCCTATTTTTGAAGATGCAAAAGCTGCACCAACTGAAGGACCGTGGTGGTTGAGGGTATGGAATGCCCGGTTTGCGTCATGACGGCCGGACGCATAATGCCGTCGAAATACTTGGTTTCGATAAGATCAGGGACGTTTCCCGAGCGCCGCATCTGCAAACTAAAGCCGAAGGGCGAAAGTATCATTCGATTGCGGATCACCGCGGCCTCCCTATATTAGACAGCGTACTGCTTATTTTCCTTGCGGCCGATGCTTAAGCCCCAGGCCGCGGTGAGGCGGCATGTCATGAATAACCGGGACGAAGGAGATGCGAGTGGACGCTGGGGGTGGTAGAGAACAGCCGGAAGCCGTCGCAGGGAGATTGTTGAAATTGGCAAAGCCCAAAAGAGTCGGGAAATCCAAGCCGGCCCGAAAACCGAAAAGCCAGCCCGCCGGAAAGAAGGCGGAGCACACCTCGCTTTATGCCAGCATGCCGTTGTGGGCGCGCCCCGGCTTTCTGATCCGGCGGCTGCACCAGATCAACTACGCCCTGTTCTTCGAGGAATGCGCAGGCTTCGACATCACGCCGGTGCAATATGCGCTGCTGACCACGCTCAGCCTCAATCCCGACACCGATCAGCATACGCTCGGGCGGGAGGTCGGCATCGACCGCACCAATGTCGCCGACGTGCTGCGTCGTCTGGAGCAGCGCGGCTTGCTGACCCGCCGCAAGGGTGAGAAGGATCGGCGCGCGGTGCTCGCGCGCCTGACGCCGGCCGGGGAGAAAGTGACCCGAGAGATGTTCAAGGCGATGCAGCGCGCCCAGGCGCGCCTGCTCGAGCCTTTGCCTCCCAAGGAGCGCGCGGCCCTGATGGCGGCGCTGCTGCGGCTGGTTGATGCGAACAACCATCTCGGCCGCACGGTCTTTCAACCAAGCTGAGATCGCTCGCCGGCCGCGCGCCTTATCTGCCGGTTCGTCGCGGCAGGTCATATGCGGTCACACCGGCAGACAAAGCGCATTCGGCACCAGCAGGTTGTCATAGACACAGCGCCTGCTGGCCAATTTGAGCACGCCGTTCTCGCGGCGGAATACGTCGAAATACACGCCAACCTGATGCAACGTAGCGTCTGGCCGATCGAACAGCACCTGCAGCACGACGTAGTTGGCGCGTGCCTTGATCGTGCCGTCGCGCTCTTCGCCCAGCACGTCGAGATTACCGATGATGTGCCGCAGATAGCGCGGCGCGAACATCGCGGTCTCGCTGAGAGCGAAGGCGCGGTCGCGGATCATGCCTTTGCCTTCGCAATAGATCAGCCCAACCGGCATGTTGCGGTCATGGTTCTCGCGCGACAGGACGACGTAGGTCGCGTCCTCCGCGAACATCTCGGTCCAGTCGGCGAGACGCTGCTCGTCGAGCGCGTTCGCATAGCGCACGTTGAAGGTCTCGATCTCGTGCCGCAGCAGGAGTGCCTCGAGGCGCGGATCCATGAGCGTGTCGGATGAGAGGTTGCGCTTAAGGGCCATATCCATGACTCACAGTCCCATCTCGGCGCGCCAGTGCTTGTACATGGCGCGGATTGCCGCTTCAGAGATCAGGTTGTCGGCGGTGCCGGCTTCGACTGCCGGATCGAGTTTCACCAGATGCTCGCCGTTCGGCACGCGCTGCATGCCGTCCTGCACGAACTTGATCGCCTCGTTGTCTTCAAGCCCGAGGAAGCCGGCCGGCCCCATCAGATTGCCTTGCCGGAGGCGATGCCGTGTCATCTCATCGCTGTCGCCCTCAAAACCGAACATAGTCCACTTCATGATGAATTCATGCGGTCCCGTCGGCACGATCTGGCGTACGCCCAGTGTGTTCATCTCGCGCTGCACGATCAGGTTTGGCCAGATCGTCGCCATTGTCACCGACCAGGGGCTGTCGAACTCGTCCACGAAATCCATGAAGCGCGGCTCGGCCAGCGTCATGCCCTCCTTGTAAGCGCGCATTTCCTTCTTCGCGTCGCTTGACACGGCCTTGCCGTCGGACTTTGCCGAAGCCATCACGCCATGACGCCCGCTCGGATCGGCGAGCATCAGCGACTTGTTGCCCGCGACCAGAAGGCCGAACGTGACCAGGAAAGTGTGCAGCAGGGTGGCGTGATAGGGGTCTTTCAAATTCTCATGATAGAGCTTCCAATTACCGGGCAGTGAGTGGCGGTAATAGCCGAGCACCTTGAGCTTGCGGCCATCGAAGGTCGCCTCGAATTCGCGCATGATCTCCGGCGTGAAATATTCGGCCAGCGGCTCCATGTCGTCGCAATAGGAGGCGAACACCACGCCGCGATGCGTCGTCACTTTCAGGCGGCGCAAGCCATGATCCGCATTCCTGAAATCTGGAGGCATGCCACCCTTGCCGCCGACGCCGCGACGAAAGGGAACGCCGGCCAGATTTCCTTTCAGATCGTACGACCATTGATGATAGGGACAGACGAATTCCTTTGCGTTGCCGGAAAGCTCTCGGCAGAACTCGGCGGCGCGATGCGCGCAGCGGTTCTCGAACACATGGATCGAGCCGTCTTCCGCGCGAGAGACGACGACCGGTGTCGGTCCGACATGCGAGCGGATGAAGTCGCCGGAATTGGGGATTTCGGATTCGAGCGCGACATAATTCCAGGTGCGGCCGTGGAAGATCTTCTCGACCTCGCGCTCGTAGATCGCCTGATCGGTATAGACCCAATCCGGAATGCGGGTGAGGCCATCGGCCGGCCAGATATAGCGTTTGGTGAGCGACAGTCCCGGGTTGGCGTTCATGAGGCTGGCCTCCATGGCATCGGCGCCTTCTTGTCCATCGGATGAGATGATGGCGCCATGAATATCGGGATCGAAAGGCGGGGCGGAATCGAGTTCGGCGCGCGCGGCGCGGATCGCCTGCGGGTGCGAGAACGCGACGACGCCGGTGAGCCGTCCGGTCGCTTTGTCGAACATGCGATAGACCGCGCCCGGGGCCGCTTCGTTCGCGGCTACGAGCGCGACATGATCGTCAGCGCCGACAATTCCGAGCATCTGCACATTGCAGCCGAACTGGTCGGTCCAGAACCAGGGGCGCTTTTGCGCCACTGGTGCGCTGTTTCCGGCGATCGAGCGGCCGGCCGCGCCGCCTTGCTCTTCGGCGTTCTGCCAACTTTCGAGCGAGGGGCGCCGCCCTGCGATCGGCTCATGGTACAACGCGCAATCGCCGGCCGCCCAGATGCCCGGCACGGAGGTGCGTCCTTGCGCGTCCACTTCGATGCCGGCGGGCGTGGTGGCGCAGCCGGCCTGCAGCGCAAGGCCGAGCACCGGTTGCATGCCGATACCGACCAGAGCCGCGTCGACTTCGATCGTGTCTTCGCTGGTCACGACGCCGAGGCGTTCGCCGCGCCTGGTGATTTCGATAACCCCGGCGTTGCGGCGAATATCGACGCCATGCCGCTCCGCCATGATCCGGAAGGCACGGCCGACGGCGGCCGGCATGATCCGCGCCATGATCTCGCGTTCGCGTTCGAGCAGGGTCACTGCAACGCCGCGCGAAATTGCGGTCGATGCAAGTTCTAGACCGATGAACCCACCGCCGACCACAGCGACATGCTGGGCGCGGTCAAGGGCTGCGCCGATGGCGGCGGAATCCTCGATCGTGCGCAGATAGTGAACGCCCGGGAAATCCGCACCGGGAATGCTCAGCCGTCGTGGCGTTCCGCCGGTGGCAAGCAGGAGCGAATCGTAAGCCAGAACCTCGCCGTTCGCGAGAGTGATCCGGCGCTGCGTGGCATCGATCGTCGTCGCGGCAACGCCAAGATGCAGGCGCACGCCGAGCTGAACCGCGTCTGCCTCGCTCAAACGAACGCTGGATGAAAATTCGGCCGTACCCAGCAGGAATTCCTTGGACAGCGGCGGTCGCTCATAGGGAAGATGAGGTTCTGCGCCTACCAGATCGATGCTGCCATCGAAGCCGCCGGTGCGCATGGCCCGGATTGCAGCCGCGGCCGCCTGACCTGCGCCGACGATCACGACACCCGTCGTATCTTTCGCGGGCGCAGCGGCAGCGAGCTTGCTCTCGAAGGCGGATTCGGTAGCCGGCTGGTCGGGATCGATGAGAATGTCATCGCCTTCGACGCGAACAGCATAGGTCCGCAAATCCTCGGTCACCGGCGCGCAAAGGGCCTTTCCGCTGCGGATGTCGAACTGCCCCTGGTGCAGCGGACATTCCACCTTGCCGTCTTCGATCCAGCCTTCGGCCAGCAGCGCGAGCGCGTGCGTGCAGATGCCATGCGTTGCGTAGATTTTGCCGTCGAGATTGTAGAGCGCGATATGAATGCCGCCGACTTCGACGCCGAGGGCCTTGCCCTCGGGCACGTCGTTCAGCGAAGCCGCTCTCGTCCATGCCATTTGTGGCGTCTCTCGCGCTGGAATTTATAATCAGTATAACATCATTTCTAAAGCTCGCAACTCCGTGAAGAGCGCTGCTGCGGACGAAAAGAAGAGCGCTGCTGCGCACAAAAGCGGCGCGATATCGCGCCTGTTGCGAAACCAAGATAGTCAGTGTACCATCATATATGTTCAGGAACGGGAGACTTTCATGGCGCAAGAGCCGCTCGCCACCAAGGGCAATTATCTGCATATCTACGACTTCCGCGTCATGGCGGGGCATGAGGAAGAGTTCATCAAGCTGTTCGAGGAATTTGACTATTCGGAAGGCAATCCGATGCACAAATCATCGGCGCAGGTGAAGGATGGCGTGCTGTGCCGCGATAGCGAGGACCCGCAGCGATTCTTCCTGATCGCCGAATGGAGCGATATCGAGGAGCATGCCAGGATCCGCAAGATCCTCGCCAATGAAATCAAACCGGCCTTCATCAAGTATATCGAGGGCGGCAAGTTCATCCCGAAATATGTCGAGGTCGTATCCTCCACGCCGGATGACATCCTGCAGAAGGCCGCCGCAGAGTGATCTGACGTGTCGCGGCAACTCTACACATTCTTTCGGTCTTCGACCTCGTTCCGTCTCCGGATCGCGCTGGCCCACAAGCGGCTCGACTACGAGCCGCGCTATATCAGTCTGCCGAAGATGGAGCATCGGACCCCGTCCTATTGCGATATCAATCCGCAAGGGCTGGTGCCGCTTCTGGTGGAAGGCGGCCGATGCCTCATCCAGTCGATGGCCGTGATCGAGTATCTGGATGAAGTCTATCCCGATCCTCCGCTGATGCCGAAGGATCCGCTCGGGCGGATCTACGTCAGGGCGGTGTCGCAGATCATCGGTTGCGAAATTCATCCGCTGAACAATGTGCGCGTGCTGAAGCATCTCAAGGCGCAGTTCAAGGCGGACGAGGCGGCCACCAATGCCTGGTATCGGCACTGGATCGCGGAAGGGCTGTCCGGACTCGAAGACTATCTGCGGCGCGAGCGCCTGTTTGGCCGGTTTTGCTACGGCGATTCCGTAACGATGGCCGACATATGTCTCGTCCCTCAGATCTTCAACGCGCGGCGCTTCAATTGTCCGCTTGACGCGTATCCGATCCTGCTGGCGATCACCGATCGCTGCATGGCACTTGACGCCTTCCGCACTGCCGAACCGAGCACGCAGGCTGACGCGTTCTGAACTGTCGTTGCCTGCGCCGCGCGCCCCCGAGCCTCATTGTTGGGCAATCGGCAAATTAATCAGTACATAATCATATCTTGCGCGGGCAAGGCGCCGTGTTAGTCTTTTGAAGGAATGCGGTACCGCCGGGCAGATATGGGAGGTGTGCACATGATGGGATTTCGAGAGTTAACTGCGGTTACGGCGTTTATTGCATGTGTACTGATTAATTGTAGCGCATCGGCGGCCGACCGCCTGACGGTACGACTCGATTGGACGCCTTGGGGGTCGCAGGCGCCGTTCCATCTGGCGGCGCAGAAGGGATTGTTCGCGAAATACAATCTCGATGTCGTGCTGGATGACGGAACCGGGTCCGTCGCCACCGTGCAGATCGTCGGTAATGGTGAATACGATGTCGGCTACGCGTCGTTGGCCCCGATGGTGATCGCGCGCTCCAAGGGGTTGCCGGTGAAAGCGATTGCCGGCTTCATCAAGCAGAACGACATCGGTCTGTTGGTTCCGAAGGACAGCGGCATCGCTAGCCCCGCCGATTTGAAAGGCAAGAAGATCGCCTTCACCGCCGGTTCGCTCGAGGCGCCGTTCATCGACCAGTTTCTCGCCGCCGGAAAGCTGACTCGCAGTGACGTCGACCTCGTCAGCGTCGACGCGGCAGGTAAAGCCGGCCTCTACATGGCTGGCCGGTCCGACGCGGCATTCTCGTCCGGACCATTCTTTCTGGCGGTAGTCGCAAGCCAGCGTCCCTCGAACGCCATCCGCTTCGCCGATCAGGGGCTGGAATTTCCAAGCTTCGGATTGCTGGCGACCGAGAAGTCGATCGCCTCGAAGCGCGAGGCGCTGAAGCGTTTTGCGAGCGTGGTCGCGGGATGTTGGGCCTATATCTTTGCCGGCAATCAGGACGAAGCGGTGAGGGCGATCATTGCGGCGCGGCCGCAGGCCAAACTCAATCCGGCCGTCTTGCGGCAGCAGATCGATACGTTGAAGGATTATGCGTACACCGATGCAACCCGGAACCTGCCGTTCGGCACGATGGCTGCGGCGGACTGGAAGCGGGCGGTTGCGGTGCTGGCCGAAGGCGGGCTCATCGAGAAGGGTCTCGATGCGGATGCAGTCTTCACCAATGAACTGATCGACGAGCGCGTCGTTGCGGACGTGGCCAGCGGCAAGAACTGACCCTCGCGATCCCGTTGAATCCATGATCGCAGCGTCCGATGTCGTGAAAAGATACGGTGACGCCGACGGCGTCACCGCGTTGCAAGGCGTTTCGCTTGATATCGCAGAGGGCGAATTCATCAGCCTGGTGGGGCCGAGCGGCTGCGGCAAGAGCACGTTCTTGCGCTGTCTTGCCGGACTTGAGGCGCCGACCGGCGGACGCCTGCAACTGGATGGCGCGCCCATCGACGGTCCTCCGGAGCGTCTCGGCATGGCGTTCCAGCGGGATGCCTTGCTGGAATGGTTCGACGTTCTGGAGAACGTCCTGTTGCCGGCAGATTTCGGCGGTTACGGCAAGAAGAAATACGAGGAGCGCGCACGGCAATTGCTGCAGATGGTGGGGCTCGACGGATTCGCACGCGCCTATCCTCGGGCATTGTCCGGCGGCATGCGGCAGCGCGTCGCGATCTGCCGCTCGCTGCTGCTCGACCCGCGTTTGCTGCTGATGGACGAGCCGTTCGGGGCGCTCGATGCGCTGACGCGCGATCAGATCAATGTCGACCTGCATCGGCTCTGGACCAAGCATCGGATGACCGTCGTCTTCGTGACTCACAGCATCACCGAGGCGGTGTTCCTGTCGACCCGCGTGGTGGTCTTTACGCCGCGGCCGGGGCGCGTGGTCGCGGACATCGCCATCGACCTGCCGGCCGAGCGGAAACTGGCGATGCGCGAGACGCCGGAATTCGGTGCCTATACAAGCCGTATCCGGGCTCTGTTCGAGCAAATGGGCCTGATCCATGACTAGGAGCTTGATGAAAGCCGCGCGTCGAGCCGCCGTGCCGCTACTGGGGGTTGCGATCTTCCTTTCGGTGTGGGAGATCGGCGTGCGCGCGCTTGGCGTGCGGTCCATTCTGCTGCCGGCGCCGTCGCTGATCATCGAGGAACTTGCAGCCTCTCCGGGCTGGTTCGCCGTGCAGACGGCCTATACCCTGGGCATCACGCTCGCCGGTTTTGCCGTCGCCGTCGTGTTCGGCGTCTCGTTTGCGGTTGCGATCGTGGAGTGGAAGATCCTGGATCGTCTGCTGTTCCCGCTCTTCGTCGCGCTCAATAGCGTGCCGAAGGTGGCGCTGGCGCCGCTCTTTCTGATCTGGTTCGGGACAGGCGCGGAGCCCAAGATCGCCATTGCCTTTCTGATCGCAGTCTTTGCCGTGGTGATCGACACCGCGCTTGGTCTGCAATCGGTGTCGCCGGATACGATCGACCTGGCGAAGACCTTGCGTGGGTCGCGTCTGAAGGTGCTGCTGCGCATCAAGCTCTATTGCGCGCTGCCGCATCTGTTTGCCGGACTGAAGGTGGCGATGTCGCTGGCTCTGGTTGGCGCCATTGTCGGCGAATTCGTCTCGTCCCAGCGCGGCCTCGGCTATGTCATTCTGACCGCGCAGGGTACGTTCGACACGCCGCGTGTCTTTGCTGCGATTGTCATTCTTGCGGTGCTCGGCGTCGCATTGATTGCGGTGATTGAAGCGATTGAGCGGGTTGCCTTGCCGTGGCATCACACGAATTCGCAACGCTTGAAGTAATCGAGCCGCAGTACATCAAGGACGCCTTTGAGCAAGTAGCAACAGCCCCTCAACGGACATCAGCGTCGGTCCAAGCGGGGCGGCCTGTCGGTGCGACAACGCTTAGCCCGAGGCAGGCACGGGGCAGAGTAACTCACATACACTTCCAGACATTTCTTCTCCGAATTGCTGACACTCGAGTTTGTGCTGCGAACCATGAACGCTGACTGAACGTCAATTGGCCGCGAGGCGCGAAGAAGGGATCAAGCGTGCTCCGCGATGCGTCAAAGTAGCTCGGTTAAACATCAGCGCGCGATGGGCCTGGCCCCAGCAGTCGAGACGGTCTCGCACAGGCGGCGGTTGCCGGCGAGTTCAACGATCTTCAGGTGAAAGCGTTCGTCTTCCAGCGCCCAGCCGGTGATGTCAGATACCTTCAGCGGAGCGTCCATCCCGTCAAAAATTGCATCGAGCTCGTTGAAACAAGGGTGAGCAGTTCCAGCCTTATGCGAACCTGCAATCAGACCGTTATGAGCCGCAGAACATCGGTCAGCTTCGTTGATTTTTCTGCGCCGGCGCTTGAGTTCGATCGCGTTCGTTGCGCTTTGGCGAGGTCGTTGCTGGCGCGAAACTGGTGCGGTCCGCGGCAATGGCAGATTTCGGCCGATGAGGCTGCTCGCTGTCAATCGCTTTGTCGAACGTTCAGTAAATTAGCTTACTAAACATGCCGGTTATGGCTAACCTTCCGGCTCTCCTGCTGTCGGGATGGGCCGTATTGTGTCCGCCGGACCAGATCGGTAATCGTGGGCCGCCAAACTAGCTACAGGAGTCGGACATTTTGCTGCGCCGCGAACATCCCCGCTCGTGCGTGCGAGCGTCGCAAATATTTCGCCAAGAGCGCGAGAACCGGCTTGACGGCCTCAAAAATTTAGTACTACGTTTAGTAATACAAAAAAGCTAAACATCGTGCATCGAGCCGATGTGTAGGAGGAGCCCAAGCCATTCCGGAGCCGTCTCCGGCAGCGGTCCGTCTCGTCCTTCACTCATCGCTCCTCAAACTCGGTTTCAAGGTCTCGGCGTCGCTCCGGCGGGGCGCGTTGAGCGGGTTGGATGCTTCAACGAGAGAGGAAACGGATATGCGGACATTCAATCGGCTGAAAAGCTCAGTGGCCACCACGGTTCTCGGGGCGGCGCTGCTGGGGATATTTGGCGGAGGCGAAGCTGCGGCTCAGGGCAAGCAGCTCACGCTGTGCTGGGCGGCATGGGATCCGGCCAACGCGCTGGTCGAGCTGGGCAAGGATTTCACCAAGCAATCCGGCATCGAGATGAAATACGAGTTCGTCCCCTGGACGAGCTATGCGGATCGCTTCCTCAACGAGCTCAATTCCCACGGCAAACTCTGCGACCTGATCATCGGCGATAGCCAGTGGATCGGCGGAGCCGCCGAGAACAAGTGGTACGTCAAGCTCAACGAGTTCTTCGACAAAGAGCACATCTCGATGGACGATTTCGTCCCGGCGACGGTCGTGGGTTATTCGCGGTGGCCGAAGAATTCGGCGAACTACTGGGCGCTGCCGGCGATGGCTGATGCCGTGGGCTGGACCTACCGCAAGGACTGGTTCTCGCGACCGGACATCCAGTCGGCGTTCAAGGCCAAGTACGGCCGCGATCTGGCGCCGCCGAAAACCTATGACGAGTTGAAGCAGATCGCGGAGTTCTTCCAGGGCCGCGAGATCGACGGCAAGAAGGTCTATGGCGCGTACATCTTCACCGAGCGCGGTTCCGAAGGCATCACGATGGGCGTGACCAACGTGCTCTACAACTACGGCTTCAGCTACGACAATCCGAAGAAGCCGTACCAGATGCAGGGCATCGTCAATTCGGCCGATGCCGCCAAGGGGCTCGAATTCTACAAGGAGCTCTACAAGTGCTGCACCGCGCCCGGCATGACGAACGCCTACATGCAGGAAGGGCTCGATGCCTTCAAGTCGGGCCAGGTGGCGATGCAGATGAACTGGTTCGCCTTCTTCCCCGGCCTCTACAAGGATCCGAATGTCGGCGGCGACAAGATCGGCTTCTTCGTCAATCCGGCTGGCCCGAAGGGGCACTTCACCCAACTCGGCGGACAGGGCATCTCGGTGGTTGCGACTTCCGACCGCAAGGACGACGCGCTCGCCTATATCAAGTGGTTCGCGCAGCCCGCCGTGCAGCAGAAATGGTGGCAGATCGGCGGCTACTCGGCGCTCAAGGCGGTGGTCGATGCGCCGGACTTCCCGAAGAGCGCGGCGTTCGCGCCGCAATTCCTGGAGTCGATGGGCATCGTCAAGGACTTCTGGGCCGAGCCGTCCTACGCCCAACTGCTGCTCGACATGCAGAAGCGGGTGCACGACTACGTCGTCGCCGACAAGGGCACGGCGCAGCAGGCGCTCGATCTCCTGGTCAAGGACTGGACCAAGGTGTTCAAGGAGCAGGGCAAGGAAGTCGCCTCGCGATAGCCTGAACTCCGCGATCCAACTGAACTGGCTTCCCCGAGGTCAGCCTCGTGGAAGCCGAACCAGCCCAGCCGATGGACAAGATGACGACGATCCTGCAACCCGATCATGCTACGATCGCGGGCGTGAGCGAGTCCGCCAAATCCCGCGCCGCGCGCCGCGCACACGGTCTGTCCGACCGGACCATTGCGTGGCTGTTCGTCGCGCCGACGATTGCGCTGCTGCTCGCGATCAACATCTTCCCGCTGGTCTGGATGATCCGGCTCTCCTTCACCAGCCTCAACCTCAGCATGTCCTATCTGCCGCTGCGGTTTGTTGGGCTCGACAATTTCAGCGACATCCTCAACGACGAGGACGTCTGGTTCCGGCTCCAGACCACGGCGCAATTCGTGATCTGCTCGGTTGCCCTGCAGGTGGTGGTCGGCTTTGGGCTCGCGCTCCTGATCAACCGCCAATTCCGCGGCCACAGCTTCTGGACCACGATCATCCTGCTGCCGATGATGCTGTCCCCGGCAGTTGTCGGCAATTTCTGGACGCTGCTGCTGCAGCCGCAGATCGGACCGTTCAACTATCTGATCAGCTTGTTCACTGGCGTGCCGCCGAGCTCGTTCAGCATGACAGGGCAGGTCGCGCTGGCGCCATGGACCATCGTGCTCGTCGACACCTGGATGTGGGCGCCCTATGTGATGTTGATCTGTCTCGCCGGGCTACGCTCGATCCCCGATTATATCTATGAGGCGGCTGAGGTCGATCGTGCCTCGGCCTGGCGGCAGTTCTGGTCGATCACGTTGCCGATGACGGTGCCGTTCCTGATGCTGGCGGTGCTGTTTCGCGCGATCGAGAACTTCAAGATGTTCGACATGGTCAATCTCCTGACGTCGGGAGGACCGGGGTCGACCACCGAGCTCGTGTCCATCACGCTGAAGCGCGCGGCGTTCGAGAAGTGGCGCACCGGCTATTCCTCGGCGCTTGCCATTATCCTGTTCGTGACCGTGTTCGGTGCCGCCAACATCTACGTCAAAGCGCTCAACAAGGTGAAGCAACGATGACCGCTGCCGTCGCCAGATCCACCGCACACTCGATCGTCGAGGCCTCGCCGCGCATCAAGGCATTCGCCGGTGCTCTCGTCATCCTCTATGCGTTGATCACGATCCTGCCGCTGCTCTGGATCGTCGCCACCGCCTTTAAGTCGCAAAGCGATGCCATCGCCTATCCGCCCAAGGTGATCTTCGAGCCGACGCTCGAAGGCTATGTCAACCTGTTCACGGTGCGCACCCGCCAGACACCGGATTTCATCGCCAAGTTGCCGCCGCCGGAGACCTGGTATGACAAGCTCGTCCGCAAGCATGACATGGTGATTGCCGGACCGTCCAAGGTCGTGCCGCGCTTCGTCAACTCGCTGATCATCGGCTTCGGTTCGACCTTCCTCGCCGTCTTCCTCGGCACGCTCGCGGCCTACGCTTTTTCGCGCTTCCGCATTCCGCTGGCCGACGATCTGCTGTTCTTCATCCTGTCGACGCGGATGATGCCGCCGGTCGCGGTTGCGATACCGATCTATTTGATGTACCGGCAGCTCAATCTGACCGACACCAGGCTCGGCATGATCCTGCTCTACACCGCGGTGAACGTCTCGCTTGCGGTCTGGCTGCTCAAGGGCTTCATCGACGAGATTCCGCGCGAGTATGAGGAGGCGGCCCTCGTCGACGGCTACACGCGACTGCAGGCGCTGCGCAAGGTGGTGTTGCCGCAGGCCGTCACCGGAATTGCGGCAACCGCGATCTTCTGCCTGATCTTCTCCTGGAACGAATACGCCTTCGCAGTCCTGCTGACCAGCGGCGAGGCGCAGACCATGCCGCCCTTCATTCCCTTCATCATCGGGGAGGGCGGGCAGGACTGGCCGGCGGTTGCCGCCGCGACCACGCTGTTCGTCGTCCCGATCGTCATGTTCACCGTGCTGTTGCGCAAGCATCTGTTGCGCGGCATCACCTTCGGAGCGATGCGCAAATGAGCGATTCTGCCGTTGCCAAGGGCGCCAAGGGGACATTGCATCGCTTCTTCGGCCGCGGGCGCTGGGAGGCCGTTGCGATGACCCTGATCGGGGGCGGCATCTTCATGCTGGTGCAACCCTTCTCGATAGATCTGTACAGCTATTCATTCGTGACGATCCTCGCCGGCACTGTCGGCTTCGTCATCGTCAGCCACTTTCCGGAATGAGGCCATGGCTCAGATCCGCATCGAATATCTTCGCAAGTCGTTCGATCAGTTCACGGCGGTGGAAGGCTCGACATTCACCATCGACGACGGCACCTTCTTCGCGTTGCTCGGTCCCTCCGGCTGCGGCAAGACCACCACGTTGCGCATGATTGCCGGCCTCGAGCTGCCGACCGAGGGCAAGATTCTGCTCGACGGGGAGGACGTCACGTTCCACCGTGCCGCCGCCCGCGACATCGCGTTCGTGTTCCAGCTGTTTGCGCTCTATCCGCACATGAATGTCGGGCAGAACATCGGCTTCCCGCTAAAGTGCCAGGGCATGGCGCGGCACGAGATTCGCGAGCGGGTGCAGGAGACCGCGCGGATGCTGCGGATCGAGCATCTGCTGTCGAGCAAGACGTCAAAGCTCTCGGGCGGCGACCGCCAGCGCGTCGCGCTCGGGCGAGCCATGGTGCGGCGCCCGAAGGCCTTCCTGATGGACGAGCCGCTGGGCGCGCTCGACGCCGAGTTTCGTCATCTGATGTGCGGCGAGCTGCGCGACCTGCACGATCGCATCAAGGCGACCACGGTCTATGTCACTCACGACCAGCTAGAGGCGATGTCGATGGCCGACCAGATCGCGATCATGAACAAGGGGCGCGTGGAACAGATCGGCACGCCGCAGGAGGTCTATGACCGACCCGCCTGCATGTTCGTCGCGGACTTCATCGGCTCGCCGTCGATGAACTTCCTGCACTTCGAGGGCGGGCTGCGATCCGGTGACCGGGCGATCAATTTTCACGACACCAGGCTCGCGGTGCCCGAGATCCGCGAGGACCGCGCAAGCGCGGCGCTGGCGCTCGGGGTTCGTCCGGAGCATATCCGCTTCGCCGACGCCGGATCCGTTCGTGGCGAGGTGTTCGGCGCGGAATATCTCGGCACGACGCAGATCGTCACGATCGACACGGCGTATGGGCGGGTCGCGGCGCGGCTACCTTCGAGCGCCTCGGTGCGGATCGGCGAGACCGTCGGCCTCGAATTCAACTCCGATCGGCTCTCGCTGTTCGATGCCGGCAGCGGCCTTGCAATCAGGACCGCCAGGGAGGAGGGCATGCGCCATGGTTGACGTCAGCTTGCGCAATATCAGCAAGCGCTTCGGCGCGGTGGACGCGGTGCGCGACCTCTCGCTGACGGTGAACGACGGCGAATTCCTCGTCCTGCTCGGGCCGAGCGGCGCCGGCAAGACCACGACGCTGCGGTTGATCACCGGCCTCGAGAGCCCCGACGCCGGTTCGGTCATGATCGACGGGCGCGACGTGACGCATGATCCGCCGGGTGCACGGGACATCGCATTCGTGTTCCAGCAATATTCGCTGTATCCGCATTTGTCGGTCTACGACAATTTGGCGTTCCCGCTGCGCTCTCCGGCGCGGCGCGTGCCGGAGCCGCTGATCCGCGAGCGTGTCGAGCAGACGGCGGAACTGCTGCATATCGCCAGCAAGCTGAACAATCGCGCCACCCGCCTGTCGGGAGGTGAGATGCAGCGGGTCGCCATCGGCCGCGCGCTTGTGCGCGATCCCTCGATCTATCTGATGGACGAGCCGCTGTCGTCGCTGGATGCAAAGCTTCGCGCCGAACTTCGGCTCGAGCTGAAGCGGATCCAGCTCGAGCTCGGCGCGACCATCCTGTATGTGACCCACGACCAGGTCGAAGCCATGACGATGGCATCAAGGATCGGCGTGATCAAGGACGGCCGGCTGCTTCAGCTCGGCACGCCGAGGGAGATCTATGAAAATCCATCCAGCAGCTACGTCGCTTCGCGGCTCGGGACGCCACAGATCAATTTCCTGCCCGCGCGGCTGCTGTCCGATGTGGCGATGCCGCCGGAAACGGAGACGGTCGGCATCCGTACCGAACACCTCCAGATCGCCACGCGCAACGACGGACGGATGATCGGCCGGGTGCATCGCGTCGAGCACCTCGGCGAGCAGAATCACGTTCACCTGGACTATAAGGGCGAAACGCTGGTGACGCTGGCGGATCCGCATCAACCGCTGCGGGCCGGCCAGGAGGTTGAATTGCAACTGGTGCGTCCGCTGTGTTTCGACGGTGCGGGACAGCGCATCGGCCCGATGGTTCATTAGAGGAGCGAAAGGTTCAGATCAATGTCGGTGCAACCCGAGACATTCAAGTCGCTGCTCAAGGCGGCCGCCGAGCAGGTCATCGATAGCGCGCCGGAGCTCACGAGTCTGGACCAGGCGATCGGCGACGGCGACCACGGAACCAACATGAAGCGCGGCTTCGAAGCGGTGCTCGGCAAGCTCGATGCCATCTCGGCGCAACCGCTCGACGAGGCGTTCAAGACGATCGGCAAGACCCTAGTCATGACGGTCGGCGGCGCTTCCGGCCCGCTCTATGGCAGCTTCTTTCTCGCCGCGGGCGAGGCGCTGTCGCACGACAAGCACCTGCCTGACGATCTCGCCGACGTGTTCGGCAGTGGCGTGAACGCGGTGAGCGCGCGCGGCCGCTCGCAGGCCGGCGAGAAGACGATGCTCGATGTGCTCATTCCGGTGCTGGAGACACTGAAAGCGGGCGCCGGCCAGCCCGATCTGATCGCGCGGGTGCGCACCACCGCGGCTGAAGCGGTCGAGCGCACGGTGCCGATGCAAGCAACGAAGGGTCGGGCGTCGTTCCTCGGCGCGCGCAGCGTCGGTCATGTCGATCCCGGGGCGCGATCGAGCTGCGTTCTGCTGCACGCGGTGTGCGCTGGCCTGGAGGCGCGGCAATGACCGACACCGTGGGCATCGTGATCGTATCGCATTCCCGGGACATCGCGAAGGGAACCGCAGACATGGTGCGGCAGATGGTCGGCAGCGAGGTCAAGGTCGCCTTCTGCGGCGGCAATCCCGACGGTGGTCTCGGCACCAGCGTGCCGCTGATCATCGACGCCATCAACGACGCCTGGTCGTCGAAAGGCGTTGCTGTGCTTGTCGACCTCGGCGGCGCCGAGACCAACAGCGAAATGGCAGTCGAGATGCTGGAGCCGGCGCGGCGTGATCTCGTTGTCGTCTGCAACGCGCCGATCGTCGAGGGCGCCGTCATGGCGGCGACGGAAGCTGCGGGCGGCAGCTCGCTGGCCCAGGTCAGGGCCGTGGCCGAGGAACTCTCTGCCGACTGAGGCGTCGGCGAAGCGATGATGGATGACGAGCATGCTTGATAAAGCGGACGAACAGATCTTCACCGGCAATGTGCGGCTGGTGCATGCGGTTGGCATGCATGCGCGCCCCGCGGTCAAGCTGACCAAGCTCGCCAAGAAGTTCGAGGCCCAGATCTCCGTGCGGGTCGCGGGCGCACCCGAATGGATCAATGCCAAGAGCGTGGCCAAGATCATGGCAATGCGCGCGGCACACGGCAGCACGATCGAGATCAAGGCTTCCGGCAGCGATGCCGAGGCCGCGGTCGCGGCGCTGGTTGATCTGATCGCAAGCGATTTCCCGGATGGAGCACCATAGCATGCAGGGCGGCGCTGCAGGGCTGGCGTATCGCGGCAGGACTGCCTCGATCGGCTTTGCCCATGGCCCGTTCGTCCGCGTCGACGCGGGAGCTGGCGGCGAGCGGGTGGCCGGTACGCTGGTCGAGGAGGCGCTGGCCTTGCGCAATGCGATCGACGTCGCGAGCGTGCAGATCGCCGATCTTGCCGCCAGCGCCGGCGGCGAGGCCGCGCAGATTCTCGAATTCCAGGTCGCGCTGCTCGAGGATGAGGAATTGATCGAGGCGATCTTCGCGTCGATCGGCGAGGGACGTCCCGCCGATATCGCATGGCGTTCCACGCTCGACGCCCATATTGCCGAGTACAACTCCGCACCGGACGACTATCTGAAGGCGCGCTCCTCCGATCTTGCCGATTTGCGCGACCGCGTGATCCACATTCTGCGTGGCGACCAGGACCAGCCGCTGAAAATCCCGCGCGGAGGCGTGGTTTGCGCCGACGATCTGCCGCCATCGCGATTCCTTGAGATTAACTGGTCCGGCGGCGGTGGCTTGGCGCTGTTGCGCGGCAGCCCGACCAGCCATGTCGCGATGCTGGCGCGAGCGCGCGGCATCCCGATGGTGGTACAGCTCGGGGCCATTCCTGACACGGGCACCACAGCGCTGCTTGACGGCGAAGGCGCCACGCTGGAGCTGGATCCCAGTGCCGAGCAGGTCCGAATTTTCGAGAAGCGGCGCGACAGCCATCACAAGAGCAGGGCATCCGCGCGCGCGATCCTGCGGCGGCCGACAGCCTCCTGGCGCGGCGAGCGGATCAAGCTCTTCATCAACATCCAGCGCGTCGAGGATCTCGAGCATGCCGACGCGCAATATGCCGACGGCATCGGCCTGATGCGCACTGAGTTCCTGTTGACGGAGCGCGGTGGCCTGCCCGACGAGGAGACACAGTTTCAGGCTTACGATGCGGTGTTGCGATGGGCCGGCCAGCGCCCCGTCACCATCCGCACCTTCGATGCCGGCGGTGACAAGCCGGTGGCTGGCTTCACGCTGGACGGCGAAGCCAATCCGTTCCTCGGGGTGCGCGGCCTGCGCCTGTGCCTTGCCCGGCCTGAGATCTTTGCGGTTCAGCTCCGCGCGCTGGCGCGGGCCGCGGTGCGCGGCAATCTCAAGGTCATGTTCCCGATGGTCACGTCGGCGGACGAGCTCGAGGCGGGGCGGAAGCTGTTCGCAGATGTCGTGCAGCACTTGCAGGCGGATGGCATTGCCGCGATGCTGCCCGAGCTCGGTATCATGGTCGAGGTGCCGGCGGCGGCCCTGGCAATCGCGAGCTTCAAGACGTCCTTCTTCTCGATCGGCTCGAACGATCTCGCGCAATATGTCCTGGCCTGCGACCGTTCCAACGGAGCTCTCGTCCCCCTGATGGATCCGCTGCATCCGGCAGTGCTCGAACTGATCGCGCGGACCGCGGAGCATGGGCGGCGCGCCGCCATCAGCGTCAGCCTGTGCGGCGACATGGCGGGTGATCCGCGTTGTCTGCCCGCCCTGCTGAGTTGCGGCCTGCGCGAGCTCTCCGTCAATGCATCGGCGCTGGCGCAGATCAAGCAGACCATCGACCGGCTGAGCAGCGGAGGCGGCCTTGGCTGATACGGCGGCCGACGACGCGCCCGAAGCCGGCGCGGTTGCGGTCTACAAGCGCATCTTCAAGGAGGTGCTGGAGAGCCGTCCGTCGGGCATGCGGCTTCGGCTGGCCCATGCCATGGGGAAGAACCGCAGCTTCGTCAGCCAGATCAGCAATCCGGCCTATCCGGTGCCGATACCGGTGCAGCATCTCAATACGATCTTCGATGTGTGCCATTTCCCGCCGCAGGCGAAGACGGCCTTCCTTCGCGCCTATGCGCGCGCTCATCCGCGCCGCGTCGGCCGGTTGAGCGAAGGCTCGCACGAGCGGACACTGACGCTGCATCTGCCGGATCTCGGCAGCGCCAAGCGCAACGCCGAGCTTGACACGCTGCTCCAGGAGTTCACGCGGCGACTGATTGCCATCATGCGGGAAAAATAGGCGAGGAACGCCGGGCGGACGAAGCGGGAGGACACAATGAAGAAGTTCATCAATTCGGTCGACAATATGCTCGCAGAGAGCCTCGACGGCTTTGCCGCCGCGCATGCCGACCTCGTCATGCTCGGCGCTGAGCGGAAATTCGTCCGTCGCCGCGAGCTGAATCCGAGGAAAGTTGCGCTGGTGTCGGGGGGCGGCAGCGGGCATGAGCCGCTGCATGCCGGCTTCGTCGGCTACGGCATGCTCGACGCCGCCTGTCCCGGGCAGGTGTTCACATCGCCGACGCCGGACCAGATCGTCGAGGCCGCCCAGGCGATCACGGGCGACGCTGGCGTCCTCTTCATCGTCAAGAACTATGCCGGCGACCGCATGAACTTCGAGATGGCGGCGGAGATCGCCGAGGGCCGCACCGCCACCATCGTGACCGACGACGACGTCGCGGTCGAGAAGTCGACTTACAGTATCGGACGGCGCGGCGTCGCCGGCACGCTGATCGTCGAGAAGATCGTCGGCGCGGCGGCCGAGAAGGGCGCCGATCTTGCAACTTGTGTCGCGCTTGGCGAGCGCGTCAACGCACAGACGCGTTCAATGGGCGTTGCGCTGACCAGCTGCACCGTTCCGGCGGCGGGCACGCCGACCTTTGCACTTCGTGACGACGAGATAGAGATGGGGGTCGGCATTCACGGCGAGCCGGGACGCCGCCGCGTCAAGCTCGCGCAGGCCGATGCGATCGCCGCCGAGATGACCACCGCCATCGCCGATGATCTTGGCACGCGGGCCGGTACCGAGGCGCTGCTGCTCGTCAACGGCTTCGGCGGCACGCCGACGATCGAGCTCTATCTGATGTACAACGCGGTGCGCAGGATGCTCGAGGAGCGGGGCCTGCGCATCGCCCGTTCACTGGTTGGCAGCTACGTCACATCGCTCGAAATGGCCGGGTGCTCGCTCACCGTGAGCCTGCTCGATGGCGAAACCACTGCGCTCTGGGATCATCCCGTGCGTACGGCCGCATTGAAATGGTGACCGCTGCGGTGTGAGCGGCCGCTGATTTTCAGGATGATGGTGGACCATGATTGCCCCAGAAGGATCGTGTGGCCGATTGTCGTTGCGAGTTCGGTCACAGCCGGCCGCGCCATGGCAAGAAAATGAAGAGTTGCTCGATCGCCGCCAGGTCGAGCGGACTTTGCGAAATCATTTGAGGCTGCTGGTGCGAGAAGTCTTGGCATCGATCTGATACGGAACGACGCCTCTTTCGACGGTACCCACGTCAAGTGGGTGGCCGATCGGCGGTAGTGCTCGGTGACGGCAATCGCTTCGCTCGCAGGCTCTGCATCCCGGGCCGATGAAGTCGACCGCATCGAGATCGTCCAGGTTCAGTCCCTTTGCGTAAACCGTCTCGCCCGCATAGGTCACCTCACACCCGAGTCCGACGGCGACCGCGCGCGGTCGGTTCAGATATGAGCCCGCCGAAAGGCTGACGGTCCGAGCTACGCAAAGATACCTCGTTCCATCAGGCGTAGCAGCTAATTGGGCCAGGATGCGGCCAGGATGCGAAAACGACTGGTGTACGTTCCATACGGGGCAGGGACCTCCGAAGCGCGCGAACTGAAAGCGGGTGGCGCTGCTGCGCTTCAAGACGTTGCCGGCGATGTCGATTTTCAGGAAATAGAACGGAATTCCCGGCGAGTTTCTCCGTTGCAGCGTGCTCAAACGATGGCAGACCTGCTCGAAGCTCGTGCCAAAGCGTCGCTGGAGGCGTTCGATGTCATAGCGAACGTCGCGCGCTGTGGCGAGAAATGCTCCATATGGCATAACCAGGGCGCCGGCAAAGTAATTGGCGAGTGCGACGCGCGCGAGCGATGCAGCTTCCTCGTTGCTGAGACGTGCCTGTCTGATCTGACGTTCGATGCTGTCTCGCTGTTCGAGCAGGCCGATGACGTGAGCGATCCAGAACAGCCGGCTTTCCACCGGCGCATCTTTGGACATGAAAAGCGTTTTGGCGTTGCTATCCAGCCGCCAGATCATTCCCTTGCCAAGATCCACCGGGCCTTGGCCGATCCGAACCCCGTAGGCATCACGCAAATATCTGATGAAGTCCTCGCCGCGGTTCTCGGGCTGAAAGTCTCTTGCCTCCGAAAGCCGTTCCGCGGCGCGATCAAGCGCATCAAAATGGTTACGTTTTGATTGCACCCAATCGCGTACCTCGTCATAGGGAAAGCGGCTGGCCGCACCCACGTCGGTTTGGGCCACACGCGTTTGCAAGGAGCGATGTTCCTCTTCGAGCGCAAGATAACCGCGATAGAGATGCAAAAAGCGCTGCGCGATATCGGGGGCGACCCGGACGGCCGCGCTGGCCTCGTCAGGCAAAATGGGCGACCCGAACAGAGGGTCACTGGCGCTTTCACGAAGTTCGCTGGCGAGCCGCAAATCGTCGTCAGACGAAAAATAATTCGTCTCAATACCAAATTGCCGGCTGAGCCGCATGAGCAGCTCTCGCGTGATCGGCCGCTGATCACTCTCCATTTGACTCAAATAGCCCGCGGAAATGCTGAGAGCGTCTGCGAGCTCTGCTTGTGTCATGCTGCGTTGTTCGCGCAACCGCCGTAGCCGGTCGCCGGCAAAGATCTTGTGCTGTCTCACTTGGCAAACTTTACAACTGGTTCAGCGCTATCGGCAAAAATAAGCACTTTCTTCGGTCCCTTGCGGCGATCTCCTTGCTAATCTTGCATACATTGACTGGGATGCAAAGCGCCGGGGGGCCGGTTTGGCAATCCATCCGCGCTTGCCGGAGCAGCCAGGTGGTACCGGGGGACTATGTGCGAATGCTCGCGCGCCCTGCATCGGCTCCGTAAGGGATTCCTGTCCCGGCGCGACCAGGTCGGACCGGATTGTGAGGATGTGGCTATCATGACGATGTTGGCTGAACTGGAGGAAAGGCGTGCCGGCGCAAAGCTGGGCGGCGGGGAGAAGCGCATCGAGGCGCAGCATGCCCGCGGCAAGCTGACCGCGCGGGAGCGCATCGAGCTGCTGCTCGACAAGGGATCGTTCGAGGAATTCGACATGTTCGTCGAGCACCGCTCGATCGAGTTCGGCATGGAGAAGACCAGGGTTCCCGGCGACGGCGTCGTCACCGGCTGGGGCACCGTCAACGGCCGCAGGACCTTCGTCTTCGCCAAGGACTTCACCGTGTTCGGCGGCTCGCTGTCGGAGACGCATGCGCTGAAGATCACGAAACTCCAGGACATGGCGATGAAGGCGAGGGCGCCGATAATCGGCCTCTATGACGCCGGCGGCGCGCGCATCCAGGAGGGCGTCGCCGCGCTGGCCGGCTATTCCTACGTGTTCCGCCGCAACGTCATTGCCTCCGGCGTGATTCCGCAGATCTCCGTCATCATGGGTCCGTGCGCCGGCGGCGACGTCTATTCGCCGGCGATGACCGATTTCATCTTCATGGTGAAGAACACGAGCTACATGTTCGTCACCGGCCCCGACGTGGTGAAGACCGTGACCAACGAGGTGGTGACGGCGGAGGAACTCGGCGGCGCCTCGGTGCACGCGACGCGCTCCTCGATCGCCGACGGCGCGTTCGAGAACGACGTCGACGCGCTATTGCAGATGCGCCGGCTGATCGACTTCCTGCCGTCGAACAACACCGACGGCGTGCCGGAATGGCCAAGCTTCGACGATATCGGCCGCGTCGACCTGTCCCTGGACACCCTGATCCCCGACAATCCGAACAAGCCCTATGACATCAAGGAATTGATCCTGAAGGTCGTGGACGAGGGGGACTTCTTCGAGATCTCCGAGACCTTCGCCAAGAACATCGTCACCGGCTTCGGCCGCATCGCCGGCCGCACCGTGGGCTTTGTCGCCAACCAGCCGATGGTGCTCGCCGGCGTGCTCGACAGCGACGCCTCGCGCAAGGCCGCGCGCTTCGTCCGCTTCTGCGATGCCTTCAACATCCCGATCGTCACCTTCGTCGACGTGCCCGGCTTCCTGCCCGGCACCGCGCAGGAATATGGCGGCCTGATCAAGCACGGCGCAAAACTGCTGTTCGCCTATTCGCAATGCACGGTGCCGCTCGTCACCATCATCACCCGCAAGGCCTATGGCGGCGCCTTCGACGTCATGGCCTCGAAGGAGATCGGCGCCGACATGAACTATGCCTGGCCGACCGCGCAGATCGCGGTGATGGGGGCCAAGGGCGCGGTCGAGATCATCTTCCGCTCCGACATCGGCGACCCCGACAAGATCGCCGCGCGCACCAAGGAATACGAGGACCGCTTCCTCTCCCCCTTCATCGCCGCCGAGCGCGGCTACATCGACGACGTCATCATGCCGCATTCGACAAGACGGCGGATCGCGCGGGCACTCGCGATGCTCAAGGACAAGAAGGTCGAAGCGCCGGCGAAGAAGCACGACAATTTGCCGTTGTAATCATGTTCAAACGCATTCTGATCGCCAATCGCGGCGAAATCGCCTGCCGGGTCATCAAGACCGCGCGCCGCATGGGGATTGAGACGGTCGCGGTCTACTCCGAGGCCGACCGCGATGCGCTGCATGTCGAGATGGCCGACGAGGCCGTGTTGATCGGCCCGCCGGCGGCGGCCGAGAGCTACCTGGTGATCGAGAAGATCGTCGAGGCCTGCCGCAAGACCGGCGCCGAGGCCGTCCATCCCGGCTACGGCTTCCTGTCCGAGCGCGAGGCGTTTCCGCGCGCGCTGAAGGAGGCCGGCATCGTCTTTATCGGCCCCAATCCTGGTGCCATCGCCGCGATGGGCGACAAGATCGAGTCCAAGAAGGCGGCCGCGAAGGCAAAGGTCTCCACCGTGCCGGGCCACCTTGGCGTCATCGAGGACGACAAGCATGCGGTGAGGATCGCCGACGAGATCGGCTATCCCGTGATGATCAAGGCTTCCGCCGGCGGCGGCGGCAAGGGCATGCGCATCGCGCATTCGAAGGCCGAGGTCGAGGAGGGCTTCAATCTCGCCAAGGCCGAAGCGAAATCCTCTTTCGGTGACGACCGCGTCTTCGTCGAAAAATTCATCGTCGATCCCCGCCACATCGAGATCCAGGTGCTCGGCGACAAGCACGGCAATGTGATCTATCTCGGCGAACGCGAGTGCTCGATCCAGCGCCGCAACCAGAAGGTCATCGAGGAGGCGCCGTCCCCGCTGCTCGACGAGACCACGCGCCGCAAGATGGGCGAGCAGGCGGTCGCGCTGGCGAAGGCGGTGAGCTACGACTCGGCCGGCACGGTCGAGTTCGTCGCGGGGCAGGACAAGAGCTTCTACTTCCTTGAGATGAACACGCGCCTGCAGGTCGAGCATCCCGTCACCGAGCTCGTCACCGGCATTGATCTGGTCGAGCAGATGATCCGGGTTGCCGCCGGCGAACAGCTCAGCCTTACGCAGAAGGACGTGACGCTGACGGGATGGGCGGTGGAATCGCGCGTCTATGCCGAAGACCCGTTCCGCAACTTCCTGCCCTCGATCGGGCGCCTGGTGAAATACCGTCCCCCGGTGGAAGCCAGCCAGGACGGCATCACCATTCGCAACGACACCGGCGTGCAGGAAGGCGGCGAGATCTCGATCCACTACGATCCGATGATCGCCAAGCTGATCACGCATGCGCCCTCGCGCGCGGCGGCGATCGAGGCGCAGTCGACCGCACTCGACTCGTTCTATGTCGATGGTATCAGGCACAACATCCCGTTCCTGTCGGCGCTGATGCATCATCCGCGGTGGCGCGAAGGCCGGCTCTCGACTGGCTTCATTGCCGAGGAATTCCCCAAGGGCTTTGCGGTGCGCGTGCCGGAAGGCGAGGTCGCACGGCGCATCGCCGCCGTTGGCGCCGCCATCGATCACGTGCTCGGCGAGCGCAAGCGGCAGATCTCGGGACAAATGGGCGGCCGCGTCGTGCAGCGCGAGCGCCGCCGCGCGGTGTGGCTCGATCGCCAGGAGATTTTGCTCGAGGTCGGCCGCGAAGGCGACGCGATCGCGATCCGCTTCATCGATGCCGAAGGCAACGCCGGCAATGCGCATCTGCTGCAATCGCCGTGGAAGCCGGGCGATCCGGTCTGGCAGGGGACCATCGACGGCCATTTCGTCGCGGTCCAGGCGCGCCCGGTTCCCAACGGCATTCGTCTGGCGCATCAGGGCGTCGAGGTGCCGGTCTATGTCTGGACCGAAGCGGAAGCAACTTCCGCCCGGCTGATGCCGGTGACGACGGCCTCCGACAGCGGCAAGAAGCTGCTCTGTCCGATGCCTGGCCTCATCGTCTCGATCGCGGTGAGCGAAGGGCAGGAGATCAAGGCCGGTGAGACGCTCGCGGTCGTCGAAGCCATGAAGATGCAGAACGTGCTCCGAGCCGAGCAGGACGGCACCGTGAAGAAGATCCACGCCAGTGCCGGCGCAACGCTCGCGGTGGATGCACTGATTTTGGAATTTGCGTGAAATAAGCGTCGAATGTCCAGACGGTCGCGGCTGCCACTGAGCAATTGTCGAACTCGATCGCCGAGATCAATCGACAGATGGGAGGGCGGCCGAAGCGACCGGTTCGACAGCAGCAAACGTGCGAGGGTTGGCGGACGAGCCCGGCGCGCAAGCAGAAGCGCTGCGCGCGAAGGTCGACGGTTTCGTCAACAGGATACGCTGAGCCAGACCGGGAACGACCAGTTCAAGGCTCCAAGTCGACTGATATAGACCGGGCGAATAAGAAGTATCAGCACTTTTCATTTTCCGTGAATATGCGAGGCCTCTGACACGTAACGGTTCTTGCGGCGCACCTGGACGCGCCAGTTTCCGGACGGCAATTGAGTGAGGCTGGCCATGGCCGTGTGCACTCCCCAATTCGTGTACGCTACGTGTGCACTGAGAGGTCAAAACAGGTACAAACGTGTGCAATTTCGACTAGTTTGGAGTGCACATGTTCCGGGTTCATCCCATTGAGAACATAGGATAAAGTATTGAAATCGCAAGACTATCGCTTTTCTGTGGCTCCGATGATGGATTGGACCGACCGGCAGTGTCGCGTCTTCCATCGCCAGCTTTCGCGGCGGGCGCGGCTTTATACGGAGATGCTGACCACCGGCGCCGTCATTCATGGTGATCGCGCGCGGCTGCTCGGGTTTGATGCGAGCGAGCATCCGGTGGCGTTACAGCTTGGTGGGTCCGATCCGCGTGAACTCGCCGCTGCAGCCAAGATCGGCGAGGATTTCGGCTATGACGAGATCAACCTCAATGTCGGCTGCCCGTCCGATCGGGTCAAGGATGGCCGGTTCGGCGCCTGCCTGATGGCGGAGCCGGTGCTCGTTGCCGAGGGTGTCGCGGCGATGAAGCGCGCGGTGAAGGTTCCGGTGACGGTGAAGTGCCGTATCGGGATCGACGACCAGGATCCGGAACTGGCGCTCGATACGCTCGCGCGCGGCGTGATCGAAGCGGGCGCGGATGCGCTGATCGTGCACGCGCGAAAAGCCTGGCTAAACGGCCTGTCGCCGAAGGAGAACCGCGACATCCCGCCGCTCGACTATGATCGCGTCTATCGGCTGAAAGCCGCCATGCCCCACGTTCCCATCATCATCAATGGCGGCATCGCGAGTCTCGACGAGGCGAAGCGGCACCTGGCGCATGTCGATGGCGTGATGCTGGGCCGCGCGGCCTATCAGGAGCCGTGGCGGTTGTTGTCGGTCGACCCCGACCTGTTCGGCGAGGCGGCGCCGTACGCCACGATGCAGGACGCGTTTGAGGCGATGATCCCCTATATCGAAGGCGAACTCGCGCGCGGCGCGCGGCTGCATGCGATCACGCGGCATTTCGTCGGCGCGTTCTTCGGCGTGCCGGGAGCGCGCGCCTTCCGCCGCCATCTCGCCGAGCATGGCACGAGGCCGGGTGCGGGGGTGAATGTACTACGCGAGGCGATCGCGCTAGTTGGAAGCCGTGCGGCCGCGTCGATGGCGGCCTAGCACGTCGGGATAGCCGGTCAGCATCAGCTTGTCGGCGCGCACGCCCCAGCTTTCCAGCCGATCCAGGAAGCTCATGCCGAGCAGATTCGTCTTCATCTGCCCGCGCGGCACCACCAGCGCCGGGATAGACTTTTCGACCAGGTGACCGACGGCGAGGCGATCGAGCGTCAGCCGTGCTGCCTTGGTGTGGCCGCCGGCGGTTTCGAGATCGACATTGTATTCGAGCATTTCGATCGGCAGCCCGATTGCCTTCGCGGTCTCCCAGGTCAACACCACCGAGGTCGCGCCGGTGTCGATCACCATCGGCGCGCTGACGCCGTTGATCTTGGCGCGCAGCGCGAACTCGCCGCCCTGTCCGCGCGGGATCTGCACGGCGGGGCCGGGGGTCACAACGTTCCCGCGCAGCATGTGCGAGACTTGGTGGCTGGCGCGCGCGATCTGCTCGGGATCGCCATAGGCGACGACCGCGCCGGCGGTCGCAACCAGCAATAGGAGCACGAGGAGGATGCGGCTCATGACACCGCCTCCCGCGTCCAATGCACCAGAGCATGATCCGGAAAAGTGGGCACCGGTTTTCCCTCGCGACAAACGCGAAGCGTTTGCGCGGAGATCATGCTCAAACAAAGAGCTAGAGCGGGATGACGATTCGAAGAAGAGTCATCACGCTCTAGGCGCGCTTCGGGCGCGGCTCTATCCGCTCGAGGCCCGCTTCCGCCATGCGCGCGGGCAATAGCGTCATTACGGCGAGGCGCTCGGCGCTGTCCATCTTGTGCCAGCGCGCGATCTCCGGCAGCGTCCGCCCACAGCCGAAGCAGAGCTTGGTCCTGGGGTCGATCATACAGACTGCGATACACGGCGTTTCTGTGCTCATCCATCGATAGTGAAACGATTTCGATCGCGGGTGCAAGCGCGTAGCGGGATGACTCTTCGTAGTGTCTATAGCCCGGTGCCTGCACTCATGATCGGCTTGTGGCGCCCCCTTTGCTTGTCGTCGGTCATAGGAATCGAGGGTTGCGGCTGCAACGGCGGCGCTTCCTCGGCCATCGGCGCCAACGCCGACATCACGCGCTCCGGCGGGAAGGTCACGATCACCTCGGTGCCGATGCGCAGCTTCGACTTCAGCGTGAAGGTGCCGCCATGCAGGTCGATCAGGCTCTTGGCGATCGGCAAGCCAAGGCCCGCGCCCTGTTCCGCGGATTTAATCGAGTTGGAGCCCTGGCCGAACGATGCCAGCACGATCGGGATCTCGTCCTCGGCAATGCCGGAGCCGGTGTCCTTCACGCTGAGATACTGGCCGCCGGAGGCGGTCCAGCCGACCTTCAGCCAGATCTCGCCGCCTTGCGGGGTGAACTTGATCGAGTTGGACAACAGATTGAGCACGATCTGCCGGGTGGCGCGCTCGTCGACCCAGATCCGCGGCATGCCCTGCTCAAATACTTCGTGGATGGTGATGCCGCGGCTGGTCGCGCGCAGTTTCAAGAGATGGTGGCAGTCGGCGACGACATGCAGCAGCGAGACCGCTTCCTCGTTGAGCTCGTAGCGGCCGGCCTCGATCCGCGACAGATCGAGGATCTCGTTGATGAGATTGAGCAGGTGGACGCCGGAATTGTGGATGTCGGCAGAATATTCCTTGTACACCGGCACCGCATGCGCGCCGAAGATCTCGCTCTTCATCACCTCGGAGAAGCCGAGGATGGCGTTCAGCGGCGTGCGCAGTTCGTGGCTCATCTGCGCCAGGAAGCGCGATTTGGCGACGTTGGCGGCTTCGGCGCGATGCCGTGCCTCGTCGGAGATCGCCTTGGACTGTTCGAGCTCGGCGATCAGCACGTCCTTCTCGGCGCGCGCCTGCAGCGTGGCGAGCGTCGTCGAATGCAGCCGGTGGGCAAGCAGCGCGAAATAGCCCTCGGCGCCGAGCGCGAGCAGCGCGAACACGTAATTGTCGAAGGAACCGCTCAGCACGAAACTGACGGCGATCGCGATCGTCACCGGCGCGGTGGCCGCCAGTGCCGCCATCGGAAGGCTCGCCGCGAGCATGCTGGAGACCGCGATCACCAGCAGCATCAGGAACATCATCATTGCATTGGAGGCGGCATCCGTGCCCGCGGGATGGGCCAGGATCACCGTCCAGAACAAGCCGTAGAGCAGGTCGAGCAGCACGAAGCGCGCCCGCCATTTGCGCGTCGCGGCAGGCGAGGGGGATTCCTTCAGGAACTTGGTGCAGCTCTTCACGGTCGCGGCATGGATGCCGAGCACGCCGATGGTCCAGGCCGCCGCCACGAGCGGCTCTCGCCACAGGCCGAACAGCACGCCGGTGGCGATCACCAGCAGCATCACGACGTAGGATGCCGAGATCCTGGTCTGGGCATATTGGCGGAGCAGTTCGGTGTCGAATGCGGGGCGCGTCCCGCTGGTTGACGTTAACCGATCCCGCGCCTCCCGCACCCGCTGCGCTGCGGCGCGGCGACTGTTGACCGGCGCGGCAGCCTGGGGCTCGGCCGGCAGCTGGACAACTTCAGGCTTTTCCGCGGGATCACTCATTAACAACACAAAATCCTGCCCGCAAACCGCACGGGCTTTTGCATTGTCTATCTCTCGCGCCAAATCATTAAGCGATGACTTAGAAAGCTAAAGAATCTCGTTAACGAGAGGTTAAATTAACCATTTGGCGTTTGGGCGAGAGCGCCTCGTCCGGCCGTCAACGATGATCGGGTCATCGAAGGTGCGTAGCCAGCCCAGTTTCGTCACGAAGCTCAAGCGCTTTCAGTCAAGCCAGCGTGCACAAGAATAGAATATCCAATCGTCCATGCCTTTCCGCCCCGGTGAAAGATGGTGGAGGTTTCAAAGTATTCGGAGGTTTTCGGAGCAACACTCTGGACGTAAGAACTCGCTAGCTGAGTAGCCTGCTGCATCTCGAATATGTCAAATGTCTCAGGTTGCCCGCGCAACCGCTCCAGCGAGGTCAAGACGTGTTCATGCGCGCGGCGACGCCTCCATCCCAGCATCGATACCATCTTTCGTGTTGCGTCTATCCAAGACTGTTGCGTGATTTCTGCGATGCCCCAACGAACGGCATTCCTTCGTTGGGCGATCAACGTCGGTTCTGTGGGGATTGATCGGTCGCTCTCTTCTTCAAGCCGTTCCAGCGTCGTCCAGACCGCTGCAAGGGCCTCTGCGATCCGATCCAAATCATCGGCAAGCACGCTCTCGACCTCGGTTCGGTCCGCGACGGCCCTGCGCTCGTCAGCAGAGATTTGAAGCTGAACTGCGGTCCACGCCATCCAACCGGCGAACACGGCGGCGCACGCCGCAAGCAATCCTCCTGACAGGTTTTCATAAGAGCCGAGAGCGCACCCGATGATTTTGAGAGACCAGTGATGTTCTTCGCAATGATGAGGTCCCCATGCGACGGCATTCGCCAGCGTTACCGCAGAGACGATTGCCGAGCCGATCACGATGTAGATGCCTTGAACCCATCGACTGTTCATGTCGCAGCCTTATCCTCTAGTTCGCTTCATCGGGCGGCACCAACTCGATCCGATCCACGATGCGGCCCACCAGGCGGTGGATTTCATTGACGCTAAGGCACTGTTCTTGCGCAAATGCAGCCGTCGCAAACAGCAACGGGATCGTAGCAAATAGAGTTTTCGGCAAGGAAGGTGCCCCTCTTGTTAGAGCGCGGTGTGCGCGCCAGATAGCGCGGGTCGGCGGATACTGCGAAAAATTCGGTAGACGATAAACGCCCACCAAATTCCAAGCGTCGCGTACATAATGGGAGAGATGACCCTCTGGTCCTCAGCCTGTAGTTGTTGCCAGACCAGAAACCCATCACGCAGCGAAAGGTTGAACGTGCGGTGTTCAAATGGCGCGCACGCCGCCGCCGTTGATGATGGCTTCGGCTGGCGCTGACCAGTGATGCGCTGGGTCGAACGCGAAATCGTGTAGGTGTAGGACACGCACACCGGGTCGCGGGAAACATAGACGATCGACTGGTTGTCCCACGATGTGATCGGAAAGCGCTCAGCCTGCACGGTTAGCATATCCGACACAATTTCGGCTTGCGCCGAGAGGCACTCCTTCTCGTCTCGATAGCATTTGATTTCCGTCGTCTGACGCGGAAACGCCTGCTTGGTCTCGTCCTCGAACACCCACGTGCCAACCGCCCGCACGTAGCCACGATCCCAAGAGTCGGTGTAAACCTGCCCGCCCGACTGAATTCGCGGATACCCGCGAAGATCGATGATGCTATTGGTGACCATCAGAATGGCCAAGCTGCCGGCAAAGCCGCACAACAGCCAAAGAACCGCGCGCCCAACCGCCCGAACCATCGACATGATTTCGGAAATTCCCACTCCGCCCAAGGCAAGCCTACTGTGGCTGGTACCCTGAGAGCAAAACCCAGCCCGTTTAATATTGTGAATTGCGAGATCAAGCGGTGCACCGCTCGCAATCAAGGCCCCGGCATAACGACACGCGGCTGCTATGTCATCTTCCGCTGCGTCGGGACAGTAATAGGCATCGCGTACCGGGAGCGGCAAGCGACGGGCAGGCGTCAGGGACGAGGCGCAGGAAGGCCCTGCAGCGCGCCGGAGCGACGGGGCTACAGAACGCCGCGAGCCGTGCCAGCGCACAGGCGGCCACGCTCGGGCGGGGGCTACCGGGCGCGCAGGCCAAGACCCTCCCCAAATCTCGCCGGGACACAGCCGGGAACGCGCCGGAACCGTAATCCACAATATATTCAGAACGCAGCGCTTTTTCCGTCCAAGGGGGCTTAAGTGTTTACCCTTTCAGGGGGAAGGAGTGCGGCAGGCGCCGTCAGCGCTCCAGCCGCGCGAGCAGGCTCGAGGTGTCCCAGCGCTTGCCGCCCATCTTCTCGACTTCGGCGTAGAACTGATCGACCAGCGCGCTCACCGGCAGGTTGGCGCCGTTGCGTCGCGCTTCCGCGATGCAGATCGAGAGATCCTTGCGCATCCATTCGACCGCGAAGCCGAAATCGTACTTGCCGTCGTTCATGGTCTTGTAGCGGTTCTCCATCTGCCAGGATTGCGCCGCGCCCTTCGAGATCACCTCGATCACGCTAGCCACGTCGAGCCCCGACTTCTTGGCGAAATGGATGCCTTCGGAAAGGCCCTGTACCAGGCCGGCGATGCAGATCTGGTTGACCATCTTGGTGAGCTGGCCGGAGCCTGCCGGTCCGAGCAGCTTGCACATCCGCGCATAGGCCGCGATGACCGGCTCGGCGCCGGCATAGGCGTCTTCCTTGCCGCCGCACATCACCGTCAGCACGCCGTTCTCGGCGCCGGCCTGTCCGCCGGAGACCGGAGCATCGACGAATTTGAATCCTGCCTTCTCGGCGGCGGCATTGAGCTCGCGCGCGACTTCGGCGGAAGCGGTGGTGTGGTCGACGAAGGTCGCGCCCTTCTTCATGCCGGCGAATGCGCCGTCCGGGCCGATCGTGACCGCGCGCAGGTCGTTGTCATTGCCGACGCAGCACATCACGAATTCCTGGCCTTCGGCCGCGGCTTTCGGCGTCGGCGCCGCGCGGCCGCCGAATTTCTCGACCCAGGCCTGCGCCTTCGCCGGCGTCCGATTGTACACCGTCACCTCGTGGCCCCCCTTTTTCACGAGATGTCCTGCCATGGGGAAACCCATCACGCCGAGACCGAGAAAAGCGACTTTAGCCATGTCTGCTACCTTGTTTCTTCTAGTGACCTTGGGATTTGCCGGCGACATTGCACGGGCCGGACGGTGTTTTTCAGGCGGGAGGGCCGCACCATAAACGCTGCGCCGCAGAGGGCAACGGCTCGTTTGGCCGGCATTAGAGCATGATCCGGAAAAGTGGAAACCGGTTTTCCGAAAAGATCATGCTCCAACAAAGAGATGAGATCATGATCCGATTCTGTCCAATCGGATCATGATCTAGCGGTTTTGTGCTATGATAACCCACCAACGAACCTCACAAAAATGGGAGTGAGACATGAATGGAAGAGAGGCGGGCGCAAGCGTAGGCGTGCTCGATCATTTCAACATCCGCACCCGGAAACTCGCCGAAACCGTCACGTTCTATGAGGAGGTTTTGGGCCTGGAGAAGGGCGCCCGGCCGAATTTCGCCTTTCCCGGCGCCTGGATGTACAGCGAGGGCAAACCGGTGGTTCACCTCGTGGACATTTCCGCGACCGACGAGCCGCAAAAGCCCGACTCCGGCGTGGTCCATCATGTCGCCTTTGTCAGCCGCGGTTTCACGGCGATGCAGCAGCGTCTGCAGTCCAAGGGCATGAAATTCGATTCCCGGCAGGTTCCGGGCGGCGACCTCTGGCAGATCTTTGTGCACGATCCTAACGGCGTGATGATCGAGCTGAATTACGAGGTCGCCAAGGAACAGGGCGCCGCAGCGCCGGCCGAGCGCGCCGACGACGTCGGCGGCAGGTAGGAACCGTTCGGACGCGCCGTGTGAACCGCGGAATCTATTGTGCTGGCGCAACTACCCTTTCTTGCCGATCCGTCATATCTGTGACTTCACCATGTGGATATTCGGCAGGAGAGCGGCTGTGAGCGTGACGCAGCAACAGGTTCTGGAGAAATTGGCCGGGGTGACATCGCCGCGCGGCGTCGCCCTGACCAATGCCAACGTGCTGTCGCCGATCACGGTCAGCGACGGCAAGGTGTTCTTTTCGATCAATGTCGATGCCGCAGAGGCGCGCGCCTGGGAAAGCGTGCGCGCGCAGGCCGAGAGCGCCGTGCGCGCCATCCCCGGCGTCACCGCCGCCATGATCGCGCTGACCGCCGAGCGCAAGCCTGGCACGGCGGCTCCGCCGCAGCCGCACCGCCATGGCGGCGGCGGCATCGCGCCGGCCTCGACGCATCGGCCGCCGCAAGGCGCGCCGTCGCCGATGTCGCGGCAGGCCGAAATCCCCGGGATCGCCGCCGTCATCGCAGTGGCCTCGGGCAAGGGCGGTGTCGGCAAGTCGACCACCGCGCTCAACCTCGCGCTCGGCCTGCGCGATCTCGGTTTGCGCGTCGGCCTGCTCGATGCCGATATCTATGGCCCCTCGGTGCCGCGGCTGACCGGGATCCGCGAGAAGCCCGCGCTCAACGACGACAAGAAGATGATCCCGATCTCCCGCTTCGGGCTCTCGATCATGTCGATCGGATTCCTGGTCGAGGAAGACACCGCGATGATCTGGCGCGGGCCGATGGTGATGTCGGCGATCACGCAGATGCTGCGCGATGTCGCCTGGGGCACGCTGGATGTGCTGGTGGTCGATATGCCGCCCGGCACCGGTGACGCGCAGCTCACGCTGGCGCAGAATGTGCCCCTCAAAGGCGCCATCATCATCTCGACCCCGCAGGACCTGTCCCTGATCGATGCGCGGCGCGGGCTCGCCATGTTCAAAAAGGTTAACGTGCCCGTGCTCGGCATTGTCGAGAACATGAGCTATTTCCAGTGCCCGCATTGCGGCACGCGGTCGGACATTTTCGGCCATGGCGGCGCCCGGCATGAGGCCGAACGGCTGGGGGTACCGTTCCTGGGCGAAATTCCCCTCCATATGGCGATCCGCACCACCTCGGATTCCGGCAATCCGGTGGTGGATAGCGAGCCGGACGGGCCGCACGCGGCGATTTACCGCGCAATCGGGACCAAGGTCCGCGACCAGCTCCGGGGCGTGATCGCCGCGGCTTGACAGTCCTTTCCGCCCGATATTTCGCCTGGCGTCTTGCGACTTTCGTCCAGTCCCGTCATGCCAATGTCGCGTTTCCGCGGGCGGCCATCCGTGTTAAACGGCCCCGCCAGAGCGCCCCCGGAGCCTGAGGATTCGCCCGCCCGGAGGAGATGTTTTGGGGACAAAAGGGAAACGCCCCGCAAGGAGATGACTTAAGATGAAGCGTCGTGACTTTTTGAAAGTTTCTGCGGCCGGTGCGGCCGCGACTGCGGTTGCCGCGCCGGCGATTGCGCAGTCTTCTCCCGAAATCAAGTGGCGCTTGACCTCGAGCTTCCCGAAGTCGCTGGACACGATCTATGGCGGCGCTGAGCAGTTGTCGAAATACGTCGCCGAGATGACCGACAACAAATTCCAGATCCAGGTGTTCGCGGCGGGCGAGATCGCGCCGGGCCTGCAGGCGCTGGACTCGACGTCAACAGGTACCGTCGAGATGTCGCATACGGTGGCCTATTATTATGTCGGCAAGGACCCGACGTTCGCGATCTACGCCTCGGTCCCGTTCGGCCTCAATGCGCGGCAGCAGAACTCCTGGTGGTACCAGGGCGGCGGCGAGCAGCTCGGCAATGAGTTCTTCAAGAAGTTCAACGTGATCGGTTTGCCCTGCGGCAACACCGGCACTCAGATGGGCGGCTGGTTCCGCAAGGAGATCAAGACGGTCGCCGACCTCTCCGGCCTCAAATTCCGCATCGGCGGCATCGCCGGCCAGGTCCTGCAGAAGGTCGGTGTGGTGCCGCAGCAGCTCGCCGGCGGCGACATCTATCCGGCGTTGGAGAAGGGCACCATCGACGCCGCCGAATGGGTCGGCCCCTATGACGACGAGAAGCTCGGCTTCCAGAAGGTCGCAAAGTACTACTACTATCCGGGCTTCTGGGAAGGCGGCCCGACCGTCCACGCATTCGTCAACCTCGAGAAGTGGAATGCGCTGCCGAAGAACTATCAGGCAATCCTCACCAACGGGGCCGCGAATGCCAATAGCTGGATGGCCGCGCGGTATGACCTGCAAAACCCGACGGCGCTGAAGCGGCTGGTTGCCGGCGGCACGCAGCTTCGTCCGTTCACCAACGAGGTGCTGGAAGCCTGCCTGAAGGCGACCAACGAGCTGTGGAGCGAAATCTCCGCCAAGAACCCCGACTTCAAGAAGTCGATCGACGCAATGCAGGCCTACCGCTCCGACGAATATCTGTGGTGGCAGGTCGCCGAATACACCTACGACAGCTTCATGATCCGCTCGCGCACCCGCGGTTGATCGGGCTTTAAATAGTAGATGCACGGCCCGGTCCCCTCGTGGGGCCGGGCTTTTTTGCACTGAGAATGCGGATGCCCGGATTCAGGCGTTCGCTGCAGCTCGAACGATTTCTTCCAGTTCTCCAACAAGCGGAGCTGCGCTGACTTCGGCAGCAATGATGTCCTTGAACCGTCGGGCAGCGATCAGGAATTGCGGCTCCCGGATCAGGCGCGTCATGGCGGCGGCAATTTCTGCTTCCGTAGCGGTCGGCGGCAAGACCAACCCCACGCCGCAGGCTTCCACACGCGCGGCAATGTCGCCCTGATCGCGGCCGAACGGCATGACCAGCAGCGGCAGGCCATGCGCGAGTGCACGGCTCGTCGTGCCGTGGCCACCGTGGCTCACGACTAGCGAGGCTTCCTTCATGGCCGCATCATGCGGGGCGCTCGGCAGCAGCGTGACATTGTCCGGCGCCTGCAGGGTGACGTCTTCCAGGGCAGGTCCGAGCGTTGCAACCGCATCCACATCGACGCGTCCTGCCGCGTTGATCGTGCGTTGCAGCGCCTCGGTCTGATCCTGATTGGTCGTGCTGAAAGAGATCAGCACGCGCGGACGATCCCCTTGGGACCAGGGAGAGATCCATGGCTTCGACCAATTCGAGGAATCCAGGAGCGGCCCGATGTACCTGACATTGCTGGGGAGGAAGTCGGGGGCAAAGTCAAACGCCGCGCTTACCGCTATCAGGAGCCGCGCCGGTCGGTCGAACAACTCCATCACATCAGCCCAAGGAGCAAGCTGCAGGCTCGCCCGCGCCTCGTTCAGCATCGGCAGCCATTCGTTCATGAGAGCAGCGAACCGGTTGCTTGCCGCCTCGACGGCGACGCGCTCTTCCGGCGTGCGAGGCGCCGACAGACCGCTGCCGATCGGCGGCTGCCCCGGGAGAGGTCGTAGGCTGATGGTGGGCGAGAGCAGGGCACAGGGAATATGTTCGGCCTCCGCGGCGAGCACCGCGCCGAACAGAGGCATATCGGTCAACACAGCGTCAGTGGTGGCGCGCCGGATTTCGTCGCGGACATCCGCACCTTGCGCGGCGGCTGGCCCAAACAGCAGGTGATCGCAGGCGTACTGAAGGGGGTCGGTGGCCTGCCCAATAGGCGAAACGTGGGGCGTCCGTTGCCAGGTCGCGAAGCCGAAGCCCGCCGTCTCGACGGACGCGCGCGCGTCCGCACGCGCGATGAAACGAACGACATGACCCCTTGCACGCAATTGCTGCGCCGCTGTCAGGGTCGGTCCGAGATGGCCGTGGTCTCCCCAGGTGGCCACCAGGAAATTGTAGGACATGGCTTGTTTCCCATCGATCGGAAGCGGCGATGGCGAGCCTGTCGACGGCAGGCCGCCGATCGTGTCGGACGGGAGAGATTTGGGTACCCGCGCTACCAGACGATTGCAGCAGATCGGATCTTTGTTGCATCGGTAATCTGCACGCTGCCTGACCGCGGCTTTTTGCGCGCTGCGGCGAACGTTGGCGATGGCAATCGGGAAGGGGATGTTCCATGCTGCCCTCAGGCCTCGGTACGAAGGCCGATGACACATATTCAAAGGGAGGAAACAACATGAAACGACGGGATTTCATCAAAGTCGCCGGCATTGGTGCCGCCGGTGCCGCCACGCTCGCCGCGCCGGCCATCGCGCAGTCGATGCCGGAGCTGAAATGGCGGATGACGACGAGCTGGCCGAAATCGCTCGATACGCTGCATGGCGCAGCCGAGATCATGGCCAAGGTCGTCGGCGAGGCCACCGACAACAAATTCCAGATCCAGACCTTTGCCGCCGGCGAGATCGTGCCGGGCCTGCAGGTGCTGGATGCCGTGCAGAGCGGCACGGTCGAGATGGGCCACACCGCCTCCTACTACTATTTCGGCAAGGATCCGACCTTCACCTTCGGCTCATCGGTGCCGTTCGGGCCGAACGCGAGGCTCAATCAGGCCTGGTACATGATGGGCGGCGGCAAGGAGCTCCTGAACGAGTTCTATAAGAGCTACAACGTCACCTCGCTGCTTGCCGGCAACACGACCTGCCAGATGGGCGGCTGGTTCCGCAAGGAGATCAACACCGTCGATGATCTCAAAGGATTGAAATTCCGCATCGGCGGTTTCGCCGGCCGCGTCATGGAGAAGCTCGGTTGCGTGCCGCAGCAGATCGCCGGCGGCGACATCTACCCGGCGCTTGAGAAAGGCACGATCGACGCCGCCGAATGGGTCGGCCCTTACGATGACGAGAAGCTCGGCCTGCAGAAGGTCGCGCCGCATTACTACTATCCGGGATGGTGGGAAGGCGGCCCGATGCTGCTGGTCTTCGTCAATCTCGAGAAGTGGAATGCGTTGCCGAAATACTACCAGGCCATCCTCGAGCAGGCCGGCCATCAAGCCAACAACTGGATGATGGCGAAGTACGACACCGTGAACCCGACCGCGCTGAAGAAGCTGCTCGCGGGCGGCGCCAAGCTGCATGCCTTCTCGCCGCAGATCATGCAAGCAAGCTTCAAGGCGGCAAAGGAGCTGCACGCCGAAGTCGCGGCCAGCAACGCCAATTTCAAGAAGGTCTATGAATCGCTGACAGCCTATACCAGCAACGGCTATCAATGGTTCCAGGTCGCCGAAGTCGGCTACGACAACTTCATGGCGCGCCACTCGCAGAGCTGATCCGTCGATCAATCAAAGGGGTGGCCTGCTCCGTAGCCCGGGTGAAGCGCAGCGCAACCCGGGACCGCGCGTAGTCGCGGATGCCGACGTCCCGGGTTACGCATTCGCTCCACCCGGGCTACGGGCTGGTGCACCAGCCTGCACTTTCACCGGTGCCGTCTCGGGCATCAGGCTCATCGCGATCAGTCCGACGACGGCCGCAAGCAACAGGTACCAGGCGGGCGCCAGCGGATCTCCTGAAATATGCAGCAGCCACGTGACCACGAGCTGCGCGGTGCCGCCGAAGCTTGCGATTGCAACCGCGTAGACGGTGGCGAACACGCCGCCGCGGATCTGTTGGGGCAGCGCCTCGGTGAAGGTGGCATAGAAAGCCGTGAACGGCAGCGATCCGATCAGCGATAGCGCGCCGAAGCCGAACAACAGCGACCACGCGCCGGGTGCACCGGCGATCCACAGGAAGATCGGATAGGTCAGCGCGAGCGTGACGATCTGCGGATAGATCATGACCGGCTTGCGACCCAGCAAGTCGGCCAGCCAGCCTCCCAGCAACGCGCCCGCGATCCCAAGACCATTGCTGACAAGCGACGTCGCAAAGGCCAGAGACGGCGCCACATGGAGCGTGTTCTGCGCATAAGTCGTCATGTATTGCGTCACATAGGTCGAAATCGTGCCGCTCGCCAGGATCATCAGCGCCAGTGCAATCAGGCGAATGTGCCGGCGCGCCAGCGCGAGATGGCTCGAGCTCTCGATGCGCCGGGCGCCGCTTTCGCCTTGCGGGATCGTCTCCGGCAGCGTCCGGCGCATCCAGAGCCCGAACGGCAGGCAGATGGCGCCGATCAGGAACGCCACGCGCCAGCCGTAGGAATCCAGCGCCTCTGGCGTCATCGTCCTGCTCAAGAGGAAGCCGACCAGCGCGCCGGTGGTGGCGGCGATCTGCTGGCTTGTCGGCTGCCACGAGACCACCAGCGCCCGACGTTCCGGCGGGGCGATCTCCAGGAGATAGGCCGTGGTCGGCCCGACCTCGCCGCCGAGCGCAAATCCCTGCATCAAGCGCGCCACGATCACAATGATCGGCGCCGCAAGGCCGATGGCGTTGTAGGATGGGGTGATCGAGATCGCCAGGATCGCGCTCCCCATCAACGCAAAGCTGAGCAGCATTGCCGGCCGCCGGCCGACACGGTCGGAATAGATGCCAAGCACGATCCCGCCGATCGGGCGCGTGATGAAACCCGCGCCGAAGGTCGCAAGCGACAGCATCAGGCTGCCATACTCGCCTTGCACAGGGAAGAAGGTGTGGCCGATCTGTATCGCGAAGAAGCTGTAGGTGATGAAATCATAGAATTCGAGCATGTTGCCGATCGTGGCGGCAAATGCTGCGCGCTTCACGCCGAACTGTTTGGTCTCCTCAACGACAAGCGACAATCGTACCTTCCCTGAAGCGATTCAATGATGAGCATTATTCGTGCTGGCGCGACTACTTACAACGTTATGGCGGCGCCCTTCTGCCATGCGTGCATCGCAGTTGGGATAGAACATGTCACTCTTCCGTGTCCGGAACTGCGCAACCGCTATCCGCGGTTTGATGTTTGCGCTGACCTTCGGCCGATCACGTGGCGCTATAGCGCTCCAGGTCCAAAGCCAGCTGGTCGAGCGGCTGCCTGTTTCCAATTTGGGCCATCCAGCACCAAAGTTCGAGAACGAAGTATAGGTGGTAGAGGTCGAGCGTCAAAAGCCAGTGCTTTCGGTCCATGACGCCGTATCCGTCAAGGAGCGCGCTCCTTGCCTCTGCGTCGAGATAATAGAGTGCTTTGGCGACATCCATCAGCGGATCTCCGGCCAGCGCGCCTTCAAAATCCAAAACACCAGTGAGCCGTAGGCGGCCATTTGAGACGGTGGCAAGCAGGTTGCCCGCGTGCAGATCATTGTGACATAGCACCGCTTGCGTGCAGTCGCTGAGCAGTTCGGCGCGGTCGGCGAGATGCTTGGCAACCCGCTTGGCAAGGTCTGCATTTCCGCCGCGTTCGGCAAATTCCTTGAGCTTTCGTTGGAATTGATGCGTCAGGTACTGGTGGTTTGTCGAATGCGCCGTCCAGATTCCGTTCGCACCGATGTAGCCGAATGCGTCCATGGCGATGCAATGAAACTCGCGGAGCAGCCGGCCGATTTGTGCGTAAGCGGATAGCCGTTGCGCCGCGTCCAGAGTCGCTTCCAGTCGGCCCAGTATCGAACCCTCGAGCTTGGTCATCAATGTCAAGTTTAGACCGAGCAATCTCTTTGAGTCGTCCGCAAGCAGAATGCGTGGAGTAGACACGCTAAGGCGATCTCGGACTAGGCCAATGACGGTCAACTCCTTTTGCATCTTCCAATGCAATTCGTCGGGATAAACCTTCAATACGAGCGGTGGATGCGCGTGATCCGCGAAAGCGATCTCGTAAACTGCTGAGATCTCGCCGCCATGAAGCCTGGAAATCGTCGCAACAGCTCGCTTCGAAACGGTCTGATCAACGATCGCCTGCGCCGTCGCGACGGACAGTTCTAGATCGGGCTTGAGGCTCATCGTGCTGTCCATTCGAAACTTGGCTCCCTCGGACGTCGGCGTATCCGCGGCGCCTGGTGTAAAAGTGGCGACACCTCGGCATCACCACATTTACGCTGCAATAGGAAAGGTATACTATCGGCTGCTCGTTCGGTTGAGATAAACATCCGGCCTTTCGCTCGTTCGTTGAACTGCATCGCGAAGAGGAGCACGACCATGGCGATTACCACGCTGAAGGTTTTGGCGAGCCTCCTGCAATTGCACGGGCCAGGTGCAACAATTCAGAGCGACCATCCCGGCATCGACGCGCTGCTTAACGAACTGCGCGAGCAGAGTTCGACAGAAGGACTTAGCTCCGACCAACCCGCGGTTATTCCTGACCAACCCGTTGTAAATCAAGTTTATTTCAGGCGAGGCTTTGGCCGAGGGCCGCATGCGGGCGTCTTTCGCAGGGCCGGATACGCTCCAGGGGCAGGTGCCTTCCGCAGAGGCGCGTACGCTCCGGGAGCGGGCGCGTTCCGCAGAGGGGGCTTTGTTCGGGGATACTAGCTAATCGCAATTTTTTCAGGCGCGTACCGGCATCGGCATGTTGTTTGACGATTCAAATCCTGTCGCTTTCCATGACCAGCCGATCACGCAGTTGCTGGTCAAGGTGGCAGCGCGATGCAACATCGACTGCTCCTATTGCTACTGGTTTCGCGACGCGGCCGTCTACGACAAGCCCAAGCTGATGAGCACCGGCGTGCTACATCAATTGTTGCAGCGCATCGAAGAACACGTCGCACGATACTCCCTCGTCGATTTTCCCATCGTTCTGCACGGTGGCGAGCCCTTGCTCTGGGGTGTCGAGAATTTCCACCGTTTTGCCGAGGGCTGCGAGCGCATTTCATCGCGAACCGGCTGCGACATTCCCATCGCGGTCACGACCAATGGCGTGTTGATCGATGATCAATGGCTGGACTGCTTCGAGACACGCAACATTTCGGTTGCGATCAGTCTCGATGGACCGGCACATATTCACGACCTTCACCGTCGGACATTTCAGGGGACGGGCACCCACGCTGCGGTGGAGCGCGCCGCCCGCATGCTGGTCTCGCGCGACATTTGCGTAAGCGCCCTGGCTGTCTGCAATCCCGCGTACCCGCCGGAGCAGTATGTCGCGTTTTTCACCGCGTGCGGAATTGCGAACTACGACATCATGATCCCCGATGCGACGGTGGACGAGAAGCCGGCGTCCATTGCGTCGTTCTACAACGGACTGTTCGACTTGTGGCTGACGGCAAATCGCACGGCGCCGACCGCCAATATCCGCATCGTTTCCGACATGATCACTGCCCTGCTGGGCAACAATTCGCCGACCGAAGGCGTCGGCCACAAGCCGATCGAGCTTTGCACCGTGATGACCGATGGCACCGTGGAGGCCCACGATGTGCTCCGCATCGCGGGCGACGGCTTCACGCGGACCAGGTTCAACATCTTCGATCATGCGATCGACGAGGTCAGGAACGAACCGCGCTGGAAAGCGGCGCGCGACGCCTCAATCAATCTTTGCGAGAAATGCCGGCAGTGCAAGTTCATGAATGCTTGCGGAGGGGGGTATCTTCCGCATCGTTTTTCCAAGGCGAATGGTTACGACAATCCGTCGGTATATTGCGACGATCTCTATTCGATGTTCGAGAACATGCAATCCGTCCTGGAGAGCCATCTTTATGTCAGCAAGCCAGGCGGGGAACGTGTCAACGTGCGCGAAGCGTTGACACGCGCTTAGCGGCTGGATGGCGAAAGGCGACCGGGAGTTCGAGTCTCGAGCGCTGGATCATGCTCAAACAAAGAGATGAGAACATGATCCGAATCCGCCTAATCGGGTCATGGTCTAATGCGCCTCGTTATGCGGCGAGACATTCCGCTTTGCAGCCGGCGGGTGGGGCGCGGGGCGCGACGCTGGATGCGACGCGGCGGCAACTCGATGTGGCGCTGGAGCAGCGGATGGATGCTGGGGCGGCTTCGGGGCCGCGGCAACGGCGCCGGGTTTTGGCGCCGGTGGGGCGGCGACCGGTTTCGCTGCGACATTTGCCGGCTTCGCTGCGGCATTCAGAGGCTTTGCTTCCGGTCTGACCGCCGCATTCGGCGGCTTGGGCAGCGCTCCGTTGGTCGGCGCAGCATGCTCCGAGCCAACAGATGCCTTGTTTTCAAGTGACTTGTTCGCGGCGGGAGGATCGTTCGCAACAGGCTTATTGCCGGGTGGGGTGGCCGCAAGAGGCTTGCTCTCGAGCGGCTTGTTGGCGACCGCATTGTTCGCAGGTGCCTTGGGAGCGACCGGCTGCGGCAGCGGCGCGGGTCCCGGCTTGGCTTCCCGTGCGGCGACAATACCCTTGCCGGTGAACTCGCCGGGCTTGGCTGTCGCTGCGATTGCCGGGCGACCGTGGTTCTCGGAGGCGAGCAGCGCTCTGTTCGTGCTCGCCAGGTGCTGCTGCTGGATCTGCGCGGGCGCAGGAGCAACGTGGTGATCCTGCGCAGCCACTTGCTCTTGCGCCGTCGGCTGAGACGTGATGCCACCACTGCCGCCGTTGAAACTGACACGCGTGATGTTGTTGTTGATCACGGTCTTACTATAGACGTTGGTGACGTTGACACTGCCGAAATTATTGATGGTGCGGTTGTAGGCCAACACGCCATTGTCCCAGTGGCCGCCTTCATAGCCGACGCCGCCATAGCCGAAACCATAGTTGACGCCACCGTAGAAGCCGACACGCGGCCCCCAATAACCGGTGTTCCACGCGTAAACACCGTCACGCCACGCCCAGTAACCGGGCGTCCACAACAGGCCGACGGCCGGCGGCTCCACCCAGGTGCCCGGAACCCAGTAATAACCGTCCGTGCCGTAAGCCCAATAGCCGGGCGTCCAAATGTACCCAGGGGCTGGAAGCGGCGGTTGCTCATAGACCGGAAGCTCCGGTGGGGCGATCGTAATGCTTATGATTTGGGCTTGGGTGACGGGGGAAATGATCAGCGCGGCAAGAAGCCCGATGATGAATAGAAAGCGTCGCATGCTTGTTCCTTTCACATGAGCAGCTCCCCGCGAGTCGGAACGATGTTGAGCGAATGACGCAATATTATGGCGCACTGGTCTAGTGCAGCAGGCGCTACTGGATGATGTAGGCGGCGGCGCTGAGCAATCCCAGCGCAATGACGATGATATCCTGGCGCCCGATCTCGCAGGTCCGCTCTCACGTCCGGAAACTCGCTCGCGCGAGTTTCTACCGCCGCTTGTGACCCATAGCGATCAAAGGAAGTCGGCGATAAAGATGTTTGCGTGAAACTAGAGCGTCGAAGTGAGGCCTATGGTTTTCTGGACAGGCTAAGTAGACTGACCCATACGGATTGGGGGAGGTCGCGCTTTGACCCGAAGCCGCTGTTAACCAAAGAGCGGAGCGTGTCCGCTCGGCCGGGCAATTCAGACTTCGACTCGTTCCGCAATGTGACATGCGTCGTCCACGTCGCCAAACTGATATCGAGCGTCACTCCCAATTTTTATGTTGCCGAACAAGAGTTCGGCGTTAACCACCGCTAACGGTTGCAGCCTGAGCGAAATCGCTTCGAAGTTTCTTAAATTTTGCTGGGTACCTCTTCCGGGCATGGTGACTGGGGGAAAGATATGAGTAAGCGGGCCAAACGTGGAAAGGCAGAAGCGCTCGCACTACCAATGGCCGCGAGAGTTGCAGTTGGCGCCGTGGCCGTGGCCGCATTGGGATACAGCTTGCTGTCTCGCCCGACGAGCGTGCAACCGATACGGAAGCCGTCCGCTCCCCAAGCCCTGGCATCGTCAACTCCGGTTCACGTGTCAACTCCAGTTCATGCATCAGCGCCAGCTCCGGCTCCGATTTCGGTCCCGGCGCCTCTGGTCGAACCACCAAAAGCTGCTGACGGTCCCGGAGCATTTGTTCGGCAGGTAGTTGACTACGCGAGCCACCAGACGCCGGGCACCGTGATCATCGATACCAAGAACACATTCCTGTATTTCGTTCTGAGCGACACGCAAGCGTTGCGCTACGGCATCGGTGTTGGCCGCGAAGGCTTCACATGGTCAGGCGAGCAGACTGTGGCCCGTAAGACGGAATGGCCGGATTGGCGTCCGCCGGCAGAGATGCTTGTGCGTCAGCCTTATCTGCCGCGGTTTATGGCAGGCGGTCCCGGCAACCCGCTCGGCGCTCGGGCGATGTATCTGGGCGAGACCGAATATAGAATTCACGGCACCAACAAGCCCGATACGATCGGGAAGCGGGTTTCGTCCGGCTGTATCCGGCTGACCAATGAGGACGTCGTGGACCTTTATGAGCGGGTGAAAGTCGGAGCGAAAGTGATCGTGCTTCCGGCAACCGCTGCCCGTCGACCATCCCAGGGAGCGCCGCCCGACGCCGCTTTCCGATCGCCGGACCCGGCATCGCCGTCGAACCGGCCCTCGGTAACCAACGCGCAGATGCTGTCATCTGAACCGAAGATCGCCGAGGTCCAGTAACTCAGTCCTCCGTCCTCGGTCGCTATGGGCGGTTGAACGGACGTAAACCAAGCCAAGCGACTTATGAATCCAAGTGTCGTAGCCCGGGTGAAGCGTTAGCGTAACCCGGGACCGGCCGGAGATGTTGATGCAGATGTCCCGGGTCGCGCTTCGCGGCACCCGGGCTAGGGGTTAGAGCGTTTTCGAGCGAAGTGGAAATCGGTTCGCACGCGTCAAAACAAGAATCTAGAGCTTCGGTTCTGATTCAATCAGGACCGAAAATGCTCTAGTGCAGCAGGCGGTACTGGATGATGTAGGCGGCGGCGCCGGCGAAATAGCCGAGCAAGGCAAGGCCGCTGATGCGGCGGACGTACCAGAAGAAGTGGATATTCTCCAAGCCCGTCGCGGCGACGCCTGCCGCCGAGCCGATGATCAGGATCGATCCGCCGGTGCCGGCGCAGTAAGCGATGAACTCCCACAGGAAACTGTCCGAAGGATACTGAGTCAGGCTGTACATGCCCATCGTCGCCGCCACCAGCGGCACGTTGTCGATGACGGCGCTGAGAAGCCCGAGCGCGATGACGATGATGTCCTGGCGCCCGATGGTCGCATCCAGCCACCTGGCCAGTATTTCCAGAACATGGGTGTGCTCGAGCGCTGCGACCGACAGCAAGATCCCGACGAAGAAGACGATCGAGCCCATGTCGATCCGCGTCAGCGCGTGGAGGAGGGTGAGATGCTCCTTTTCGTCTTGCTCCTTGTGTCGATGGATCAGTTCGCCAACCGTCCAGAGGATGCCCAGTCCAAAAAGGATTCCCATGAACGGCGGCAGGTGCGTCACGGCCTTGAAGGCGGGCACCGCGATCAGGATGCCGAGGCCGAGATAGAACATCACGTTGCGCTCGAAGACGCTGGTCTCGGGCGTCTCACGCTCCACCTCTGCGAGCGCTGGAATTTCCTTGCCCCGCAAGAAATAGCAGACGACGAGGAGAGGGACGATCAAGTTGATCAGCGAAGCGAGGAAGACCCCCTTGATGATCGCGAGCGGCGTGATCTGTCCGCCGATCCACAGCATCGTGGTCGTCACGTCGCCGATCGGCGACCATGCGCCGCCTGCGTTGGCCGCGATCACGATCATGGAGGCGAAGAACAGGCGATCGTCTGCATCGTCGAGCAGCTTCCGCATCAGCGATATCATCACGATCGTGGTCGTCAGATTGTCCAGGATCGCACTCAGGAAAAAGGTTACGAAGCCGACCAGCCACATCAGGGTGACTTGCTTCCTGGTGCGGATCAGCGAGGTGATGACTTCAAAGCCGTTATGGGCATCGATCACCTCGACGATCGTCATGGCGCCGAGCAGGAAGAAGACGATCTGCGCGGTCGTGGAGACGGATTCGTTGAGCTGCTTGTCGATCAGGGCCGCGTCGCCGCTCGCCACGGCGTACACCGTCCAGAGCAGTCCGGCGCCCAGCAATGCGGAGGCTGACTTGTTGATCCCGATCGGGTGTTCCAGCGCGATCGCGGCGTAGGCGACGACAAAGATCGCGACGATTGCGGCCAACAAGACCTGATCCCCCCAAGCCCGTCCATACCGATCCCGATCGGCAGCCGTCCAGCAGCTTCGCCGCGGCTATTTGCCCGCGCACCCTCCGGAGGAAGGGCACGGCCAGATCAGTTCGCCAGTTCAATTCTTGGGCTGACCAAAATCGAGCGGCGGCAGGTCGATCTGCGGCACCTCGATTTTCACCTTGGTCAGGTCGACGTCGAGCGGCTTGTCGAGCAGGGCCGTCACCGTGATCGGGAAGGCGATCACCAGCGCGACCATGATCGCCTGCAGTCCGATCCACGGCATCGCGCCCCAATAGATGTCGGAGCTCTTCACTTCCTTCGGCGCCACGCCGCGCAGATAGAACAGCGCGAAGCCGAACGGCGGATGCAGGAACGACGTCTGCATGTTGACGCAGAGCATGACGCCGAACCAGATCAGGGCGGCATCGGGGCCGACGACCGGCGCCAGGATCTTCTGCGCGATCGGCGCGATCATCGGCAGGATGATGAAGGCGATCTCGAAGAAGTCGAGGAAGAAGGCCAGGAAGAAGATGAAGAGATTGATGAAGATCAGGAAGCCCCACACGCCGCCGGGCAGCGATGTCAGATGGTGCTCGAGCCAGACGCCTCCGGAGACGCCGAGGAACACGACCGAGAAACAGGTCGAGCCGATCAGGATGAAGGTGACCATGCAGGTGATCCGCATGGTCGTCTCATAGCCCTGCTTGATCAGGTCGCGCAGGTCGGGAATGCGCACCGCCTCGAGGCAGATCCAGACCACCGCAAGATAGGTGATGGCGAACATGATCTTGAAGATCAGGTTCTCGCTGTAGAGGATCGCGACGATGGTGCCGATGCCTGCGGCGATGACGCCGGCGATCATTACCTTGTGGCCGGTCGAGCTGAAATCCTTGTGGTGGATCGCGGCGAGCACGATGGCGCCGACCGCGCCCATGGCGCCGGCTTCGGTCGGGGTCGCAAGGCCCATCATCATGGTGCCGAGCACGACGAAGATCAGCACCGCGGATGGAATGATGCCGAGCAGGCATTTCTTCCATAGCGCCCAGCCGGTCAGCGTGCGCGCTTCCTTTGGCACCGCCGGCACGTGGCTCGGCTTGATGATGCCCAGCACGAAGGTGTAGCCGGCAAACAGGAGGATCTGGAAGATCGATGGTCCCCAGGCGCCGAGATACATGTCGCCGACCGATTTGCCGAGCTGGTCGGCGAGCACGATCAGGACCAGCGACGGCGGCACCAGTTGGGTGATGGTGCCGGAGGCCGCCAGCACGCCGGTGATGTAGCGTATGTTGTAGCCATAGCGGATCATCACCGGCATCGAGATCAGCGCCATCGCGATCACCTGCGCCGCCACCGTGCCGGTGATCGCGCCCAGGATGAAGCCGACGATGATGACGGAATAGCCGAGGCCGCCGCGGATCGGGCCGAACAACTGGCCCATCGAATCCAGCATGTCCTCCGCAAGCCCGCACCGTTCCAGGATCGCGCCCATGAAGGTGAAGAAGGGGATTGCGAGCAGCAGCTCATTGGACAGCACGCTGCCGAAGATGCGGCCGGGGATCGCCTGCAGGAAGTTGAGGTCGAAGAAGCCGAGATAGATCGAGAGGAATCCGAACGAAAGCCCGACTGCGGCCAGCGTGAATGCCACGGGGTAGCCGATCAGCATGGCTATGATCATGCCACCGAACATCAGTGGCGGCATCATCTCCAGCGTAATCATTGGGTCGGCCTCTCGTACTTCGCGTCGATCGTCACATAGCCCTGCAGCGCCGCGATGCGCTTGATCACCTCCGAGACGCCTTGCAACGCCAGCATCACGAAACCCGCCGGAATGACGAACTTGATTGGCCAGCGGACCAGGCCGCCGGCATTGCTTGAGATCTCGCCGACCGCATAGGACTGGTAGAAGAACGGCCAGGACAGATAAGCGAGCAGCAGGCAGGCCGGGATCAGGAAGAACAGCGTGCCGATCAGGTCGAGCCAGAGCTGGCCGCGCTCGGACAGCATGAGATAGAAGATCTCGACCCGGACATGCTCGTTGCGCTTGAAGGTGTAGGACGCGCCGAACATCACGAGGACGGCGAACATGTACCACTGCGCTTCGAGCCAGCCGTTCGAGCTATAGGAAAAGGCGTAGCGGATCATCGCATTGCCCGCGCTGACGAGACAGGCAATCAGCACCAGGAGGTTGCAGATATAGCCGATCTTCTCATTGAGCCGGTCGATGGCTGTACTCAATCCCATCAAAGGGCGCATTATGGTCTCCGCGGCTGCGCCAAACGCGCGCCGTTTGTGTCAACGAGCATCGCTACGCCACTGCGCCAACGCGCGCGGTGCCAAAGCTCACCTCTACGAGCGATTGCAATGCCAGTCCTCCCCATCGGTGTGCTTCTGCCGTCTTGGCTGCACCGGGTAGGGCAGCGGCCTGTCCGGCCGAGCTGGCGTGAAAGCTGCCGCACCATTTCAGCGTGGGGTGATAAGGTCAATTGGAAAATGGGCAAATTGACGCGGCCCCAAGCCGCTGCATGGGCTTGGTGAATCCCGGTCCGATCGGCCGTTTTCGAGAGGGCTGGCTGGGCCGAGGCGGGCGGCCCTCAGCCGCCGGTGACGCTCATGTGCCGGCTGACGCTGGGGCGGTTGTGCCGGCGGTCGATGATGAAATCATGCCCCTTCGGCTTCAACCCGATGGCACGGTCGATCGTGGCGGACAAGAGCTCGTTGTCTGCCGACGCGCGCAGCGGTTTGCGCAAATCGGAGGCATCCTCGTGGCCCAGGCAGGTGTGCAGCGTGCCGGTGCAGGTGATGCGCACGCGGTTGCAGGATTCGCAGAAATTGTGGGTCATCGGCGTGATGAAGCCGAGCTTGCCGCCGGTCTCGCTGACACGGACATAGCGGGCAGGGCCGCCGGTGCTTTCTTCGAGATCGGTCAGCGTGAACTGCTTTTCCAGCCGGGCGCGGAGAAGCGACAGCGGCACATACTGATCGATACGGCCGGCGCCGATGTCGCCCATCGGCATCACCTCGATCAGGGTCAGCGCCATACCCTTGCCGTGCGCCCACTCCATCAGCGAGGGGATCTCGTCCTCGTTCATGTTCTTGAGCGCCACCGCGTTGATCTTGACCGCAAGCCCCGCGGCCCGTGCCGCCTCGATCCCGGCCAGGACCTTGTCGATGTCGCCCCAGCGCGTGATCGCGCGGAACTTGTCGGCATCAAGCGTGTCGAGCGAGACGTTGATGCGGCGCACGCCGCAATCGGCGAGTTCGCCGGCGAAGCGCGCGAGCTGTGAGCCGTTGGTGGTCAGCGTCAATTCATCGAGCGCGCCGCTGGCAAGATGCCGCGACAGCGAGCGCACCAGCGTCATCACGTTGCGCCGCACCAGGGGCTCCCCGCCGGTAAGGCGGAGCTTGCGCACGCCCTTGGCGATGAAGGCGGAGCACAGCCGGTCGAGCTCTTCCAGCGTCAGGAGATCGGCTTTCGGAAGAAAGGTCATGTCTTCCGACATGCAGTAGAAGCAGCGCAGGTCACAGCGGTCGGTGACGGAGACGCGCAGGTAGCGGATCGTCCGGCCGAACGGATCGGTCATCGGACGGAACAGGGATTCGGAGGGGGGAAGCGAAATCGCGCTCATTCACACGCCTTGCCAACGCCTTGCTCGACGGAGCCGGACGAAAGGGAAGTGGCTCCGCGAGCACAATCTAGGCAGCTTGTTACCGTCCGACAATGCGCGCCGTCAAATAGTGCAGTGCGAACGTGTAATTTAGAGCGTTTTCGAGCGAAGTGGACGCCGGTTCGCATAGCAATCAAGTTTACGCAGATTGCGTAGACTTATCTGCGCAGAAAACGCGTCAAAACAAGAATCTGGAGCTTCGGTTCTGATTCAATCAGAACCGAATATGCTCTAGGTCGCGTGGACAGTTATCTTAGCCAGAGCAGAGTTGCGGCGATAGCGACGACAGCGAAGTAATTTCGTGCGGTTTTTTCGTAGCGCGTAGCAACGCGCCTGAAACGCTTCAGTTTCGAGAAGCAGCATTCGATTAGATGACGCTCGGCATAGAAGGGTTTGTTGAGCGGATATTTGATTGCCCGTGAGGGGTTGTTCGGAATGACGGCTTGAGCGCCTTTTGCGGCGATCGCGGATCGCAAGGCATCGGAATCGTAGGCGGCATCGCCCATCACGACCTCC